>SGZF01000009.1 GCA_004213645.1 Flavobacteriales bacterium | reverse complement strand
TCTGGTATTGTAATTTTTGCTAAAACTAGTAAAGCTCTATCAAGAATGAATGAAAAATTAAAAAAACGTGAAATTAAAAAACTTTATTGGTTAATTATATCTAATACATTTGAGTCAAGAGAAGGAAAACTTGAAGGATGGTTCAAAAAGGATAGTAAAAAAAATAAATCTTTCTTTAATCAAGAAAAACAAACTAACTCAAAGTATGGTTGTTTGACTTATAAAAAAATTCAAACTTTAGAAAAATATTGTAAGATTGAAGTAGATTTAATAACTGGAAGACATCATCAAATAAGATGTAATTTCTCCAATATTGGATATCCAATATTAGGAGATTTAAAATATGGTTCTAAAAGATCAAATAAGGACGGTGGGATCTATCTTCATTCAAGACAGGTAACTTTTATTCACCCTGTCTCAAAAAAAGAAATTAGTATTCAAGCAAATCCTCCTATGAGAGGTTTATGGAACGTTTCTCCTTCCTATTAATAAGTAAAGACTTTCTTTTTATAATATTCTGAAGAGGATCACTACTTATTTTACTTTCCAGCCAAGATATTATATCTAAGTAGAGAAAAGCTCTTTTTTCATATGGATCGTCTTCATACTTTTTGAGTTCTTTATGAAGATTTCTCAAAAAGCCTTTAATTTCTCCAGGATATATGTTTTCTAAACCATTTAGATTTTTCAATATTGTCTTTTGAACTTCATGTAAGTCATTCATTCTGTCAAGATAATTATAAGTTTCTCTTATGATTTTATCAAGATTATAATCATAACCTGCCTCCCAGTGTGCAATTAGATTTAAAATTCTTGTAAAACATTGAAGGTCCTCTCTCATTTTAATATTTTTGTTCTTCATAATTATACCTAAATATTTTATAGAATTATCAAAATCAGCAACTGTAAAATACATACAAGCAATTTTATAATAAAGAAGCATTATATGGTGATGATCAATAAAATTTTTATTTTTTTCTATACCATCCAAAACTTCAGGTATAATTTTAATTGATTCTTTAAATTCTCCCTCTAAAATGAAAAGATTAAAAAGATTATTATACTTATAAATAAAAATTAAAGCATTCAAATTTTGATTTTTGGGAAATGTTTTGCTCTCCACTACATTTATTAGATTATTTAAACGATTTTTAAATTTTGATGGATATTTAATTAATGCAAGTGCTTCAAGTAAAAAATTGTAACCTTTTAAATAGAAAACTGGGTGGATACTTATCATCTCTGGCATTTTATCAAATGTATCAATCCACTTTGAAGCATATTTATAGCTTGATAAGAAGTCTTGTGTTAATAAACTATACCAAACCCATATCTGATAATATATTAGTGTTTCACGAAAACCTAACTCTTTCAGTTTAAAATTTTTAATTTTTTGATCGAAAAATTTTTTAATTTCCTTGGACTCTTTATCGCTTTTAGCATAGCCTGCTTTTATAAGCTTTTCATATAATTGTAAAGAAATATTTGAGAGGCTGCTATAAATTTCATTTTGTTCTCTTAAATGATTTGTTTGTGTAGTAAGTTCTTGGGTTCTATTACTTAGACTTCTTGTAACATATAATGACTCAATAAGCTTCTCAAATTCGACAATTTCATATGCAGATGCATTCTCATCATATTTTAAAGCAAAAGATTTTGCCTTATCAAGAATCTTAAGACTTTGTTTGTATAAACCTTTTTGATAAAGTATTGTTGCAAAGTCAAGTTGCCCTCTAATATGAAGCTTTACATTTCTGTGTTGAGGATTTAATCTCAAACTTATAAGAATTTGTCTGTAAAGATGTGCTTTTAGATTTGAAAGTTGAAGTTTTGATACGATTTTTTTCCTAATTATTAAATCCTCATTATATAGTTTCATTTTATCAAGAAGATTAAATAGTTTTAAGAACTTTGAATCTTCATTTGATTCCATCCTACCAACATAAAGTTTAAATTGTCTCTTTTCTGACTTTGTTAATGATTTTATTAACACAAACAGATTATCTTTTAATTGATTAGTCATTGTATTTAATTTTGATATAAAATGTTCATATACAGTTATTTAAAATAAAATAGTAATTATCGAACATTGTAAAATTAATATACTTTTTTTTATGTATCACTATTATAAGTAATAATTTAGTATCTAATGAAAAACCAGGTAAAAATATTTGATACTACTTTACGAGATGGTGAACAAGTTCCTGGATGTAAACTTGACACCAAAAGTAAATTAATTTTAGCTGAAAAAATTGATTCTCTTGGGGTTGATATTATTGAAGCTGGATTTCCTATTTCTAGTCCCGGGGACTTTAAATCTGTTGTAGAAATTTCTAAAATTATCAAAAATGCTTCTGTTTGTGCATTAAGTCGCGCAAACGAAAAAGATATTGATGTTGCAGCTGAATCACTAAAATATGCAAAAAAACCTAGAATCCATACTGGTATTGGGACTTCAGAAATTCATATAAAACATAAATTTAATTCAAACAAAGATTCGATAATCAAGTTAGCTAAAAAATCTGTTAGCCATGCTAAAAAATATGTTGAAGATGTAGAATTTTACGCTGAAGATGCTGGAAGAACTGATAATGAATTCCTCGCTAAAGTTTGTGAGGAAGTAATAAAATCTGGTGCAACAGTTTTAAACATACCTGATACAACCGGATATTGTCTTCCTTACGAATATGGTCAAAAAATTAAGTTTCTGATTGACAATGTTAGTGGGATAGATAAAGTTACTGTATCCTGTCATTGTCATAATGATCTTGGTCTAGCAACTGCTAACTCAATATACGGAGTTTTAAGCGGTGCAAGACAAATCGAGTGCACAATTAATGGAATTGGTGAAAGAGCAGGAAACACTTCATTAGAGGAAGTTGTTATGATTTTAAGACAACATTCTGACCTAAACTTGGATACAAATATTAATTCAAGACTTTTAAATGAGATTAGTCAAAAAGTTTCTGAGTTAATGGGAATGCCAGTTCAACCAAATAAGGCCATAGTTGGATCTAATGCTTTTGCTCATAGCTCGGGAATCCATCAAGATGGAGTAATAAAAAAAAGAGAGACTTATGAAATAATTGACCCATTCGATGTAGGTGTTGATAAGTCATCAATTGTACTTACGGCAAGAAGTGGAAGAGCAGCTTTAGCTTTTAGAATGAAGGAGTTTGGTGTTAATCTATCCAAAAAGCAGTTAGATGATGTGTACAGTGAATTTTTAATTATTGCCGATCAAAAGAAAGAGGTGTCAGAATTGGATTTTCCAATAATGCTCCAAAATAAAAATATTAAATATGAGTAATACACTTTTTGATAAAGTCTGGGACAAGCATGTAATTGAGAAAATTGATGATGGTCCAGATGTTTTATTTATTGACAAACATTTTATACATGAAGTAACTAGTCCTGTAGCTTTTGTAGGTCTTAAAGATAGAGGTTTAAAAGTAATGTATCCCGAAAGAACTTTTGCAACAGCTGACCATAATACTCCTACCATCAATCAACACCTACCTATTAAAGATATGCTTTCTGCAGTGCAAGTAAAAACTTTGGAAAAAAACTGTAATGAACATGGTATTGAATTTTGGGGTCTTGGTCATAAAAAGAATGGAATAGTTCATGTGATTGGACCCGAGAATGGAATTACTCATCCAGGCTTAACTATTGTATGCGGAGACTCCCATACGTCAACTCATGGTGCGTTTGGAGCTATTGCTTTTGGAATAGGGACATCTGAAGTAGAAATGGTACTTGCATGTCAATCAATTATGCAGCAAAAGCCAATGAAAATGAGAATTAATGTAGATGGTAAACTAAGTGCTAATGTAACTCCAAAAGATGTTGCAATATATATAATCTCTAAATTATCATCATCAGGTGCTACCGGCTATTTTGTTGAGTATTCTGGAAATGTTTTCAATGAGATGTCTATGGAGGGAAGGATGACTGTTTGTAATTTAAGCATAGAGATGGGAGCTAGAGGTGGGATGATTGCCCCCGATAAAAAGACATTTGATTATATGAAAGGTAGAGAGTTTGCTCCAAAAGATAAAGAATGGGAAAAAGCTGTAAGCTATTGGTCAACATTAAAGTCAGATGAAGATGCGCTCTTTGACAAGGAATATCACTTTAAGGGTGAAGAAATTGAACCAATGATAACATATGGTACTAATCCTGGAATGGCAATACCAATATCAAAGTCAATTCCAAAAGCTAAAGAATCAGATTCAAAATCTTCATATAAAAAAGCTTTAGATTACATGGATTTTAATGAGGGAGATAAAATGATTGGTAAAAAAATTGATTATGTGTTTCTAGGCAGTTGCACAAACGGGAGAATTGAAGACTTTAGAACTTTTGCAAGTGTAATTAAAGGTAAAAGAAAATCTGAGAATATTGATGCATGGCTTGTCCCTGGATCACATAAAGTTCTCAAAAGTATTAAGGATGAAGGAATATTTGATATACTGACTGAATCAGGGTTTAAACTTAGAGAACCTGGTTGTTCTGCCTGTTTAGCTATGAATGATGATAAAATACCAAAAGGTAAATATGCAGTTAGTACTACTAATAGAAATTTTGAGGGAAGACAAGGACCTGGAGCTAGAACACTATTGGCTAGTCCTTTGGTTGCTGCTGCAACTGCTATAAAAGGTGAAATTACAGACCCAAGAGAAATTATATAAAAATGGCTTACGATAAATTTAAAATATTAAGTAGTTCTGCTGTTCCGGTTAACATTGACAATGTAGATACAGATCAAATAATTCCAGCTAGATTTTTAAAAGCTACCGAAAGAAAAGGTTTTGGTGATAATTTATTTAGAGATTGGCGATTTAATTCAGATGGTTCAAAAATAGATTCATTTCCATTAAATAATAAAAATTATAAAGGTAAAATATTAGTTGCAGGTAAAAATTTTGGATGCGGATCTTCTAGAGAACATGCAGTCTGGGCAATATATGACTATGGTTTTAGAGCTGTGGTGTCTAGTTTCTTTGCAGATATTTTTAAAAATAATTGCTTAAATATTGGAGTACTTCCTGTTCAAGTATCTGATTCATTTCTTTTAGATATATTTAGTGAAATAGATAATGATCCCAATAGCATTTTTGAAGTTAATCTTGTAGACCAAGTATTCCAAATTAAAGACTCACATAAAAAGGAAAAATTTAAAATTAGTGTTTACAAAAAAAGTAATATGTCCAACGGGTTTGATGATATTGACTATTTACTAAATAAAAAAGAAGAAATATCTACATTTGCAAATAAAGATAGATACTAATGTCTCGATTTATAGAAATAATGGATACCACTCTTAGAGATGGTGAACAAACATCAGGAGTATCCTACTCACCAAAAGAAAAATTAACAATTGCTAAACTTCTTATAGAGGAACTAAATATAGATAGAATTGAAGTAGCCTCTGCTAGAGTATCTGATGGAGAGCTTGATTCAGTTAAACAAATTACTAACTGGGCAAATAAGAATAATAAAATAAAAAAAATTGAAGTTCTTACTTTTTTAGATAAAGGAGAATCAATCAATTGGTTATTAAAGTCTGGATGTGTTGTTCAAAATCTTCTTACTAAAGGTTCACTAAATCATCTTAAACATCAATTAAAAAAAACACCTTCTGATCATTTTAAAGATATTGAAGAAATAATTCAAACTGCAGAAAAGAATTCAATTGAGACTAATGTATACCTTGAAGATTGGAGTAATGGCATGAAAAATAGTAGAGAATTCGTAATGGATTTTTTAAATTTTTTATACAGTCAAAAAATAAAAAGAATTCTACTGCCTGACACATTGGGAATTTTAACTCATTACGAAACCTTTGAATTTTTAAGTGAAATAAAAACAAAGTTTCCAGATTTTCATATTGATTTCCATGGTCATAATGATTATGATCTTAGTGTTGGTAATTCAATGGAGGCAATTAGAGCCGGTTGTGATGGGCTACATTTAACAATTAACGGAATGGGAGAAAGAGCTGGAAACACGCCACTTTCAAGTGCTGTAGCTGCAATTAAAGATTTTCTACCAGATATTAAGATTAATGTAGATGAAAAAAATTTATTTAAAGCTAGTAAGCTAATATCAACTTTTTCAGGTCAGACAGTTTCGTCTAATAAACCTATAGTAGGTGAAAATGTGTTTACACAAACTGCTGGAGTTCACGCTGATGGAGACAACAAAAAAAACCTTTATTATAATAACTTAAAACCGAGTAGATTTGGAAGGAAAAGAAAATATGCATTAGGAAAAACTTCTGGAAAAGCTAATATCAAAAAAAATCTAGACGAATTGGGTATTAAAATAAATGATGAAGAATTAGGTATAGTGACATCTAAAGTAATTGAACTTGGAGATAAAAAAGAAAAAGTAACAATTGAAGACTTACCATACATAATTAGTGATGTTTTAGATTATCCCGAAAAAAAGAAGAATATAATTATTGAGTCGTATGTGTTAACTCATGCTAAAACACTTAGACCTTCTGCCTCATTATCTTTAATAATTAATAATAAACTTTTTCAAGAAAGTTGTTCTGGTGATGGTCAATTTGATGCTTTTATGAATGCACTTAAAAAAATATATTCTAATCAGAAAAGATATCTTCCAAAATTAATTGATTATGCAGTTAGAATCCCTCCAGGCAGTGATTCAGATGCGTTTTGTGAAACTACAATCACATGGGATACTGGTTCTAAAAAATTCAAAACAAGAGGTCTAGATACTGATCAAACTGTTGCTGCAATTAAAGCAACTGAAAAAATGTTAAACACACAATAAATATGAAATTAAAAATAGCTGTCCTTGCAGGAGATGGAATTGGACCTGAAGTTACAAATGAGTCTATAAAAGTTCTTAATTGTATTGCAAAAAAATTTAATCATAAGGTTGAAATGAATGAAGGCTTAGTTGGTGCTATTGCTATAGATAACTTCGGTGATCCATACCCAGTTGAAACTCATGATCTGTGCTTAAAGTCAGATGCCGTTTTATTTGGTGCAATCGGAGATCCAAAATATGATAATGACCCAAAAGCTAAAATAAGACCTGAACAAGGTTTACTTGAAATGAGAAGAAAACTTGGGCTTTTCGCAAATTTAAGGCCGACTGTAGTCTTTGATTCACTTCTAAATATGTCACCAATTAAAGAAGAAAGGATAACTGGTACTGATATACTATTTGTCAGAGAATTAACAGGAGGGATTTATTTTGGAGAAAGAGGTAGAAAAAATAATGATAATTATGCATTTGATACATGTCAATACTCAAGAGATGAAATAATAAGAATTGCAAAAATGGGATTTGAATATGCCCAAAAAAGATCAAAAAAACTTTGTTGTGTTGATAAGGCTAATATTCTTGAAACGTCTAGACTTTGGAGAGAGACTGTCCAATCAATGGAAAAAGATTATCCTGAGGTAACTGTTACATATGAATTTGTTGATGCTGTTGCTATGAGACTTATTCAATGGCCTAGTTCATATGACGTTTTAATAACGTCAAATCTTTTTGGAGATATACTTACAGATGAAGCTTCAGTTATATCAGGATCAATGGGATTAATGCCTTCAGCATCAGTTGGATCAAAAAATGCAGTTTACGAACCAATCCATGGTTCCTACCCTGAAGCTACGGGAAAGAAAATAGCCAATCCAATCGCTTCTATTCTATCACTTTCGATGATGTTAGACTTTACATATAATTTAAAAGATGAGTCTAGTCTTATCAACAATGCTGTTGAAAGTTCACTTTTAAACGGATTTAAGACATCTGATTTAGTAAATAAAGACGAAAAGGCATACTCAACAAATGAGGTTGGCGACTATATTGTAAAATTTATTCAAAACAACTAAAGTATATAGTCAGTTGAGATAAAGTTAGAATCATTTGAATCTAAAAGTTTTTTTAATATTCTGTTATTATGAATATTGTCCTTTGAAGCAACAAATGTTCTAATAGAGAAGGCTCTTAGGGCATCATGAACACTTAATGTGCTAACTGCAGAGTTTTTTCTACCAGTAAAAGGGTAAATATCAGGACCTCTTTGACAAGAGCTATTTAGATTTACTCTACAGACTAAATTAGCAAGTGTATCAATTAAAGGACCAATCTTCTTTGTATCAGTTCCAAATAAACTAACCTGTTGACCATATTCAGAATTAGCCATATCACCTAAAGGCTTATCTATATCATTAAACGGAATAATTGGAACAACTGGACCAAATTGTTCTTCTTCGAATACTTTCATTGTGTTATTAACTGGATATAGAACTGCTGGATAGCAATAGTTATCCGACAATTCACCACCCTTACTGTTTATTATATTAGCACCTTTTGATACAGCATCATCTATCAAACCTCTAATATACTCTGGTTTCGAGGGTTCAGGAAGTGGCGTTAGAAAAGAATCTTCCCAAGGCATACCAAATTTAAGATTATCAACGGCTTTAGAGAATCTTTTGTTAAACTCATCAGCAATAGATTCATGAACATAAAGTACTTTAAGGGCAGTACATCTTTGGCCATTATATGATAAAGAACCTGAAATACATTCTTGAATCGTTAAATCTAAATCAGCATCAGGTAGAATAATAGCAGGATTTTTTGCTTCTAATCCAAGTACTAATCTAAGTCTATTTTTATTTGGATGTTGATCTTGTAAAGCAACAGCAGACGAACTATGTCCAATTAAAGCTAAAACATCTACATAACCAGTTTTCATTATAGGTGGGCAAATTTTTCTACCCCTACCGAATAAAATATTTACAACACCTGGAGGGAAACATTCCTTAAAAGCTTTTAATAAAGGTGAAATAAGTAAGACACCGTGTTTTGCAGGTTTAAAAATTGTAGTATTTCCCATTAAAATTGCAGGAATAAGAAGACAAAAAGTTTCATTTAAAGGATAATTATATGGACCTAAACATAATACGACACCCAAAGGTCCTCTTCTAATGTGAGCGTGAATTCCAGAGTCTTTCTCAAACCTTGAGGATGATCTGTCAATATTTTTATACTCGTCAATTGTATCATAAATATATTTCACAGTTCTATCAAATTCTTTTTCAGAGTCTGATTTGTTTTTTCCAATTTCCCACATTAATAATTCAACTACTTGATCCCTATGGTCCTTCATCTTATCAGCAAATCTCTTCATACATTTTAACCTATCAATAACTTTCATTGTAGGCCATTTACCTTGACCACGATTAAAAGCATTTTTAGCAGATTCAAGAGCCTCTATAGCAGAGTCTGAGTCCATGTCAGGAATTGAACCCAATAGAGTTGGAGAATAAGAAGTACTCGGATTACTATCAATGGTTGAATATACATTAGAGACGGGACCTTCCCACTTTTCTAGTTTTCCATTAACTAAATATTCTTTGCAGTGTAATTGTTCAAAAGTATGGTTTTGTGAAGACATATATTTTATATTAAAAAACGCAAGGTTTCTGGTTTATTATTTAAATATTCTCCAAAGAAACCACTTTCTTTCATTTTTTGTATTAATTGGTCTAAATCTTTAGAAAACTTTAACTCTATTCCTACAATAGCAGAGGTATATTCTCTATTGTTCTTTTTTACATATTCAAAAAATGTAATATCATCATTTTCTCCAATTACATTATTAACAAATTCTTTCAAAGCCCCTTTTCTTTGAGGAAATTTAACTATAAAGTAGTGCTTTAAATTTGAATATACTAATGCTCTTTCTTTAATTTCAGCCATTCTAGTAATATCATTATTACCTCCGCAAATTAAAACACCAACATTTTTTTTTTGGAATTTCTCATAATTCATCTCTAGAGCAGATATTCCAATCGCTCCAGCTGGTTCAACAACAATACCATCTTTATTATATAACTCTAAAATCGTTTGACATATTTTACCTTCAGGGACAATAAGCAGATCGTCTAAGTAATCTTTACATAGTTCAAACGGGATTTTCCCAATCTTTCTTATGGATACACCATCAACAAAATTATCTATTTTATTTAATGTGACAATTTTATTTTCTTTAATTGATTTATACATAGCTGGAGCTCCCTGAGCTTCAACCCCAATTATTTTTGTTTTTGGTGATAAATCCTTAAAAACAGTTATTATTCCTGAAATTAACCCCCCTCCTCCAATGGGAACAATTAAATAATCAAAATGTTTATCAATTTGATCTAAAATTTCAAGAGCAACTGTTCCTTGGCCTTCAATTACTTTAATATCATCAAATGGATGAATAAAAATCGTATC
Source organism: Flavobacteriales bacterium (assembly GCA_004213645.1). GTDB lineage: Bacteria > Bacteroidota > Bacteroidia > Flavobacteriales > Flavobacteriaceae > Marisimplicoccus. The sequence continues at coordinate 25,474 of SGZF01000009.1, read as the reverse complement.
ATCTGAAAGATTTTTTTGAGCTTCTTTTTGTGCATCATCAAAATTATCACCAAATAAAATTATTTTTATATAATCTCCTCCAAACATCTTTACTCTTTCAACTTTTTGCTTAGAAGTAGTTTCAGGCATATAGACAGTACCAAATATTTTTAACTTGTTACAAGAAAAAGCAAATCCTTGTGCGTGATTACCAGCACTTGAACAAATAATCCTTTTATTTTTTGAGTTATTAAAATTAACAGACCTAATTTTATTAAAAGCCCCTCTAATTTTAAATGATCTGACTTTTTGAAGATCTTCTCTTTTCAAAAAAACTCTTGAATTGAATTGTTTAGAAAGTCGATCATTTAGAGTCAATGGGGTTATACTAGAAACATCTTTTAAATTCTCCGAAGCACTTCTTACTCCCTTTAAATCTGGCAACTGCATTTATTTATAATGCTTTTTTCATTGAAGTCATATGCTGTCTTAACTCATCTCCAATAATTTCAATTGAATGAAATCTTATTGAATCGTTAATCTCAATTAATTTTTTATTGTCAATTGAGTTTGAATCATTAATTAGTGAACTAGATCCTATAACATTATTATCAATTTTCTTAAAGAAGTTTGATAAAAGTGGGATTGCTTCATTATTAAATAAATAACATCCATACTCCGCAGTGTCTGAAATAATATTATTCATTTCATAAAGTTTTTTTCTAGAAACTAGATTAGCAATTAATGGAAGTTCATGAAGAGATTCATAGTAAGCAGATTCTTCTTTAATTCCAGCTTCAACCATAGTCTCATAAGCTAGTTCAACTCCAGCTTTAATAAATGCTACCATTAAAACTCCATTATCGAAATATTCTTGTTCTAATATTTCATCTGAAGTAGGGTTAGTTTTTTCAAAAGCTGTTTGACTTGTTTGCTCTCTCCAATTTAAGAGCTCTTTATCATCATTACCCCAATCTTTCATCATAGTTTCAGAAAAATTACCAGATAAAATATTGTCCATATGTTTAATAAATAATGGCGAAAGAATTGATTTTAACTCTTCTGATAATTCATAAGCTTTAAATTTCGAAGCATTTGATAGTCTATCCATCATGTTAGTAATACCTCCATGCTTTAGAGATTCAGTAATCGTCTCCCAACCATGTTGAATTAATTTAGATGCAAATCCTGGATCAACTCCAAGTTCAATCATTCTATTGAAAGATAGTATTGATCCAGTTTGAAGCATACCACACAATATAGTTTGTTCACCCATCAAATCAGATTTTACTTCAGCAACAAAAGATGATTCTAGAACACCTGCCTTATGAGAACCTAGAGATACTGCATATGCTTTTGCAGCTTCAAAACCAAAATTATTTATATCATTTTCCGGATGAACTGCAATTAAAGTTGGAACTCCAAAACCTCTAAGATATTCTTCTCTTACTTCAGAACCTGGAGATTTAGGTGCAACCATTATAACAGTTATATCATTTCTAACTTTAATTCCCTCCTCAACAATATTAAATCCATGAGAATAAGATAATATTGAATCTTTTTTCATTAATGGCATTAATTGTTCAACTACTGGCGAATGATTCTTATCAGGAGTTAAATTAATTACTAAATCTGAATTGGGAATTATTTCATCAAAATTCCCAACATTAAAATTGTTAGAAGAGGCATTTACATAGGATTGTCTCTTAGAATCAATTGAGGATTGTCTAAGTACAAAAGAAATATCAAGACCTGAATCTCTCATGTTCAACCCTTGATGTAAACCTTGGGCACCGCATCCAACAATTGCAATTTTTTTACCTTTTAAAAAATTGATACCATCAATAAACTCAGATGAATCCATAAATCTACATCTACCAAGCTGCATTAATTTTTCTCTAAAGGATAAGCTATTGAAATAATTTTTCATAGTTTTTATTTTTGGTTTTTAAAAGTATTCAAAATTTCTGATATTCCCATCTTTTCTTTGGAAACAGCAATTCTTCCTGATCTTGTAAATTGAAGAAGGCCATATTTCTCAAGATCATTATAAAGTTTTTCAGTATCATCTCTAAATCCAGTTTTCTCAATTACAAAATATTCTGGATTAACGGTAACTATCCTGGCATTGGATTCTTTAATAATATTTTGAATATGTCTTTCTTCAAAGAGAGCTGAGGATTTCATTTTATAAAGCGCAGACTCTTGAAAAATAGTTTCTCTATCTGTATGAAAATAAACTTTAATAACCTCTACCTGTTTTTCAATCTGTTTAGATACTTTCTCAACACCAGATTTAGTCATTTTTACAACTATAATAAATCTAAACACATCTTTAATTTCACATTCAGAGGTAGTAAAGCTCTCGATATTTATATGACGTTTTAAGAAAATTGCTGAAAGTCTATGTAGAAGTCCTACATTATTTTCTGTATAAACTGAGATGGTATAATTATTTTTCTTTTCCATTTTAATTTAATCTAATATCAGATACAGATGCACCTGAGGGTATCATTGGAAATACATTATTTTCTTTCTCAACACATATTTCTAAAACATAAGGCTTCTTTGATTTGATCATCCTTTCTACAGCAGGTTTTAAATCCTTTCTATCTTTAACTCTTTCAGAATCTATATAATAACCTTTTGCAATTGCAACAAAGTCTGGGTTTATCATTTCAGTTGAAGCATATCTTTTATCAAAGAATAATTGTTGCCACTGACGAACCATGCCTAGAAAATCATTATTAAGAATAACAATTTTTACAGGTATCTGTAATTGAAAAATTGTACCTAGTTCCTGAATTGTCATTTGATAACCTCCATCTCCAATAACCGCTACTACCTCCCTATTTAAAGCACCCATTTTAGCACCCATTGCTGCTGGAAGTGCAAATCCCATTGTACCTAATCCTCCTGAGGTGATATTACTCTTTGAACTAATAAAATTAGCATATCTACATGCTACCATTTGATGTTGACCAACATCAGTAACTATAATAGCATCACCTTTAGTGTATTCATTTATTGCTATAATAGATTCCCCCATCGTTAAGCCATCTTTAGATGGATTTAAATCAGACCTAATAACTTTTTCAAATTCAATTTTCATTAAATCATCAAATTTGGAGATCCATTTAGCATGAGATTTTTTTTCAATCTTACTTGTAATTAATTTAAGAGAATCTTTACAATCACCAATAACTGGAACGTCTACAATAATATTTTTATTTATTTCTGCTGGATCAATATCAAGGTGAATTATTTTTGCTTGTGAAGCATAAGTTTTCGGATCTCCTGTTACTCGATCATCAAATCTCATACCAACAGCAATAAGTAAGTCACATTTATTTGTTAGAACATTAGGACCATAATTTCCATGCATTCCAACCATTCCAACATTTAGATCATGAGAAGTTGGAAGTGCAGATAAGCCTAAAATTGTCCATGCAGCAGGGATTCCACTTTTTTCAACAAAATCCCTGAACTCTTTTTCAGCATTTCCTAAAATAACTCCTTGACCCCAAACAATAAGTGGTTTCTTTGCAGAGTTTATTAGCTTTGAGGCATCATCTATTGCGTCATTACTAATTACAGGTAATGGATTATAACTTCTTATCCCTTCACATTTTGAATAATTAAAATCAAAAAACTCAAATTGAGCATCTTTAGTTATATCAATTAATACTGGACCAGGTCTACCTGATTTTGCAATATAAAATGCTTTTGCAAAAATTTCAGGAATTTCAGATGCTTTAGTAATTTGATAATTCCATTTAGTAACTGGCATTGAAATTCCTATAATATCTGTTTCTTGAAATGCATCAGAACCTAAAAGGTGAGAAGGAACTTGGCCAGTGACACATACAATTGGAGTTGAGTCTATTTGTGCATCGGCAATACCAGTAACAAGATTAGTTGCACCAGGCCCTGATGTTGCAATTGCCACGCCTACTTTTCCGGAAGATCTAGCATAACCCTGTGCAGCATGGATTGCTCCTTGTTCATGTCTAGCTAAAATATGCTGTAACTTATCTTGGAATTTATAAAACTCGTCATATACAGGCATAATTGCACCACCTGGGTATCCCCATATCAAATCAACATCTTCATTTAATAAAGAATGAACTACAGCTTCTGCACCACTTATTTTTTTCTTTTTCATAATTTCTATTCATCAGTAACACATCCATTAGATGCATTTGAAACAGATTTAACGTATTTATATAAAATTCCTTTGTCAATTTTTGGATCTGGTTTTTTCCAGTTATTAATTCTATTAGTTATTTCCTTTTCTGAAATATCAACATGTAATACATTATTCTCCGAATCAATAGTAATTATATCTCCATCTTCAATTATAGCTAGAGTACCTCCTTCATATGCTTCTGGAACAATATGACCAACAACAAAGCCATGAGTACCTCCTGAAAACCTTCCATCAGTTATTAACGCAACATCTTTTCCAAGTCCAGCTCCCATAATAGCAGATGTAGGCTTAAGCATTTCAGGCATTCCAGGTCCTCCTTTTGGTCCCTCATATCTAATTACTACAACTTCACCTTTAAATACTTTAGATTCTTTTATTGCAGATAAACATTCAAATTCACTATCAAAAACCTTAGCAGGACCAGTGAATTTTAAACCTTCTTTTCCAGTTATCTTAGCAACACAACCTTCTTCTGCAAGATTTCCTTTTAAAATTTGAATATGGCCAGTTTTTTTTATTGGATTTGAAATTGGGAAAATAATATCATTTGTATCCATATCTGGTAATTGAACTTGTGATAAGTTTTCTTTGAGAGTTTTACCTGTTATTGTCATACATTCTCCATTTAACAGATTATTATCTAGCATATATTTTAACACAGAAGGAACACCTCCTATTTTATGTAAATCCTTCATTAAATATTTACCACTTGGTTTGAGATTTGCGATAAAAGGCGTAGAATCACTTATTTCTTGAAAATAATCAATAGATAAATCTAAATTAGCTGCTCTAGAAATAGCTAAAAAATGAAGAACTGCATTTGTAGATCCTCCTAATATTGTAATTAGTCTTAATGCATTTTCAAGAGATTTTTTTGTAACTATATCAGAAGGCTTGATGTCTTTCTCTATGAGTAATTTCATAGCAGAACCTATTTCAGCACATTCATTTATTTTATCTTTGCTTATTGCAGGGTTAGAGGAATTATATGGAAGAGACATTCCCAAAGCTTCAATTGCTGATGCCATTGTATTAGCAGTATACATACCACCACATGCTCCTGCACCGGGACAGGCATTTTTAATTACATTTTTATATTCATTATCGTCAATCTTTCCAGCAACTTTTTCACCCCATGCTTCAAATGCTGAAACAACATCTAGCTCTTTATTATTATAGCAACCAGAGTCAATTGTTCCTCCATAAACCAATATACTCGGTCTATCAAGTCTAAGCATTGCCATTAAAGCACCTGGCATATTTTTATCACAACCTACAACAGTTACTAATCCATCATAGGACATAGCTTGAACAACAGTTTCCATTGAATCAGCAATAATATCTCTAGATGGCAAAGAATATCTCATACCAAATGTACCCATTGAAATGCCATCACTAACACCTATAGTATTAAATATAAGGCCAACATAGTCAGTATTAACTATACTTTCTTTTATTTTTACAGAGAGGTCGTTTAAATGCATATTACACGGATTACCTTCATAACCAGTACTAGCTATACCTATAAAAGGTTTATCAAAGTCATCCCCAGTCAAACCAATAGCGTGAAGCATAGCTTGAGCAGCTGGTTGAGAGTCATCCTTTGTTACTACTCGACTGTATTTATTGTACATGTAAATTGTTATTAAAAACTAAAATTATTACCAAGTTGTTATCTTTTTAAATGTATTTATAAAGTATAACTATATTCAAAATAATAAAATTTGATTTAAATATCTAATAAACAGGTATATATAAAATAAAATATGTTATACCCAAATTATTAAATATCGTTTTTGAATTTAAATAATTAAATTGAACTCAATATGGGTTACAAAGAAATTGATTACATAATTAATTCACAAATAAAATTTGCCAAAACTAATTCTAATTCTGTTAACTATAGAATTCAAATTTTAAATTCACTCTTAAAAACAATTAGCACAAATGAGTCAAAAATATATGACGCTCTAAAGAAAGATCTAGATAAACATGAATTTGAGTCATTTCTATCTGAGATTCTTCTAGTTAAAAGAGAAATTAGATTATTTACTAAAAGACTAAAAAGATGGTCAAGAAAAAAAAGAGTTGGTGGATCTATCTTTAATTATCCTTCGAAAAATTATCTTATTCCGGAACCCTACGGAAATACACTTATCATAACACCTTGGAACTATCCATTTCAACTATCATTAACACCCTTAATAGGTGCAGTGGCTGCTGGAAACACAGTTGTAATAAAACCTTCAGAGTTGGCACCTAATACATCATCTGTTTTAAAAGAATTAATTGAAACTGTTTTTCCTCAAAATTTAGTTAGTGTAATTGAAGGAGATGCTGAAACTGCCAAATACCTCCTTGATAAAAAATGGGATTATATTTTCTTCACTGGAAGCACTAGGATTGGAAAAATTATTGCCGAAAAAGCAGCAAAAAATCTAACTCCAATAACATTAGAACTTGGAGGTAAAAGTCCATGTGTGGTTGATTCAGGAATAGATATAAACAAAGTTGCTAAAAGGATTGTATCTGGCAAGTTTGTAAATTGTGGTCAGACATGTATTGCTCCTGATTATGTAATTGTTAATAATCATGTTAAAGATGAATTAATTTCAATGCTAAAAAAGAATATCATATCTACTTTTGGCAATTCTCCGATTGAATCAGATAGTTATGGAAGAATCATTAATACTAATAATTTAAAAAGACTCAAAAAAAATTTAAATAATCAGAATATAGAATTTGGTGGTAAAATAGATGAAGAAAATCTTTATGTTGAGCCCACACTAATAATTGATCCTGATGTTAATTCTGAAATAATGAAAGACGAAATTTTTGGACCAATTTTACCAATTTTATCATATGAAAATGAAAATGATTTAGAAAAAATTCTTCATGCAAATCAATCTCCATTAGCATTCTACATTTTTTCAAAAAATCAAAAGTTTATCGATAAGTTAATCAACTCATATAAGTTTGGAGGATGTGTAGTCAATGATACTCTTATTCACTATGTAAACCCAAATTTACCATTTGGAGGTATTGGTCCAAGTGGAATGGGATCTTACAGAGGAAAGTTTAGCTTTGATACATTTACTCATTATAAACCTGTTCTTGAAAAAAAATCAATGATTGATCTACCATTAAGATATGGGCCTTATCCTAATTCATTTAATTTTATAAAAAAAATACTTGAGAAAATATAGTATGGAAAAAACTGTGAGTGAGGCTATTGAATTTAGAAGATCTATTAGAAAGTTTGACGCACGTAAAGAAATTGATACTGAGATTGTAAAAAAGTGTTTAAAAAATGGAGTATTAGCTCCTACTAGTAGCAACCTTCAATTATGGGAATTTTATCATATCACTAATAAAGAACTACTAACTAGTATTTCTAAGATATGCTTTAATCAGCCTGCTGCATCCACTGCTAAGGAGATTGTTATAACAATAGTTAGAAAAGATTTATGGAAATTACGAGCAAATCAAAATATTGATTTTTTTAATTCAAATAAGGAAGTTTTAAGTGCTAAGCAATATGATCAAACTAAAAAATATTACACTAAAGCTATCCCACTTGTATACAAGGACTTCTATGGTATACTTAGTTTTTCTAAATTTATTTTTGCCTATTTAGTTGGTATTTTTAAAGTAATGTATAGGCAATTAAGAAGTTCTGATACAAGAATTGTTGCTCATAAAAGTGCAGCACTTGCATCTCAAAATTTCATGATTAGTATGTCTGGATTTGGTTATGATACATGTCCAATGGAAGGATTTGACTCATTAAAATTAAAAAACTTATTAAGGCTAAATAAGAAATCTGAAATAAACATGGTGATTGGATGTGGTATTAGAAGTAAAGAAGGTGTGTATGGTAAAAGATTTAGAATTCCTTTTGAAGAGGTCTATTTTCGAAAATAAATTACTCAGAGGATTTCTCTATTGACAATTCTAACCAATTTTTAAAGTTTTCTTCAGATGTGTATTGAATGGGCTCCGTTAAAATTTTTCCGGAAGGAATCATTGCCACATAATATGGTTGTGAAGCATTGTTAAAATTAACCTGTTGAAATAAAGACCATCTCCTACCAACATTGTTAACATATTGAACATTTCCTGATTTATTTAAATATTTAAATTCCTCACTCTTTGATAGCTTAGTTCTGTCATCAACATACAAGGAAATAATTACAAAATTATTATCTAGCATATTAAATATAGCAGGTTTAGACCAAACATTTTCTTCCATCCTCCTACAATTTGCACAAGCCCAACCTGTGAAATCTAAAAGAATAATTTTCTCATTTTTAACTGCATAATTTTTACCCTCTTCAAAATCTTTAAAACAATTAAGATTCAATGGACAACCATTAGTTTTACTTTCAACAGAATAAAATTCTGGAGGAAGAATACCACTTAAAAGTCTCACATTTTTACTACTAATTAATCCTGAACCAAGGTATAAAGAGAAAATTAGGAAAAGCCAACCGAATATATTTCTGAAATTAACTTTGTTAAATTGGGTTTTAAAAAGATAAAATGAAAGAATTAAAAATATAATCACCCATATGACTATAAATATTTCTCTTTTTAAGATACCCCAGCCTTCAACCAAATCTGCATTTGAAAGAAATTTAAATGCTAGAGCAAGTTCAATAAACCCTAAAGAAACCTTAAGCTTTTTTAACCAAATTCCAGATTTAGGTATTACTGAAAGATATTTTGGGTAGAATGCTAAAAAAGTAAAAGGAAGAGCTAATGCTAATCCAAAACCAAACATTCCAAACGAAAGCTGTATAGCTCCTGATTGAGCTGATGATAAAGAACCTGCTAGTAAAGATCCTAGTATTGGACCAGTACAAGAAAATGAAACTAGAGCTAATGTGAGAGACATGAAAAATATTCCAATAACCCCACCTTTCTCTGATTTTTTCTCAGAACCAGATATTATATTACTTGGAATTACTATGTCAAAGTATCCGAAAAATGAAATTGCAAATAATATGAAAACTATAAAGAATGTAATATTCACGTATACATTAGTTGAAATGGTATTTAGAATATTAGGATTTAGACTATCAAATAAATGAAATGGCACACTTAACAATATGTATATCAATACAATAAATGCACCATACAAGGATGCTGAAATTAAACTACTATACTTGAGTTTATTTTGATCAATAAAATATGAAACAGTCAAAGGTATCATGGGGAAAATACAAGGAGTTAATAGGGCTAAAAAACCAGCAAGTAAACCGAAAATAAAAATTTCAAAATAATTTGATGATTGTATTACATCAAAGCTATTATAACTAGTTTTATCTAAATCTAGTTCAAGTAAATTATATTTTTTAATATCATCTAACGTGACATTTTCATCTTGAATCATTTTCTTACTATTATCAAGTATTACATTAAACGTCTCATTTCGAAAAATACATAATTCATCATCACAAGATGAGTAGTCAATCTCTATTTTTATCTGATTTATATCTTTATCAGAGAGTTTAATTGATTGTGAAAAGGATGCATTTTGTTCAAAATAAAATAAATCCATCTTGAAAACGTTGTCATAACCAATTGTATACGGGTCTTCATCAAAAATTTCATTTGCCTCATAATTAGAATTCTTATTTAAAAACTTAAAACTAGTGGCAACCGATCCTTCCTCTGGGGAGAATTGTGAATATAATTTCCATCCATCGATTATAACAGCATCAAAAATAATTTCGTAATCTAAATTACTTACTTTGTTAACTTCATATGACCATGAAACAGGCTCCTTCTCTTGAGAATTGAGTGAAAAAACTGAAATAATTGAAAAGAATATATTTTTAATCATTTCTAGTAATTATTAAAAAGTTTTTTTTCTTGGTCAATATATGTGATTGAGAAATGATAAACTTACCTGAATCCGACTTAAATAATTTTATAATCTCTTTAAAATTAAAATTATAATCAATAAATAAGTGATGGACGAAGAAGTCCAATGGTTTTAAATTCAATAGCTCATCAATTTTTACTTTTACCATGTTTTTGTCTTCATCAAAAAATTTATCTTTAGTTTGTTTAATGATTATATCAACAAATATCTTAGTAGACATTAAGTTATTTACTGTTGTTTTAAACTTTAACATAACATTATCATCAAAATTCTTAAACTCAGGAATGATCATATTTCTAATCATATTTCTGTAGTAATCATTTTTAAAATTTGAAGAATCCTCTCTAAAATCAATTTTGTTTATATCAGCATACACTAATATTTCATCCTTTAAAACTTGAAGAAGTGGTCTAAATAAATTATTTGTTTTTTCCGGAATACCCAAAAGCCCATTTAACCCTGTGCCTCTCATAGTATTAATTAAATATGTTTCGAGTTGATCATCTAAATGATGTGCGGTTACTACATAATCAAACTTATGGATTACTCTAAGTTCATTAAACCAATTATATCTTAAATTTCTAGCACCTTCTTGAATACCCACTTTACTTTTATCACAAAAAACTTTAGTGGTAAATTTTGAATGATAATAATTTATCTTATTTTTTCTTGACCAACTTAAAACAAATTCTTGATCAGCATTGCTTTCTTTTGCTCTTAGGTCAAAATTACAATGGGCAATAGAGAAATTTAAATTATTTTGAATAAACAAGTTAGCAAGGACCATACTATCCACACCTCCACTTAATGCAACCAAAAATTTACATTCCTTAAGTGATTCAATTTTATCTTTAAAAACTTTATTGATATTATGTTCCACTTAGTAAAAATAGCTAAAGTTTAATCAAATAAATATCGTATTGTATTATGGTTAAGATTTTTTTTCTGAACTTGTAGTATATAATTTATTTTTTGAAAAATTCTTCTAGTGTAAATTTACCGATTGGAGTAGCTTTGCTTCCTATTTTTTTTCTTGTACTACTCTTAAGTATCAATGTCTTTGTTTACGGAGATGATTCTTTAAATGGAACTAATCAATTTATATTAATTCTTTCAGGACTTTTTGGAGCATCTATTGGATTTGCATATAGGGTTTCATATAAGAATATACTTACAAGTATATCTAACAGCATAAAGTCTGTAACAGGGGCATTATTGATTCTTTTATTTGTAGGTGCGCTTGCTGGAACATGGATGATTAGCGGTATAATCCCTGCAATGGTATATTATGGTTTAAAAATACTTGACCCCAACATATTTCTTCCAGCATGCATAGTAATATGCTCAATAATATCAGTAGCTACAGGGAGTAGCTGGACAACATCTGCTACTGTCGGAATAGCATTAGTTGGGATAGGAAAAGCTCTAGGAATTCCAGCTGGAATGGTAGGTGGAGCAGTAATTGCTGGGGCCTATTTTGGGGATAAGCTATCTCCATTAAGTGATACTACCAATCTTGCTGCTGCAGTTACAAAGGTTGATCTATTTAAACATATTAAATATTTAACTTACACAACAATTCCAAGCATTACAATTACTTTAATTGTTTTTATAATATTAGGATTTTTACAAGTATCCGATGGAACTGCAGACAATACTTATTTACTAAATGCAATAACTGAAAAATTTAATATTTCGCTAATATTATTTATTGTTCCATTATTAGTATTGATTATGATTGTTAAAAAAACACCACCTCTAATAGCACTTGTAATTGGAACTTTAGTGGGAGGATTATTTTCTCTAATTTTTCAACCACAAATAATTACTGAACTTTCAAAAGGGTCAAATTCTTCCATTGTAAGCTCATATGTAGTAATTATGGATACAATTACTGGGCAAGTAAACATAGAAACAAATAATGAAATTTTAAATGATTTATTTTCAACTGGTGGTATGCTAGGTATGATGAATACTATTTTTTTAGTTATTGGAACTATGGTTTTTGGAGGAGTAATGGATGCTATTGGAGCACTAAAAACGATAAGTAAAACTTTATTAAAATGGGCAGATAACACATTTAAATTATTCGCTAGTACTGTAGCTTCTTGTTTAGCTTTAAACATTAGTGCATCAGATCAGTACCTGTCAATTGTTGTCTCTGGAAAAATGTTTGAAAAAGCTTTTAAAGATAAGGGGCTTGCTCCTGAAAATTTAAGTAGAACTCTCGAAGATTCTGCAACAGTGACCTCGGCGCTTATTCCATGGAACTCTTGTGGAGCTTACCATTCTTCTGTTCTTGGTGTAGGTGTAGGAGAATATTTTATTTATGCAGTTTTTAATTGGATAAGTCCATTTATGACATTGATATATGCTGCTTTTAGGATAAAAATTAGGACTTTAGGTAATAAAAATTAATAATCTAAACTCATATTCGTATTTTTGTCTTATACTTTTTATCTATGGGTAGCAAGAAAAAAGCTGATATGAATAAATTTAAAGTTCTAATTGGCTATACTCTCCTATTCATTTCGCTAATACTTATTACTTCATTTATTTCTTACATGTTTAACTGGAAAGTTGATCAAAGTAATGTAGAAAATTTATTTGACAGAAATATTGAGGTTGAAAACATATTAGGTAAAATTGGTGCGTCCATAAGTCATTTTTTAATTTTTAAATCATTTGGTATTGCAAGCTTTATTTTACCTCTTATACTTTTTATTTCCTCCTATCATCTTTTATTTAACAAAAAAATTCTTGATTTAGTTAGGAAAATTAATTGGCTATTAATTCTAATGATATGGACTACGTTACTATCTGGATATCTAAGTAACTATTTTCCAATTCAATCTGGAATTATTGGTTTTGAAATAAATTCATTTCTTGAAACCTATATTGGAAATATTGGGATTATACTAGTTTTATCTTTCATGTTAGTTTTATCCCTAGCAGTCCTTTTCAACTTTACCCCAAATTCTATTTTACTATTCCTTAAAAAAAATATTATTCCAAAAAAGAGTAATGAGTTACTAAAAAATAATGAAATTAAAGCTGATAATAAATTAGAATCAAATACAAATGATCTAGAAGTAATAGATCAAATAAAAAAAGATGAAATTAAATTAGATTCTGTCAAATCTGATGTTGAGAATTACAATAATAATATTTCAATGGAAGTTGAAGAAATTAATTTTGAAGAAAAAAGTACAGGGGATATTGGTTTTAGTAAAGTTAACCCAAAAAAATTTGATCCAACTCTTGATTTAAGCAGCTTTAAAAATCCAAGCATAGAATTATTAAAAGATTATGGTGATGGAACAATTAAAATTGACCAAGAAGAGCTTGAGACTAATAAAAACAAAATAGTTGATACTCTAAAAAATTACAATATTGGTATAAAACAGATTAAAGCTACTATTGGCCCAACTGTTACTCTTTATGAAATAATTCCAGAGGCAGGAATTAGGATTTCGAAAATTAAAAATCTTGAGGATGATATAGCATTATCGCTTTCGGCATTGGGAATAAGAATAATTGCACCTATTCCAGGAAAAGGTACTATTGGTATTGAGGTCCCAAATAAGAAAAAGTCTATAGTGTCAATGAAATCTCTTTTATCATCCAAAAAATATATAGAGTCTGAAATGGAGCTTCCCATAGCAATTGGAAAAACAATTAGCAATGAGACTTTTGTTGTTGACCTAACAAAAATGCCTCACCTTCTAATGGCAGGTGCAACTGGTCAAGGTAAATCTGTTGGTATTAATGCTATTTTAACTTCAATTATTTATAAAAAACACCCTGCTGAAGTAAAGTTTGTCTTAGTAGATCCAAAAAAAATAGAGCTTTCTATATTTAATAAAATTGAAAGACATTATTTAGCTAAACTTCCGGAATCGGATGATGCAATTATTATTGAAAATGATAAAGTTATTAATACTCTTAACTCATTGTGTAGAGAAATGGATAGAAGATATGAGCTATTAAAAGATGCAATGACAAGAAATATAAAAGAATATAATTCAAAGTTTATTTCTAGAAAATTAAATCCTGAAAATGGTCATACTTTTTTACCATACATTGTTCTTGTAATTGATGAATTTGCAGACTTAATAATGACGGCTGGCAAAGAAGTAGAAACCCCATTAGCAAGGCTTGCTCAGCTTTCAAGAGCAGTTGGAATTCACCTAATCATAGCTACTCAGAGACCATCTGTTAATGTTATTACTGGTTTAATTAAAGCAAATTTTCCAGCTAGAATTGCATTTAGGGTAACTTCAAAAATTGACTCTAGAACAATTTTAGATACAGGTGGAGCAGAACAGTTAATTGGAAGGGGAGATCTTTTATATTCTCAGTCAAACGATTTAACTAGAATCCAGTGTGGATTTGTAGATACTTCTGAAGTAGAAAAATTATCGGAATTTATTGGCTCCCAAACAGGTTACCCCTCTGCTTATCTATTACCAGAATTTTCAAAAGAAGATGGAAGTTCTTCCTCAGATGTTTCATTTGAGGACAGAGATTCAATGTTTAGTGAGGCTGCAAGAGTGATTGTATCCAATCAGCAAGGTTCTGCATCTTTACTGCAAAGGAAATTGAAACTTGGATATAATAGAGCTGGAAGATTAATTGATCAAATGGAAGATGCAGGGATAGTTGGGCCTTTTGAAGGAAGTAAACCCAGACAAGTATTGATTTCAGATTTAAATTCATTAGAAACCCTATTGAGTGGAGGCCAAAAATAAAATAATTAAAATAGCATTAATCTTTGTAATAGGTTATTCAAATCTATTTGCACAAGATTCTGGAATTAAAATTCTTGAAAAAGTCAAAGAAAATGCACTATCAATAGAAAATGGGTACTATGAATTCACTATTAATTCAAATCTTGGAAATAATCTACTACCAATGAATGGAGAGTTTTTTATAAAAGATGAAAAGTATTTTATAGAAACTCCGGATATCGACCAGTTATTTGATGGAAAAAATATTTATACCATTATACATGAAAATGAGGAAATAATTATAAGCAAGAATAATAATACATTTTTCAACTTTACACCTAATCAAATTTTGAATTTCTTTTTGGATGGATATAATTTAACATTTGAGAAAGATTATGATAAATATATTGTTAATGCATACAGTAAAAAAGATGAATTTATAATGTATAAAATTAAGGTTAACAATATTGATTTTTCTATTGAACAGATTGAGATGTTTGATTTAGAAAGCGATACTCTTCTTAATACCTTTTTAACAATAAGTTATGAATATAATTTACCTGTTCCACCGTCTTTATTTAAATTTGATACTAATAAGTATCAAAACTATTTAATAGTGAGCGAAAATTGAAAATCTTAGACAAATACATATTGAAATTTTATTTAAGCAGATTTCTTAGTGTCTTTGCAATCTGCTTTTTGATATTCATTATTCAAACATTTTGGTTATATATTGATGAATTGGCTGGAAAAGGGATAGATATATTTACAATCGGGAAATTCTTTATATATTTTTCACCTAAGTTAGTTCCATTAGTTTTACCACTATCAATTCTTTTAGCTTCTTTGACAACATACGGGACATTATCAGAAAATTATGAATTTGTAGCAATGAAATCAAATGGTATTTCTATAATAAGAAGTATGGTAACTCTTCTAATCTTTCATATTTTTTTAGGAATTGGATCTTTTTATTTTTCAAATCATGTTGTAACATATGGTGAGTTAAAATCATATAATTTAAGAAAGAATTTAGCTAAACTTAAACCTACTCTAAGCATTCGTGAAGGTATATTTAATGACATCGGAGATTTAAATATAAAGGTATCTAGAAAATATGGAGATAATGAACAATATCTTGAGGATATAATTCTTCATAAAATATCCAATGATGAAGTTAATCGTTTAGTTATAAAGGCGGAGAAAGGTGAAGTAAGAAACGAAAATGATAAATATCTTCAATTGATTTTAAAAAATGGTAATAGGTATGAAGATATTGTTCCTGCAAGTTCATCTGAAAAGCAGAATTATCCATATACAAGAGCATCTTTTGAAGAATATGTGTTAAATATAGATATATCAGAATTTAATAACATTAATCTTGAAGAAGAAAATTACAGGTCAACCTATAGAATGCAAAAAATTAAACAATTAAAAATGAGCTCAGATACTCTTTCAGAAAAGTTTGAGAGAGATAAAGATATTTTTGGAGAAAGCTTTATTCTAGGTCATACATTAAAAAAACTACCAAATTTAAATCCTAATCAAATTGATCTAGATGGCATTAATCTAAATATTTCTTTCCTTAATCTACTAGATGATCCTGAAGTATATGAAACTAATAGTGTGCTCACAATGGCAAATGATGAATTGGATATTTATTTAAGACAATTATCAAATAAAAAAAGAACATTTTTCTTACAACAGAAACTTATAAACCTTCACACTCTAACCATTAATGAGAAGTATAGCTTGGTTTTTGCATGTATATTTTTATTTCTAATAGGTGCTTCTCTTGGAGCAATTATAAGAAAAGGCGGGTTAGGATTTCCCCTTGTTTTATCAATAATAATCTTTTTGACATACCACTATATTGGTGTTTTTGGAAAAAATGCTGCTGAAGACAACAGTATAAGCCCTTTTTTAGGAAGCTGGATATCTACATTCATAATAGCTCCTTTTGCGATTTATTTAACAAGGATTGTATCTGCTGACAGGGGATTTAACTTTACGTTTTTTGATAGATTTGCTGAGATTATTAACAGATTAAAAATTAGAAAATGGGTGAAATAAAATTAGATAAAATTGAAGATGCTATCAAATCTATAAAAGAGGGTGAAATTATTATAGTAGTTGATGATGAAAATAGAGAGAACGAAGGGGATTTTATAACTGCTGCTGAAACAATTGATGCATCAAAGATTAATTTTATGGCAAAAAATGGAAGAGGCTTAATATGTGTTCCGATGTCAGAGAAGTTATGTTCTAAATTAAATCTTGAGAAAATGGTTCCAAATAATACTGACCCTCTCGAAACAGCTTTTACAGTATCTGTTGATTTAAAAGGAAATGGAGTTACATCTGGAATATCTGCACTTGATAGAGCTAAAACTGTTCAGGCATTAGTTGATAAGAAAACTAAACCTGATGATCTTCAAAGACCAGGACATGTTTTTCCACTAATTGCTAAAGATGGAGGAGTTCTAAGAAGAACAGGTCATACCGAAGCAGCTATAGATTTTGCTAGACTTGCAGGTTTTAAATCTGCAGGAGTTATAGTTGAAATCATGAATGATGATGGCTCAATGTCTAGATTACCAGAGTTAATTAAAGTTGCAGAAAAATTTAATCTCAAAATTGTTTCAATTGAAGATCTAGTTGCATTTAGGATGAAGAAAGACAGTTTAATAAGTAAAAGTTTTGATGAAGATGTTAAAACTCAATTCGGTAATTATAGATTAAGAGCATACAAACAAACAAATAATGATCAGTTACACATAGCATTATCTTTAGGTCAATGGAACAAAGATGAAGCAGTTTTAACAAGAATTAATTCATCAGTTGTTGATAATGATGTTACCAAAATTTTGTCAGGAACTAATGAAAAAAATTATGATAAAATTTTTGATGAAATAAACAGGAATGGAAAAGGAGCAATAATATTTATAAATCAAAATCAATCATCTGAAAACATACTTAAAAAACTTAAATATTTAAGTGATAATAATGATAAGCCTAAAGTAGATTTTAGAGATTTTGGAATTGGAGCTCAAATTCTTCATGATCTTGGGATTTATAATATTAATTTACTTAGTAATTCAAAACAAAAACATCGTGTAGGTCTTTCTGGATATGGATTAAGCATAAAGAACTACACTAATTACTAAATGAATCCATCCAAAGTTTGAATGCCATATAAGACACCATAATTAAAAGTGTTATTCTTATAACTTTGTCTCCTTTTTTAACCGACCATCTACTTGATAACCAGGCACCAAAAATTGATCCAATAACCATCCATAATCCAACCATCCATAAAATTTTACCATCTAATGCAAATATTAACACCGCTGCTATAGAGTATACAAAAACTGAAAACGCTTTAACAGAATTAGTTCTAAATAAATTCATTCTATTTAATTGTGTTAATAATAACATTATAATAATACCTACGCCTGCTTGAAGGAAACCTCCATATATTCCAATAAAAAAGAATCCAATTAATCCACCAATTAAATATTTTCCCGACAATCTTTCTGGAAGGTCCAAAGATGATATAGATTTAGATCTAAATACTATTATAATTCCAACTGTAATCATAATTATTGCTAAGAACCTTTTAAATGTTTCTCCATCAATATCAATTGCTATTCTTGCTCCAATAATTGCTCCAAATGTGGCAGCAATACCAAAATATAGACCCCACGGATGAGTTACTATTCCTTTACTTCTATAACCATAACTTGCAACAAGTGCAGCTGAAATAACCATTAATCTATTAGTACCATTTGCAGTAGCTTCATCAAGTCCAAGAAAGAGGATTAGGACTGGTAAAGTTACAAGGGACCCACCACCTGCTAAAGTGTTAACAACACCAGCAAAAAGACCAAGTCCAACAAGTATTAAAATTGTGTTTATATCTAAGAGCATAAAGCTAAAATTAAGACAATTATTTTTTGATTCACCTTAGTATTAAATTATTTTTTTATATCTAAAATCGTGTATATTTGCAACTGCATTTGGAGAAATGGCAGAGTGGTCGAATGCGGCAGTCTTGAAAACTGTTGAGGGTCATACCTCCGGGGGTTCGAATCCCTCTTTCTCCGCAATACCCTTATAATTTTCTTTATAAGGGTTTTTTCATTTCATAGATTGGTTAACAATTCCATACCTATTTCAGTTAGATAATCCCCTACTCGTTTTTTTGAATCCTCAATAGATTTAGCTCTTTCTAAAATTGTATAGACTTTTTTAATTCCTAGTTTTTTAGAGGTTTCTAAATCTGCATCACCACATATAGCAATGATGGGTTTTTTATATTTTAAAGCCAATTTAGAAACACCACTGATTACCTTTCCTTTTTCAGTTTGTGAATCTAGTTTCCCTTCTCCTGTTATAATTAAATTACAATCTTTTATTAATCTTTCTAGTTGAGTAATTTTTATAAAATTTTGAATTCCAGAAATTAATTTTGCTCCCAAAAAAGCAATTGATCCGCCGCCTACTCCACCAGCTGCACCTGAACCCGGAATATTAGCAATATTTGGAAAATCATGTTTTATAAGTACAGATTCTAAGTTTATTAATCCTTTATCTAATTGATTAATTTCATTTGGATTAGCACCTTTTTGAGATGCAAAAACACAAGCTGCTCCGTTTTTACCATGTAAAGGGTTATTTACATCACATATTACATTTATATTAATTTTTTTAAGATTAAACTTTACTTCACTTTTATCTATTCGGTGAATAGACAAGAGGTTTTGACCTTTAGGAATTAGTAAATTATCTGAGGAATCATAAAAAAGATATCCTAATGCAGATGCTATTCCAATTCCCCCATCATTTGTTGCACTTCCGCCAACAAATAAATTGATTGAAGTTGCACCTTTTTTTATTGCATCCAAGATTAATTGGCCAGTACCAATAGAAGAAGTGTTCATACAATTACGTTCCTCTTTTTTTAATAAATATAAACCAGATGCTGAAGACATTTCTATATAAGCAGTTTTACCAGACAAGTAGTAGGTTGATTTAATTGGACGAAATAAAGGATCATTTACAATTATCTCTTCAGGTTTTAAGTCCAAATAATAATTTAATATTTCCAATGATCCTTCTCCGCCATCAGCCATAGGACAGGAAATAATATTTAAATCTGAATTATTTACTAAAAGTCCTTTTTTGAGTGAAGAGCATACATCAATAGCACTCATAGAATCTTTAAATTTATCTGGACAAATAACAATTTTCATTTATTTATTTTAGTGCATTTAAATTAGTAAAAAACATTTAACGGTTACTAAAAAACTATATTTAGAAATTATAAATTGTAAAACATTTAATAAAATAGATTATTTTTAGATTCCGCAGATGACTATCAATTCAAAAAATATCGGTTTAATATCAGGACCTTTATCATTTATTCTAATTCTTTACTTTTTTAATCCCGAAGGCTTAAATCCCCAAGCTAATGCTATTTTAGCTTCTACTATATGGATAGCAATTTGGTGGATAACCGAAGCTATTCCAATAGCTGTAACTGCATTACTTCCAATAATTTTATTCCCCTTAACAGGTGGTTTAGGACTAACAGAAACCACTGCTTCTTTTGGACATAAATACATCTTCCTGTACATAGGTGGATTTATAATTGCTATCGCTATGGAAAAATGGAATTTACATAGAAGAATAGCCTTGAATGTAATCAATATAATAGGTGTAAATGTGGAAAAAATTATACTTGGTTTTATGATTGCTACTGCATTTCTTTCTATGTGGATTTCTAATACTGCAACTTCTGTGATGATGCTACCTATTGCAATTGCAATTGTTACCCAACTAAAAGATAACCCTGATACTATTGAAGATGAAAACCTCAACTTTGGAAAAGTATTAATGTTAGCAATAGCTTATAGTGCTTCTTTAGGAGGAGTGGCCACTTTGATCGGCACACCTCCGAATCTGATTTTGGCTGGTGTAGTGGAAGAAACTTTTGGATATGAAATTACATTTGCCCAATGGTTTCAATTTGGTTTTCCAATATCGACTGTATTATTATTTCTATGTTGGAAATACCTTACAAACTTTGCGTTTAAATTTAAGCAAAAGACTTTTCCTGGTGGAAGAGCAGAAATTTCTCGACAGTTAAATGCATTAGGTAAAATTAGTTATGAAGAAAAATTAGTAGCTGGAGTTTTTACTCTTACAGCATTTGCATGGATTAGTCGATCTTTTTTGTTACAACCTGTTTTACCTGAAATTGATGATACAATTATCGCAATGATAGGGGCTATTATAATTTTTTTATTACCTGCTAAAAACAAAAAAAGAAGTCTTTTAAAATGGGATGAAGCTGTCAAATTGCCTTGGGGAATCTTATTATTATTTGGAGGTGGTATGGCTTTAGCAGCAGGTTTCAAAGATAGTGGATTGGCATTATGGATAGGTACTCAAATGACTTTACTAGATGGTGTTTCATTATTTTTATTAGTATTTATTTTAATTGCCTCAGTAAATTTTCTTACGGAAATTACGTCTAACCTTGCAACGACAGCTATGTTATTACCAATTTTGTATCCAATGGCTATGACTATTGATGTTCATCCATTTATTTTGATGGTATCTGCAACAGTTGCTGCTTCGTGTGCATTTATGCTGCCTGTGGCAACTCCGCCAAATGCTGTAGTTTTTGGATCTGGTTATTTAAGAATTCCAGATATGGTAAGAGTTGGTATATGGATGAATATATTATCTATTATTCTTTTAACTCTCTTTGTATTCTTTTTACTTCCTTATTTATGGGATTTTGATCCATTAGTTTTTATCATACCAGAATAATTTTTTTATAATAATTTAAACTTAATATTCACGCCAACTTTTAATTGAGCTAAATTATTTATTGATTTTTTATCTAATTGTAAAATTCTAGCATATCCTCCAGAGGTTTGGCAATCTCTATGAAGAATTATCATTTTTCCAGAAGGAGTAAGTTGGACTGTTCCTGGTAATACCGGAGAAGAAATAATTGAATTTAATTTAGCTTGAATTTTACCTTCTAAATTATATGCCATCCTATTATTAAGTCCAATTATAAATTCATCATTAAATAATTTGTTAATTGATTCCTTGTCTAGCAAATAGTATTCAGGACCTTTAAATGCATTCATCAAGTTGTTTATTTCAAGTTTTGATTCATAATTAAAAAAATTTTTATTTTTTTTCTTCCTTAATACTTTAATTTCATCACCATTCTTTAGATAATGAGATCTAGTTATACTTTTAAAAAATGATTTACTTCCGAGGAATGAATCAATATCTATAGTACCAGAAACAGCAAGGTAACCTCTTGCACCAGATTTTGTATGGTTTACTTTTAAAATATCTCCAATCTTAACATTTATTGGTTTATACATCTCTATTTTTGAATCATTAATCATTAGTTCAAAATCTCCACCAGTAAAGGAAATAGTATAATTATTGTTAAATAGTAATGTCGGCCCCATTAATGTAAATTCTAATAGAGACTCATTTTTATTATTACCGACTATCATATTAGCTATAGATGCACTATGCTGATCCATAAAGCCTGAGGATGGAACTCCTATATTTCTATATCCATATCTTCCGTTATCTTGAATACTAGTATATAAACCTGATTTAATAACTTTTATCATTTATCTAAAATTAGGTTTTAGTAATCTATCTTTTTTCATTAATTCATATTGTTTTATTGATATTTCAACAAATTCTATTTTGTCTCCTGGTTGAGCAAAACATGGCGATTTAGATTCTATATCAAAAAAATTTAAAGGGGATACTCCTATAATATGCCATCCACCTGGACTATCTTGTGGATATATACATGTTTGGTCTAGAGCAAGACCAATAGATCCTTTTTTTATATCTAATGAAGGTTCTAGCTTTCTTTCACAATGAAGTTGTTTGTCAGTTTGACCTAGGTACATGAAGCCAGGTAAGAATCCCATGGATAACAGGTCATAAATTTTAGATTTATGAATTTTAATTAAATCTGAACTGGAAATATTTTTAGATTTGGAAAACTCTTCAAGATCTTTAGCATAAACTGGATCATAACAAACAGGTATTTCCCATATCTTGCCATTTAATTTATTAAAATTGATTTTATATCCTTTATCCTTTATTTCTTTTATTAATTGCTCAGAAGAAATTTTATTTTTTTTAAAAATTATAAGCAATGAATTTATAGATTGAACACTATCTGTTATGTATTTATTAAAATCTAACTCTATCTTTTTTTTTACTGAAAAAATACTATTAAATATTTTATTTTCAGTTTTGTAACTGAATTTAATAAGTATTGAGTCTTCACTATATACAAAGAATTCCATAATCTTATCTATTTTTGAAAACCCTATTAATATTTTTTAAAATTTCAATAGAGTTATTTGTATCAGAGTGAATACAAATAGTATCAAATTTTATTTCATTATAATTTCCCGTAATTGTTTTCACAGTATTTGACTCAACTATAGGCTTTAAATGCTTAATTACATTATCAGGACTATTAATAATTGCATTTTCTTTATCCCTAGATACTAAACTAAGGTCATCATTATAGTTTCTGTCACCAAACACCTCGTAAATTATATTAAATCCTTTTTTTAATGCTAATTTTTCAATCTTAGAGTTATACGGAACATATAATGAACAGCTTTCTTTATAATCCTTTACTGTATCTAAATAAAAATCTGCTATATCTGAATCGTTAATCATTTCATTATATAATGCACCATGTGCTTTAATATGGTTTATTTCTTTTCCATATGAGCTTGCTATTTGCTCTAATGATTCAACTTGATTAATTATACTGTGTGAAAATTCTGAACTTGAAATATCTATTTTTTTTCTTCCAAAATTTAATCTGTCAGGATATGATGGATGTGCTCCAATTTGTAAATTATTCCTTATTGCAATTTCAATACATTGAATCATACTTTCATTGTTACCTGCATGACCACCACATGCTATATTACAGGAGTTAATCAGAGGCATAATAATATGCTCGTTGTTTAATCCTTCACCTAAATCACAATTAATATTTATCATTATAATATAGAAGTTAAACCTTTGATTGCCAGTAGCAAAGAAATTATTATTATAAAAAACCCAAATATATTTTGATATTTATAATTGAATTTTTTTTTAATTATATTTTCATCATTTATTAACCATAAAAGTACTATTGCAATTATAGGCAGTAGAAGACTATTTGAAAACTGAGCAAATTTTATTATTTCTATAGGATTAATCTCAATCATTGATATAATAACACCTGTGATTAAAATAAAAAACCAAACGAATCTAAAACGGTTGTTTTTAAGTGAATTATTCCAACCAAAGCAACTTTTAGCAACATATGCTGCTGCAAGAGGAGCTGTTATTGATGAAGTTATTCCAGAGGCAAACAATCCCAACCCAAGAAAATAAATTGCAAATTTTCCATAAAGTGGCTCTAATCCCCTAGCCAAGTCAATAACTCCAGTTACATTTTGATTATAAACAGATGCAGCTGTAATTATTATTGATAATGAAACTAGACCTCCAAGAAAAATTGAAATAAAACTTTCAATTCTAGCAACTTTTAGTTTATCAATTGAATTCCATTTCTCAGATACTAATGAAGAATGGAGAAAGATATTGTAAGGAACTACAGTTGTTCCTATTAAACCTAAAACAACAATTAAATTACTTGAGTTTACCTGAGGTCTAAAAATACCTTTTAAAAGGTCAGTTATGTCAGGTTTTGTCATAATTGCAGTGATAAAAAAAGATATACTCATCATTATAACAAGCGATACAAGAGATCTTTCTAATATTTTATAATCACCTTGATAAAGAATTACAAAAGCTATTAAACCAATAAAGACAGGAATATAATTAATAGATTCATAATTAATAATTGCAGAAATACCTAGCGATGCTCCTGTTATATTGCCAGCTTCATATGCAGTATTTCCAATTAGAATAGAAGAAATAATAAGTAATATTATAAATCTATTTAGAATCTTAGATTTTATTGAAGTTCTAATAACTTCAGCTAGGTTCATTCTTGTAACTAAGCCTATTCTAAGTGACATTTCTTGAAGTACAATTGTAGAAAATGTAGACAAGATAATTGCCCAGATTAATGAGTATCCAAAAGAAGCACCAGCAATTGTACAGAGAGTAACTGTTCCAGGGCCTATAAATGCAGCAGCAATTAAAACACCTGGCCCTATATCTCTAAGCCATTTCATTATGGAACTTGAATCTTATCCCCTAGTAATATTGCATTTAGAAACAGTCTATTTGTGCCATACCATGAGCCTCTAAAATTAGGATTGTCAGAAAACATTACTGCTCTTCCATTTCCAATTTTAGATACTAATAAAGAAATTGTAGAATTAAGTTTTTCTGCATTATTATCTGTTATAAAGCCATCTATTAGGGGATCGTTAGTATACCTAACAACAGAAGAATATTCATTATCTGATGGTTGAATCCATACAGTGTTATTTCTGTATACAGGAATATTAGAATCCTCATAACCAAATCCAATTGGATGTGTCAGATCAACATGGGCATTAAGGATAATACCGCCAATCCTCTCTTTACCTCTATTATCTTGTGCATCAATATATG
>SGZF01000008.1 GCA_004213645.1 Flavobacteriales bacterium | reverse complement strand
ATAATATCCAAATCCTTAGAAGGGTTTTGGGATGATGATTTAATATTTCCTGTTTTGATAGGTGGTGCAGTTGCACTACTTCGGTATGAAAAACCCTTTTTTGATAAATGATAGTGAAACCTACTTACTTCCCAATACAATATATCTTTTTTAGCTTATAATGTTTAAAATCAACTAGTTATTATTAGAGTAGGAGGGGTTTCGACGTATTTCTACATGAAAAATAAACTATTGTTAACTTTAGATTACTAAATTTATAGATGAAAAGAATTGAAGTTTTAGATGCATTACGAGGATTCTCTTTGCTTGGAGTTATAATAATTCATATGATTCAGCAATTTGGAATTCAAAATATTCAAGCTGATATAATCTATTTTAATTTACCATTATTAGATTCATCATCTACATGGTTCGCCTATAATATTGTAATTGGAAGATTTATAAATATTTTTGCATTTTTATTTGGTGTTAGTTTCTATATTCAAATGAAAAGTGCGCAATCCAAGAATATTAGTTTTAACAGTTTCTTTACAAGAAGAATGCTTTTTCTTTTTCTGCTGGGTATTTTAATTCATTCAATCTATAATGTTGAGATTTTATCTGTTTATGCAATATTTGGAATTATTCTTCTATTTATAAAAAACATTAACAAATACATTCTAATACTATTTACTGCTCTACTTATTACAGGTGGCCCAAGGGTTTATCAAACTATAAATCATAATAAGGGTGTATCTACTGAGATTATTGAAGAGAATAGGAGCTCAAATAGATATAATAGGGAAACACCTCAACACCTTGAAAACCCTAGCTTAATAAATACTGTTAAACATAATTATCAATCGAGACTTAACGGAAAGATAAACTACCAGTTTGGAATGTTTGGAAGAGGATACTTAACATTAGGAATTTTTATAATTGGTTATTTGGTTGGACGCTCAAAATATCTTGAAAAACTAGGTGATAACAAGAAACTAACATTTAGACTATTGCTTTTGTCTGTGGTATCTTTTATTGGATTAACATGTTTATTAAATCAATTTCCAGATACCAATACTAGATTGTTGTTTGTTCCTGGAAACAACCTTATAGACAATAACTTAATTTTTGTAAAAGCTTTGCAGGATTCTTCGTTAGTTGTTTCATCTTTTATTTTAGGTCTTGGATTCATTGTGCTTTATCAAAATTCTAGGATTCAATCGATACTAAATTCTTTATCACCTTATGGTAGAACAGCTCTGACAAATTATACACTTCAAGGTGTTTTTGGGTTAGTGTTATTTGCACCATGGGCATTAGGACCATTCTTCAGTAAGTTTGGTAATTTTAGCCTAATCATAATAGGATTGTTAATTTATTTTCTTCAAATGATAGCTTCTATTTATTTTCTCAAAAAATACAGATATGGTCCATTAGAATGGATTTGGAGAAGTGTAACCTATCTAAAATTGCAAAAATTAATTAAGTAATTAACTGATAATCATTAATTTAATTCATTTACCAATACAGAACTTGGAGAATATTGATCCTAGGATATCTTGATCAATATCTATCTTTCCGGTGATAATTGAGATATTTATAATAGCATCATTAAGATCAACACTGAGTAAATCACCAGATAACCCTTCTTTTAATCCCTTATTTACAGATTCAATTGCTTTTAATGAATTATTTAAAGCTTCTAGATGTCTTGAATTTGTGATAATTATGTTGCTTTGAGAGGATAGTTTAAGATTGTTAGATATCAATTCTTTTAAACCTGATACGAGTTCACTATCTAGAGCAGAAATTCTATAAAAAGAAACACTATTTTCATTAATTAAAGACTTTATTTTATCTTTATAAGTATCTGTATTAGAATTATTTAATAAATCAATTTTGTTTTCAACTAGATATACTTGAAGATCCTCTCTTAAATAGGATTTTACCTCTTTAATTAGCTCATTTTCTGTTATATCTGACCTATCAAAAAGATAGATTAGTATTCTTGAGGAATCAATTTTACTTTTTGCTCTAGCAACACCTATAGATTCTATCTCATCTGTTGTTTCTCGAATACCAGCAGTATCAATAAACCTGTATTTAACACCATTTATATTAGTTACATCTTCTATTGCATCTCTTGTTGTACCTGGAATATTTGACACTATTGCCTTATCCTCATTAACTATAGCGTTTAATAGGGATGATTTTCCTGCATTTGGTTTTCCAGCAATCGTTACTGATATTCCTTCTTTTATTACATTTCCGTATGTAAACGAGTCAATTAAACCCGACAATTTACCTTCTAATTCATTTAAGAGTGTTTTTAAATCACTTCTATCTGCAAACTCAACATCTTCTTCAGAAAAATCAAGTTCAAGCTCTATAAGTGACTTAAAATGAATAAGTTTTTCTCTTAACACCTCAATTTCATCTGAATATCCACCTCTCATTTGCTCCATTGCTACTCTATGTTCTTCTCTTGACTCTGAAGCAATTAAGTCACCAACAGCCTCAGCTTGGGATAGATCTTTCTTGTTGTTTAGATATGCTCTTAGTGTGAATTCTCCTGCAGAGGCAAGTTTAACACCAACATTAGTAAATAAAGAGAGTATTCTTTGCTGAACATATGTTGATCCATGACAGGAGATTTCAATAATATTTTCGCCGGTGTAGGAGTGGGGGGCTTTGTAAACACTAATAACTACCTCATCAATTATCTCGTTATTATCTATTAAGTTCCCATAACTTATTGAATATCCTTTACTATCTGAGAGTTTTTTCCCTGATTTAGATTTAAAGAACAAATCTGTTTTAGAAATAGCATCTTCTCCTGATAATCTTATAATAGCAATAGCTCCAGATCCTGGAGCAGAAGATAGAGCTATAATAGTCCCTTCATTGTACATTATTAAATTTCTTTAGTAAAAGTAGCTCTGTTTTTATGTTGATTATTCTCATAATTCTTCCAGAGCTGTTGAATAGCAGCATTTTCAATAAGCTCAGGATTTGTTTCAACCTCAATAATTCCAAATTTATTGTAAAACTTTTGAAGTTCATTAAACAGAATTGCTATAACTCCTTTATTTTGAAAATCAGGTCTAACACCTATTAGATATAATGAACCTTTTTTATTAAAACTCTTAGCATGTAGAAGTCTTAATTTACCTATTAAGTCAACTTTACCATTTATTTTCTTTAATGCATTTGAAAATGAAGGCATCGTGATTGCAAAGGCAACTAATTCATTATTTTCATCAGTAACACATTTTATGAAGCCTGGATTAATATATTTTAAAAATCTGTTCTTATAGTAGTCTATCTGATAATCTTGAATTGGAACAAAGGTTTGAAGTTTATCATAGGTTTTTCCTAATAGATAAAACATTTGATCTATATAAGGAACAATTTGTTCAGTCTTTGTAAAATTTAATTTCTTGAGTTTATATCTTTTTAAAATTAAGTCAGAAAACTTCTTGATCTTTTCAGGGGCATCATCATAGTTAGCAATTTTAAGTTCATACTCTACCCATTCTGCAAGTTTATTATATCCATGCGCAATCATATGATCCTTATAGTAAGCATAATTATATAGAGTAATCATAGTGTTCTTTTTCTCAAATCCTTTTATTAGCATTCCTGCCTTATCCATATTAGAAAAACCCACAGGTCCCTCTATAAACTCTAGGTTATTCTTTATTCCAATTTGTCTTACTTTTTCGAGAAGAGCTTTTGACACTTCTTTTTTATCTACAAAATCAAACCAACCGAACCTTACTTTTTTCTTTTTAAGGTCATTAACTTCAACCCAATTTATCAAAGCAGCAATTCTTCCAACAATTTCCCCATCTATATATGCAAGGAAATAATGAGCTATTGCATTTTTAAAAACAGGGTTTGTTTCTTTATTTAAAACTTCTAATTCTTCTTTAGTTATAGGTGCAACCCAATACTTTGAATCTTTATATAGTTTATGTGGAAACATGACAAATTGTTTTAATTCATCACTATTAATAACCTCTTTTATGGTAATTTTTGAGTTGATTTCCATTTAAAAATACAAGTTACCAATAAATAGTTATTTTTCAAGATTTCACTAAATTTGGTAAACCCATAAATTATGAAGGTTTTAATAATATTTCTTGCTATTTATCTCTTTATCAGGTATTTTATTCCTTCAATACTGAGATTGATTTTTGCTGATATATTTAAAACTGCTAAAAAAAAATCTGATTTCAATAAATCCTCTGATAAAAAGAAAGAAAAAACTAATGAAAAATATGGAGAATATATAGACTATGAGGATATCGATTAATAAGGTAACAATCAGAAAATCTCTAATCCATTTATATACTGCAATTGGTTTTGCTGCTGTTGCTATTATCTTTTATAGTCCATTGTTAGAGGGTAAAAAACTATATCAATCTGACATTAATCAATATGAGGGAATGTCAAGGGAAATTACAGAAAACAGAGATAACTTTAAAAATGAGATTTACTGGATTGACAATGCATTTGGAGGAATGCCTACTTTTCAGCTTGGAGCAAAGTTTGCTTACGACATCTTACAACCATTTCATTTATTATTTAGATTTATTCCTCGTCCAGCTCACACACTGTTTCTATACTTACTAACTATGTATATATTGTTAATGGTACTTAAAATTCCATGGAGGATTGCAGTCTTAGGTTCTTTTGCATTTGCCTTTTCTACTTATCTGCTTATAATACTTCAAGTTGGACATAATACAAAAGCTCTAGCAATTTCATACATTCCTCTTGTAGTTGCAGGATTAGTACTACTGAGGCAAAACAAGCTACTCCCAGGTTTTTTATTAAGTCTTATAGGGATATCATTACAAATTAAAGCCAATCATTATCAGATGACATATTACTTATTGATTTTACTTGGAGTTTATTTTATTGTATACCTTATTGATTCTTATAATAAAAATGATTTAAAACAATATCTGAGATATATCGGAATTTTTCTTTTAGCTGGGATTTTATCTTTAGGATTAAATGCTCCAAATATTTTATCAACCTATGATTATTCTAAGTATTCTACAAGATCACAAAGTGAATTAAAACTAAATCCAGATGGAACCGAAAAAGAACAAACTACTGGGTTGAATTACGATTATATTACTCAGTATAGTTATGGGATTTTTGAAAGCCTTAATCTAATTGCACCCAGGATTCAAGGTGGAGCCTCATCAGAAAATCTCGGTGAGGATTCAGACTTATATAGATTTTTGATTGACAATAATGTCCCTAAACCTCAAGCAGATTCATTTATTAAATCAGTTCCAACATACTGGGGAGATCAACCAATACTTGAAGCTCCAGCATATATAGGCGCTTCTATTTTCTTTTTGTTTATACTATCATTATTTGTAGTTAAAGGAGCGTTTAAATGGTGGTTATTAATATCTTTTATACTATCAATATCGCTTTCTTGGGGAAAAAATTTACCATTTTTAACTAATTTTTTCATTGATTATTTTCCTTTCTATAATAAGTTTAGGGCAGTTTCATCAATTCAAATAATTCTTGAGTTTGCTATTCCACTTTTATCAGTAATTGGTCTTCACAAATTTTTAGCAGATTCCAACTTAAAGAATATTAAAAGATCATTTGCAATTTATTCAATCCCACTTGTTATTATTTTAATTTCAGGTAGCTCTTTATCCTTTTCAGGGTTATATGATAACTATTACTCTAATGGTTACGGGCAAGAGATATTTAATCAAATTATTGAAGAAAGAAAAAACATCTTCAATGATGATATAATAAGAGCTTTATTAATTGGATTTATTATGTTTTTGACACTTAGATTTTCCAAATTAATAGGAAGAAATTTTACATTTAGTTTTATTTTCTTAATTGTCTTTGTTGATTTGTATACTATAAATAACAGATATATTGAAAAAGAATTATTTATTGATAAGTCAATAAATACATATCAATTATCTGAAATAGATAAGGAAATACTAAATGATACTCTTGATTATAGAGTTTATGATTTATCAGCCGGTATATCAAATGCAAGCACCTCATATTTCCATAACTCTGTTAATGGATATCATGCTGCAAAACTTAGAAGATTCCAGGAGTATTATGAATACCTGTCAACCCATGATGATAATAAATTATTTAATTCATTAAATATTAAGTATTTAATAGGAAAGGATGAGAATAACCAAGATTTATTATACGAAAATCCTGACGCATATGGAAATGCTTGGGCTGTTGATTCATTAATTATTCTAAATAACCCAGATGAGCTTTTAAATAAATTAAAGGAAACGGATTTACAAAGAATAGCTTTGGGTATTGACAAGACAATTCCTTCAGATATTAAGTTAACTTATGACTCTTCTGAGCTTATTAAAATTGAAAAAATAAAAAATTCATCCTCTCATATCACATATAATTTTGAGTCACTATCAGATCAGCTTATTGTTTTTTCTGAAATATATTATCCATCAGGATGGAAAGTATTTATTGATGGAAATGAATCTACTTACTTTGATGTAGATTATTTACTTAGAGGTATGGTAATTCCTAAAGGTACTCATAAAGTAGAATTCTATTTTTCACCAGAAATTGTAAAAACAGGAATTAACATTAGATTAATTACAATTATAATTACCTTTAGTTTAATTGCATTAATGCTTTTCAGAGAAAACAAATGGGTATAGTAGTTAGGCAATCTTTTCTAAATCTAATAAGTATTGGTGTAGCATTTCTTATCGGTGCTGTAAACACTCTTTATCTTTATCCAACTTTCCTTGGTAGTAAATTTCAGGGTTTAGTTATTGCACTTTTAGCAATTTCAAATCTCGTTCAACCTTTTATATCTTTTGGAACACAACATGCAGTTATAAGATTTTATTCAAAATACAATAAGAAAGAAGATAGGGATGGATTATTAACATTATCAATACTTATTCCAACTATAATTGTTGTTTTGTTTGTTCCAATCTTTTTTACATTTTATGATGAAATAAGACAATATCTTTTTCAAAACGATCAAAGTTTATCTAAGTATGCTTATGTAATTCTTTTTATTGCTATTTCTACATCTTTTTTTGAGGTATTTTATTCTTGGTTGAGAGTAAAACTAAAATCTGTTTTCGGAAATTTTTTAAAAGAACTATATCCAAGACTTCTTATAGCTATTCTTTTAGTTTCTTATTCATTTGGCATATTGAACTTTGAGAGTTTTATTTTATTCTTAATATATGGCTATTATCTTAGACTTTTAATTGTAATTACATATTCATTCTATGCTAATAAACCTAAGCTTAATCTTGTTTTTAAAACAGATTTTAAAGAGATTTTCAAATATTGTTTATTAATATTTTTATCTGGAGCAGCAACAAGCATTATTCTAGATATAGATAAATCAATGTTGTCATCTATTTTGAGTGTTGAAAATGTAGCTTATTATTCTGTAGCTGTATTTATTGCTGCAGTTGTAGAAATACCCGGTAGAGCAATGTTTCAAATATTAAGCCCTGTTGTAGCTGATGCAATTAATAAAAATCATAACAAAAAGTTAGAAGATTTACTTAAGAAAAGTTCAACAAACTTAATGTTAGTTGCAAGTTTATTTTTCCTTTTAATTAATCTTAATATTGATGATTTTTATGATATGTTAAATCAAGACGGTTATTCAATTGGAATACCAATTGTTATAATAGTATCACTTGGAAAACTATACACTATGTCTATGGGCTGTGTAAATAATATTATATCAAATTCAAAGTATTATTATTATACGTTTTGGTTTTCATTATTCTCATCAATTTTAGCAGTTGTATTAAATATTTATTTAATATCATTATATGGAATAATAGGTGCAGCTTACGCTACCTTAATTGTTCTGACAGTTATGAATTCTTTAAAAGTTTACCTAGTTAATAATAAGTTCGGTATTCACCCATATAGTAAGGATACTTTCAAAATATTAATACTAAGTATTCTTACCTATTTAGTTTTTTCAAACCTACAATTAGGTTTCCAACCACTAATTAATATTACTGTAAAATCAAGTTTAATTTTTATTCTATATACATTGTCTGCATACATTTTTAGATTGAGTAATGATGTAAATATATTCATTGATAAGTTTAATAAGAATTGGTAATTAAACTATCTTTTTTTTAAGGTAATGGCCAGTATGTGATTTTTTATTATTTATAATTTCCTCTGGACTTCCTTCAGCAATAATTTCACCTCCATTATTTCCTCCTTCAGGACCTAAGTCAATAATATGATCAGCGCAAGATATCATATCTAGATTGTGCTCTATAACTAAAATTGAATGACCCATTCTAATTAACTTGTCAAAAGTGTTTAATAGTTTTCTTACATC
The DNA here is from genome assembly GCA_004213645.1 of Flavobacteriales bacterium. Taxonomy (GTDB): domain Bacteria; phylum Bacteroidota; class Bacteroidia; order Flavobacteriales; family Flavobacteriaceae; genus Marisimplicoccus. The sequence goes on along the minus strand of SGZF01000008.1, from coordinate 34,527 downwards.
ATGGAAATGAAGTCCTGTCGTTGGTTCATCAAAAATGAAAAAAGTTTTCTCAATTTGATCTCCTTTACCAATAAATGAGGCTAACTTAATCCTTTGAGCTTCTCCACCTGATAAAGTGTTTGATGATTGCCCTAAAGACACATATCCTAAGCCAACTGATTGAAGAGGAAGTAACTTGCTAACTATTTTTGTTTGATTGTACTTTCTAAAGAATTGAATTGAGTCATCCACTGTCATTTTTAGTAACATGTCAATACTTACACCATTATACTTAATTGCCGTTATTTCATCTTTAAATCTTTTTCCTTTACAATTATCGCACTCAAGTTCAACATCAGCCATAAACTGCATCTCAATCCTAACAACTCCCTCACCTTTACATTCATTACACCTTCCACCATCAGTATTAAAAGAAAAGAAGTTAGACTTAAATCCCTTGGAAATAGATTGTGGTATTTTAGAATAGAGATTTCGGATATCATCATATACTTTTAAATATGTGACTGGATTTGATCTAGATGATCTGCCAATTGGATTTTGATCAATAAATTGAACAGATTTAATTTTACTTAAGTTTCCTGAAATATCATTAAACTTTCCCGGTTTTAGAGAATAGTCTCTAAAGTAATTCAGTAGGGCAGGATAGATTATCTTTTTCACGAGAGTTGATTTTCCACTTCCAGATACTCCAGTAATCATTGTTAAACATCCCAGAGGGATTTTTACTGTAATATTTTTCAAGTTATTTTCTTTGGCACCATTAACGTTTATAAAATGACTAGACTTTCTTCTTGAATTTGGATATTCAATTTTTTCAATTTTATTGAGATACTTAGATGTAAGAGTGTCTTTTTTTAATAAATCATATACATTACCTTCTCCTACTATTTCTCCACCTAATGACCCTGCCATTGGTCCAATATCAATTACATGATCGGCTGAAAGGATTATTTCTTCGTCATGCTCAACTACTATTACAGTATTCCCAATATCCTTTAGGTTTTTTAAAATTTTTATTAAATTTTCATTATCTCTAGAATGCAATCCAATAGATGGTTCATCAAGAATATATGTAGAACCAACTAGGCTACTTCCAAGAGAAGATGCTAAATTAATTCTTTGAGTTTCTCCTCCCGAAAGAGTGTTAGCTTTTCTATTTAGAGTCAAATAACTTAAACCCACATTCATTAAATAATCAATTCTATTATTAATCTCTTTTAAAATTCTAATGGAAACTGCTTTATCTGTACTATCTAGTTTAATGTTTTTAAAGAAATCACTTAATTTATCTATAGGCATCGCTAAGATTTCAGGAAGATTTTTACCATCAATTTTAACATAATAGGCTTCTTTTCTTAATCTACTTCCTTTACATTCATTACATAGTGTTTTTCCTCTATACCTTGATAAAAGAACTCTATTTTGAATTTTATAATTTTTCTTTTCTAAATACTTAAAAAACTTGTTGATTCCGCTAAAATATTCATTGCCATCCCATAAAATTTTAATTTCTTCTGGTGTTAATTGGTTATATGGTTCATAAATTGGAAAGTTAAATTTCTCAGCATTATCAATTAACTTCATATAGTATTTTCTTAGTCCAGTTCCTCTCCATGGTGCAATTGCATCATCATATACTGATAATCCTTTATTAGGAATTACTAATTCTTCATCAATTCCAATGGTTTCTCCAAATCCATCGCAATTTTTACAAGCACCAAATGGATTGTTAAAGCTAAATAAGTGAATAGATGGTTCAATAAACTTAATTCCATCCATTTCATATTTATTTGAAAAAGAAATTTCTTTATTGTTTTCCAGATTGTAGATAGAACAAATACCATTACCCTCATAAAATGATAATTCAACTGAATCTGCAACTCTTGATTTAAATTCATCATCATTCTTAACAACTAGTCTATCTACAACTAAATGAAAATTTAATATATCATTACCATTAACTTCATCAATATTGAAAATGTTTCCATCTTTAAATATTCTTACAAATCCCTGTTTTTTAAGGATATCAATTTTATTTGACGATAATTTTTTTGAAGATGAATCAATTGGTGCTAATAGTAAAAGTTTAGATTTCACTTTATTTTTTAGAACTTCATCTACTACATCAGATGTAAAATCTTTTTTTACAATTTTATTTGATTTTGATGAATAAGTTTTACCAATTCTAGCAAATAATAGTTTTAAATAATCATATATTTCTGTCTTTGTCCCCACAGTAGATCTTGGGTTTGAAGTATTGATTTTTTGCTCAACTGCAATTGCAGGAGATATACCTTTAATATAATCTACTTTAGGTTTATTTAGTTTTCCCATAAATTGTCTAGCATATGATGATAGACTTTCAACATAACGTCTTTGACCTTCTGCATATAGTGTATCATAGGCTAATGAAGATTTGCCTGATCCTGATAAACCTGTAATTACAGTAAACTTATTTCTTGGAATAACCACATCTATATTTTTAAGGTTATGAAGCTTAGCACCTTTTATAATAATGTTGTGTTTAGGGTCAATTTTACTTAGATCTTTCATTAAGACTTTAAAAATGCAAAATTACTTAATAAGTTTATTAATAATAGACTTCCTGCCAATAGTTTTTGTTATAATGTCATTGTTAATATCCCAACCACGAGCAGGGCAGTATTCTCTACCATAAAAAATGATTCTTAGGTGCAATTCATTCCATTTAGACTTTGGGAATAATCTTTTAGCATCCATCTCAGTTTTAACAACATTTTTACCATTAGAAAGCCCCCACCTGTACATTAGTCTGTGTATATGAGTATCAACAGGAAATGCTGGTTGACCAAATCCTTGAGACACTACAACACTTGCTGTCTTATGTCCTACTGAAGGTAGTTCTTCAAGATTATCTATGTTTTTAGGAACCTTTCCATCGTATTTTTCTATTAGAATTTTTGATAAATTCCAAATTCCTTTAGATTTTGTTGGAGATAAACCTACAGGTTTGATAATTGCTCTGATTTCATCTTTAGTTAATTTAATCATGTCATAAGGATTATCAGCCTTAGCAAATAAAATGGGTGTTATTTCATTTACTTTTTTATCAGTGCTTTGAGCAGACATTAAAACTGCGATTAATAAAGTGTAGGGATCTTTATGATCTAGAGGAATTTCAAGATTAGGGTATATTTCTTCAAGTTTGTTAATTATGAAATCAACTTTTTCTTTTAGTTTCATTTAATTACTTTTGAAAAAAAAATTATGTTAAAAATAGGCGATAAGATACCAAATATAAATGTAACAACACATAACGGAGAATCTATAAATCTCAGAGATTTTAAAGGAAAAAAAATTATTTTATTTTTCTATCCAAGAGCAAATACTCCCGGATGTACTGCTCAGAGTTGTAATCTTAATGATAATTATTCAAGACTTAAAAGTGAGGGTTATGAAGTAATTGGAGTTAGTCCAGATACTTTAGATAAACAAAATAAGTTTGCTGGTAAGTTTGGATTTAAATATAATTTACTAGCAGATGATTCTAAAGAATTGATTAAAGCATTTGGAGTTTGGGGAAAAAAGAAATTTCGAGGGAATGAATATGAAGGGGTGTTAAGAACAACATTTATTATTGATGAGAATGGAACTATTGAAAGGGTTATTGATAAGGTTAAGACAAAAGAACATGCTGAACAAATAATTAACTAATTACTTGAAACCAAACATTTTGTTCTTAATAATCATTTCTGATATTCCTTTTGGAACTTTATCCTCCCATCCTTTATGATTGTTTTTAATTTGCTTTAAAATATCTTTTGAAAAAATTTCTAAATATTCTTTATTAAATTCTAAATCACGAATTTTGTTATTAACCTTGAAATATTTATAAAACTCTTTCATGTTATCTTCAAGTTTAAGATTATTGGAATTGATAGTCTCTCCATTTTCCTTATCAAGAAGTGGGTATAGATATATTTTCATGTTATTCTTGAAAATATTACCAAATGCCTCTAGTATTCCACCCTTAAGATTATCATAATACTTTTCATCAAAAATTTCAATAAAATTACTGACACCCATTGTAAGTCCTAACTGTTTCTTTGTGTAACTGGTAAGGTATTGAACTAATTTATAGTATTCTGAAAAGTTTGAAATCATTACCATATGACCCATAGAACAAAGGAGTTTAGCTCTATCTAAATAATCACTATCATCTATCTCTCCTGTAGACCTTAAATTCGAAAGAGTTATTTCAAACAAAACCTGAGTATCACCTTCTTTAACTTTCTTTTCTTTTAAAAATGCTTCAAGAGATTTCTTAAACATTTCCTCGTTAACATTTGTCATAGGTCTATAACTTCCTCTCAAGGTTAGAATATTCTTTTTGTAAAGGACTTGAGCTGGAAGAACATTTGTACCACTCTGATCAAATATTACAGCATCTGTCATTCCTAGCCTGACTAACTCAAGACTAATTAACCTATTATCAACATTAGTAAATAAAGGGCCGCTAAAATTAATAGTGTCAATTTCAATTGATTGATCATCAATATGATCAGTCAAATATTTCATTAGTTTTAGTGGTTCATTATGTTTATAGAAAGCACCATAAATAAGATTAACTCCCATAATACCAAGACTTTCTTGTTGAAGTTTTGCTTCATTTTGATGAAATCTTAAATGTAATTTTATTTCTGAATAGTCGTCGTTTGGATTTGTTTGGAATCGAATACCCATCCAGCCGTGACCTTTGAATTTTTTTACAAAATCAATAGTTGCAACTGTATTGGCGTAAACGAAAAAAAACTTATTTGGAAAATCATCTCTTGATATTCTTTGTTCCAATAATTTCATTTCATGATCCAGCATTTGATCAAGACGGTTTTGAGTAACATATCTTTTTTCTCCATCTTTTCCATATATACTATCACTAAAGCTTCTATCATATGCACTCATAGATTTAGCAATTGTACCAGATGCACCACCAACTCGATAAAAACCTCTTACCACTTCTTGACCAGCACCAATTTCAACAAAAGTGCCATATATATTTTCGTTAAGATTGATTCTTAAAATTTTATTTTCAAGTGAAGGTCTTTCTTCAAATTGTTTGTCACCTGGAAGAGATATATTCATCAATTTTTTTATAAAATTACAAAGATTGTTCAATAAATAAGAATAATTTATCATAGATTTATATTTAATGAAAATAACTTTTTTAGGAACTGGTACTTCTCAGGGAATACCTGTGATTGGAAGTGATCATCCTGTTTCTTATAGTAAGGATTCAAAGGATAAAAGACTACGATCTTCAATTCTGATAGAATCTAATGATTTAACTTTTACAATTGATTGTGGTCCAGATTTTAGACAACAGATGCTTAGAGCTAATTGTAAAAAATTAGATGCAATAATATTTACACATGAACATGCTGACCACACAACCGGAATTGATGATGTCAGACCTTTCTTTTTTAGACAGGGTAAAATTCCAATATTTCTAAATGAAAGAGTATTAGAATCTCTAACTAAAAGGTTTGCATATATTTTTGATCCAAAACAGAAATATCGTGGATCCCCTGACTTTGAAATAAATCTTATTAAAAATAATCAAGACTTCAATTTGTCAAATATTAATATCACTCCAATTGAGTCATTACATTTAAGTCTTCCAGTTTTAGGTTTTAGAATTAAAAATTTTGCTTATCTAACTGATGTAAAGACCATTTCAGATTCAGAGCTTGAAAAATTAAATGGATTAGATACACTCGTAATTAATGCTTTAAGATATGAACCTCATCCATCTCATCTCAATATTGAAGAGGCACTTAATATAGTTAATAAGATTAATCCTAAGCAGACTCTTTTTACGCACATAAGTCATAATATGGGTTTTCATGAAGATGTTTGCAATGATCTCCCTGAGTCTGTTTCCTTAGCTTATGATGAGTTGGTTCTAGACTTTAGCTAATTATCAGTTTTTTTTAACCAGCTGATAAGATTTAAAAGATTTTCCTGTGAAATTGTATGCCCAGAGTTAAATTTGTCAAAAGTTAAATTATTTCTCTTAGATAATTGTAATATATATTCTTCAACAAGATTTATTGGAATAACATCATCTAATACTCCGTGAGAACTATAAATTAGAATATCGTTATAATTTTCAAGATTATTGTTTAGATACGATGGGTGAATGAATGAACTTAAAGGGATTACTCTTCTAAATCTAGAACTATAATCTAGACCTAATTTCCAACATATGCTAGCACCTTGGCTAAATCCTAAAATGCTTATATCATCTTTATTTAAATTTTCATTATTAATATGTTTATCAATATTATCCAACAAATTCTGAATACTCTGATTTATTTCTTTATATCTTTTGTCTAGGTTGTTTTCAATGACATCAGAATAATCTATGTCAAACCAAGAAAATCCTCCAAAACTAAGTTTAAGGGGGGCTTCTAAAGAAATTATTGTATGAGACTTTGGAAGATATTGTTCAAGTGAAAATAAATCTTCCTTATTACTTCCATATCCATGAAACATGAAAATACATCCAACTTTTTCTTTATTATAATTAGCTCTTCTAATTAAAAAATCTAAGTCCATAATTTATTTAGAGTATGCATTTTGTTGTTTATTGATCCATATATAATGCCTTTTAATTTTTTTCCAATGAACATACAATTTTTTGATGTTGATAAAATATGATCTTGAGAAAATTCATAATTTTTATCTGGATTAAATAATGTAAGGTCAGCTTTAGAGCCAACTTTTATTGAATGATCTTCAATTTCAAAGACAGATTTCTTTCTTGTTAATATATCTATAGTCTTTTCAAGAGTGAAATTGTTACACATTAATCCAAATACAGACTCTAAAGCAATTGAACCAAAAGAGGCATCATCAAATACTACTTTTTTATTATCTATATGTTGAGGTTCATGCATACTTGTTATATAGTCAATAGTCCCATCAATTAAACCTTTTTTTAGAGATATAAGGTCATCTTCAGATCTAAGAGGTGGCATAATCTTAAAGTTAGTATTAAAGTCGGGGATATCATTATCAGTATATATTATATGAGGTAAACTAGCACTTGCTGTTATATCAAGTTTTCTCTTTTTAGCATCTCTTATTAGATCAACACCTTTTTTTGTACTTACATAAGGTATATGGATTTTACCTCCTGTATAGCCTAGTATCTCAATGTCTCTGAATATATTAATTGATTCAGAAATATCAGGGATCCCCCTCAAACCTAATTTAGTACTAACAATACTTTCATTTATAACTCCTTCTTTTGAAAGAAAATCATCTTGACAGAAGGAAATTACTCTACCTCCAAATGTTTTAGTATATTCAAGTGCAATCTTTAAAATTGAGGAATCTACAATTGATTTTTTATAATCTCCATAGGCAATAGCGCCAGCAAGTTTCATATCATAAAGTGATGCTAGGTCCTTTCCATTTGAATCAACGGTAAGGTTAGCTACAGGATATATTTTAGTTGTAGTTTCTGAAGATTTCTTTTTCAAAAACTGAACTGCAGAATGATTATCAACTAAGGGATTTGAATCAGGATTGAGGAGTATTGAGGTAAAACCCGATGAAGCAGCTGCAAGCAATCCATTTAAGATATTTTCTCTTTCTTCAAATCCTGGCTCACCAAAGCTTACTGAAGTATCTATAAAACCTCTTGAAATATGTAAATTTTTATAGTTTAATGTTTGTTTTGTATTAGAGTTAATATTGTCTGCAATATCAATAATTACACCATCTCTAATTAAAATATCCTTTTTTTTGAAATTTAAGTTACTCTTACTATCTACTATGGTTGCGGATTTTATGAGTATACTCATTTGTAAAAGAATTTAACAAAACTAATTAAACTTATTTAATTCTTTGATGAAAATGTATTTAAAAATTTTCATAAACTCCTAATCCAAATAAAGCATAGTCATATTTTACTGGATCAATTGGATCCATTTTTCTTAATTTATTATCAATTTCAGTAACTGACTTTGAATCATTTACCTTTCTTTCTAATAATCCAAGTGATCTAGCTATTCTTCCAGTATGAACATCTAATGGAATAGATAGTTCAGAACTACTAATTTTATTCCATATTCCAAAATCAACACCATTATTATTTGATCTAACCATCCACCTTAAATACATATTAAATCTTTTAGCACTTGATCCTTTTATTGGAGACGGTAAATGTTTTAATGATCTTTTAGGACAATTTAAACTAAAAAAAATGTTTTTAAATGTAGAAATGCGTTCTTGAAGATTTGATCCATTATTTTTATTGGACAATATCTCTTCAATACCCTCATATTCATTATAAATATTTTTAAGAGATTTTATAAAATAATTAAGATCAATAAGATTAAATGTTCTATGAATAGATTCATTAATAGTTTTTAAATCACTATCTGTATGATTTTTAATAAAATCGTATGGAGAATTTTCCATATACTCAATAATCTTCTTTGCACTTTTAATAATTGATTTTCTATTTCCCCATGAAATGACAGATGTTAAGAATCCGGAAATCTCAATATCCTTGATATTACTAAATTGATGTGGGATAATTATTGGGTCATCTTTTATAAAAGAAGGAGATTCATATTTAGCAGATTTCTCATCTAAGAAATCTTTCAGGTTTGGGATATTAATCTTTGATTTTACCATCAATAATTAATAGTTTTCTATCACAAATATTTGCATTTTTTTCATTATGAGTTACAATAACCACCGAACAATTATAGTTATCTCTTAATTTAAAAAGAAGGTTAAATAAAATTTTTGAATTTTTTGAATCAAGATTACCTGTTGGTTCATCAGCAAAAATAATTTTAGGTTTATTAATTAATGCCCTTGCTATAGCAACTCTTTGTTTTTCTCCTCCAGATAGAGTAGATGGCTTTTTATCAATAAAATCAATTAAGCCAAGATAATCTAATAAACCTTTAGCTTTTTTTTCCACACTATCGTCATTTTTAATCCACCCAGGAAGAGAGACATTCTCTAAAACAGTAAGTTCTGGAATTAGCTCGTGAAATTGAAAAACAAATCCAATTTTTTCATTTCGTAGATTTGCTAATTTAATATTAGATAGGTTAAATATGTTATCGTTATCAATGATTAATGAAGATTTATTATTTAAATCAGGTTTATCTAGAGTACTTAAGATATTTAATAAAGTTGTCTTACCGGCACCTGAAGTTCCTGTTATCGCAACTACTTCTGATTCATTTATTTCAATATTTACATTATCAAGAACTTTTTTACCATTAAAAGTTTTTGAAATATGTTTAGCTGACAATAAGATTTCCATACATTTACAATATTAATCTTTTAGTTTAAAATCTAAAAATGAATCGAGTCATATATTTAGGTGGAGGTTGTTTTTGGTGCATTGAATCTGTGTATAAAAAAATCAAAGGTGTAATTTCAATTACCCCTGGTTATATGGGTGGAGATATTGTTAATCCAACTTATGAAGAGGTTTGTGAGGGATATACTAATCATGTTGAAGTTGTTAAAATAGAATTTGATAATAGAATTACTCTGATACAAATCCTAAGCATATTTTTTACTGTTCATGATCCGACATCAATTAATAAACAAGGTGGTGATGTTGGAACTCAATATAGGTCTGCTATATTTTGTGATAATGATATTAGAAAAGTTATAATAGATTTTATAAAAAATATAGAGTTCAATAAGATATATACAGATAAAATTGTTACTGAGGTTAATGAAAAAACAGATTTTTACAAAGCTGAAATTTATCATCATGATTATTATACAAAGAATCCTAAAAACGCATATTGCCAAGCAGTAATAAACCCTAAACTTAATAAGTTAAGATCTGTTTTTAGCGATTTAATTTCTGAATAAAAATCCTAAACCAAGTATTTTAAGAAATTTCTTCACAAACTGAAAAAAGAATTTATATTGACAAAATATAAAACCAAAAAGAAGAAGTAATATTTGATAAATTGGAGTTAAAATTAAAACTCTTAAAATAATTTTTAGTAACCAATGAATATTACTTTCTTGCCCTATTAAAATTTCTGTTATTGGTCCTGAAATGAGGGCACTAGTTGTTCCTGTAATACCAAAAACTACAAATATTATTAATATTTGGAAGTTAGACTTAATACCCCATCTTTCTCTAAGGGTTTTCATTATCCTAATATATCATTAATTTTATCTGCAAGCTCAACACCAATTCTATCTTGAGCTTCATTTGTAGCAGCTCCTATGTGTGGAGTGAGAGAAATATTTGAATTCATAAGAACTTTTATGTTTGGTGTAGGTTCATTCTCAAATGTGTCAATTCCAGCAAAAGAAATTTTACCATTCTCAATGTTTTTTATTAGCTCATCTTCATTTATTATTCCACCTCTAGAAAGATTTAGAATTCCAACTCCATCTTTCATTTTAGAAATTTCATTAGTGTCCAATATATATTTATTTGATGCTGGAATATGAACGGTAATAAAATCAGACTCACTAAGTATTTTTTCAAATGAGCATGAATTAAGTTTAAAAGAAATTTTCTTATTATTAAAAAAAGTTAATTCTAAATTACTTTCATCAATGAATTTATCATGAAAGATTACATTCATCCCAATACCAATTGCAATCTTAGCAACTTCTTGACCTATACGCCCAAAACCAATAATACCAATAGTTTTACCTGAAAGTTCGCTCCCTTTAGCATATGATTTTTTTAGATCTTTAAATTTAGTGTCCCCATCAAGAGGCATTGATCTATTTGATTCATGAAGAAATCTAACACAACCAAATAAATGAGAAAATGCCAATTCTGCAACAGACTTAGAAGAAGCTGCAGGAGTATTGATAACACTAATCCCTTTAGATTTAGCATAATCTACATCAATATTATCCATTCCGACTCCACCTCTTCCAATTATTTTAAGAGAAGGGCAGTTGTCAATTATATCTTTTCTTACTTGTGTTGCACTTCTAACTAATATTGTAGATATAGAATTATCATTAATATAATTTACAAGTTGATCTTGAGCTACCTTAGTTAGATCAACATCGAAACCAAACTCTTCTAATCTAATTTTTCCTGACTCAGATATGCCATCGTTTGCTAGTATTTTCATAATTTAATTATAATTTGTTTCAAATTCTTTCATACAATCAATGAGTATTTTAACACTATTTATAGGAAGTGCATTATAAATAGAAGCTCTGTATCCACCAACAGACCTGTGTCCATTAATTCCAGATATGTTATTTTCAATACAAATTTGATTAAATAAGTTAGCATCAAATCCATCATTTAAATTAAAGGTAGCATTCATAATACTTCGATCTTCAATTTTAGCAAACCCATTAAAACATTTATTTCTGTCAATTTCATCATAAATAAGACCTGATTTTATTCTATTATTTTGACCAATAACTTCAAGAGTTTCGTTTTTAATAAGTTTTAAATTTTGAAACACACAATAAATAGGAAAGACAGGTGGGGTATTAAAAGAACTGTCTTTATCAATATGTACCTTATAGCTTAGCATTGAAGGAACTTCTCTTTGAACTCTTTTTAATAATTCTTTTTTTATTAATACCATTGTAACTCCTGCAGGACCAAGGTTTTTTTGAGCACCTGCATAAATTAAATCAAATTTCGAAAAGTTAATTTTTCTAGAAAAAATATCTGAACTCATATCTGCAATCAAAGGAGAATTTGTTTCAGGAAAAGAATGAAATTGAGTTCCAAATATTGTATTATTAGAAGTTATATGTAAATAGTCATAATCTTCTTTGATAATACTTGATTTTGGAATGTAATTAAAATTCTGGTCTTCAGAAGATGAAATTTCATGAACATTTCCAAATAATTTAGCTTCCTTTATCGCCTTAGTAGACCAACTACCAGTATTTATGTAGGCTGCGTTTGAGTTAAGAAAGTTAAACGCAGTCATCAAAAATTGCATGCTAGCTCCACCTTGGAGATATAAACAAGAATATTCATCCTTATTTAAAGAAGATATTTCTAAAGCAAGCGATCTAGACTGATCCAAGATTTCAATAAAATCCTTACTTCTGTGAGAAATTTCTAAAATAGATAACCCTAAATTATTAAAATTATTAATTGCGGATGATGCATCTTTAAAAACTTTATCTGGCAATATAGAGGGGCCTGCACTGAAATTATGTACTTTTTTCTTCATAAATATTTGCAAATATCTAAACTTAGATTTAATAAACTGTATGAGTAATTTTAAATTATGTAAAAATTGTTAACAAAGATTAAACAATACATCTTATTTTTGCATAAAATATTATGGCAATAATCATAACAGACGAATGTATTAATTGTGGCGCTTGTGAACCAGAATGTCCTAACAATGCTATATATGAAGGTCAAGAAGAATGGAATTATAGTAAAGGAACGAATTTAAAAGGAGATGTAGTTTTACCTAATGGTAACAAAGTTAATTCAGATATTGACAATACTCCTATTTCTGATGAATTCTTTTTTATTGTTCCAGATAAGTGTACAGAGTGTATGGGATTTCATGAGGAACCCCAATGTGCAGCTGTTTGTCCTGTTGACTGTTGTGTTCCAGATGATAATAATGTAGAGACAGAAAATGAGCTTTTGTCAAAGCAAAAATTTATGCACGATTAATAAATGAAAGTAGGTATTGTAGGATTGCCCAACGTTGGCAAATCAACTCTTTTTAACTGTTTATCACAGAGTAAAGCTCAGAGTGAAAATTATCCATTCTGTACAATTGATCCCAATGTAAGTATTGTTAATGTTCCTGACTTAAGACTTAATAAACTAAATGAGCTTATCAATCCTGAAAAACTTATTCCAACAACTGTTAAAATTGTTGATATTGCAGGATTAGTTAAAGGGGCAAGTAAAGGCGAAGGATTAGGAAATAAATTCTTATCAAATATTAGAGAAACTGATGCAATAATTCATGTTTTGAGATGCTTTGATGATCCTAATATTGTGCATGTTGATGGAAAGATTAATCCTTTATCAGATAAAGAAGTTGTTGAGTATGAATTGGTTCTTAAGGATATAGAAGTTCTAGATAAAAGGTTGGATAAAATCAAAAAAACTCTAAGATCAGGAAGTGAAGAATCAAAAAAAGAAATTGAAGTTCTAGAAAAAGTCAGAATTCAGTTAGAAAATATGTCAGTCAAAATAGAAGATTATTCAGAGGATCAATTTTTAGGTTTTATTAAACCATTAGAATTAATATCATTTAAGCCAATACTTTATGTGTGTAATGTCAATGAAAATGACGTTATTAATGGTAACTCTTATGTCGATGATGTAAAAAATGAAATTAAGATTAATGACTCAGAAGTTATTATTATTTCAGCAAAAATAGAATCCGAGATTAACGAGCTTGATTCATTTGAAGAAAAAAAAATATTTCTTGATGATCTTGGTTTAAAAGAATCTGGTTCTAATAAGTTAATTAGAGCCTCATATAAATTATTAAACTTACACAGTTATTTCACAGCAGGGGATAAAGAGGTGAGAGGTTGGACTATAAGAATTGGAGATTCAGCTTATGATGCTGCTGGGCAAATACATACAGATTTTCAAAAGGGGTTTATATGTGCTGAAGTAATTAATTATAATGATTACATTGAATTTGGTTCGGAATCGAAAGTAAAAGAAGCTGGTAAAATGAGACTTGAAGGTAAAGAGTATATTGTTTCGGATGGAGATATAATGCACTTTAGATTTAACATTTAGTATATTTATATTAATGGCAACCACATCAAACTACACAGAAGAAAATATTAAATCTCTTGATTGGAGAGAGCATATTAGGTTAAGACCTGGTATGTATATTGGTAAATCTGGTGACGGATCTTCTCCTGATGATGGAATATATGTTTTACTTAAAGAAATAATAGATAATTGTGTAGATGAATTTGTAATGGGAGAGGGTAAAGTTATTGATATTATTATTAATGATGATTTTGTTTCTGTAAGAGATTTTGGAAGAGGTATACCAATTGGAAAAGTTGTTGATGTAGTTTCAAAAATGAATACAGGAGGGAAATATGATACGCGAGCTTTTAAAAAATCAGTAGGACTTAATGGAGTAGGAACAAAAGCAGTAAATGCATTATCATCTTCTTTTTTAGTTTCGTCAACTAGAGATGGCAAAACAAAGTCTGCAAATTTTGAGCTTGGAGTTTTAACCAATGAAGATCTTGACCAAAGTGAAGCTAAAAACGGAACATATGTTGAGTTTAAACCAGATCAAAGTATCTTCAAGAATTACAAATATAGACTTGAGTATGTTGAAAAAATGATTAAGTTCTATGTTTATCTAAACCCAGGATTAACTATAAAACTTAATGGAACTAAGTTTAAATCTGAGTCTGGTCTAAAAGATTTAATTGAAGAGCAGTCTAATGTGCAAGATTTTTTGTATCCCATTATACATCTCAAAGGAGAAGATATTGAAATAGCTATAACTCATTCTAGAACTCAATATAGTGAAGAATATTATTCCTTTGTAAATGGACAATATACTGTTCAAGGTGGAACCCACCAGTCGGCATTTAGAGAGGCGTTTGTCAAGACTATTCGAGATTTTTTTGGCAAAAATTATGAGACTTCTGATATAAGAAAGTCAATTATTTCAGCAATTAGTATTAAAGTAATGGAACCAGTTTTTGAATCTCAAACAAAAACAAAGTTGGGTTCAACAGAAATGGGAAAAGGTCTAAAGTCTGTAAGAGTGTTTATTAATGATTTTGTTAAGCAAAAACTAGATAACTACTTACATAAATATTCTGATATAGCTAAATCAATACAAAATAAAATTATTCAAGCCGAGAGAGAAAGAAAAGAATTGTCAGGAATTAGAAAGTTAGCAAGAGAAAGAGCTAAAAAAGCTAGTCTTCACAACAAGAAATTAAGAGACTGTAGAGTTCATCTAAACGAGTTAAAAAAAGATAATAGACTTGATTCCACAATATTTATTACTGAAGGTGATTCTGCAAGTGGATCTATCACCAAATCTCGAAATGTAAATACTCAGGCAGTGTTTAGTTTAAGAGGTAAGCCATTAAATTCATTTGGAATGACTAAGAAAATTGTTTACGAAAATGAAGAATTTAATTTACTTCAAGCTGCTTTAAATATAGAAAACAGCATGGAAGATCTTAGATATAATAATATTGTAATTGCAACTGATGCAGATGTTGATGGAATGCATATAAGACTTTTAATTATAACCTTCTTTCTGCAGTTTTATCCTGAATTGATTAAGAATGGACACTTATACATTCTACAGACACCTATATTCAGAGTTAGAAATAAAGAAAAAACATATTATTGTTATAGTGAAGGCGAAAAAAATGATATAATTAATTCGTCAAAAGGAAAGTTTGAAATTACTAGATTCAAAGGTTTAGGTGAAATTTCTCCTAATGAATTTAAAAATTTTATTGGTGATGATATTAAATTAGATCCTGTTATTATTGATAAACACACAACAATTGAAGAGCTTTTAAAATTCTACATGGGGAAAAATACACCAGATAGACAACAATTTATAATTGAGAATCTAAAAGTTGAACTAGACTTAATAAATGAGAATTTAAATGATTGAAAATGATGAAAATATAAATTTAGAACACTCAGATTCTTTGACTAAAGTTGGTGGAATGTATAAAGAATGGTTTCTTGATTATGCATCTTACGTAATATTAGAAAGAGCAGTTCCAGATTTAATGGATGGTTTAAAACCAGTCCAGAGAAGAATTCTTCACTCTATGTTTGATCTTGAAGATGGTCGATATAATAAAGTTGCTAATGTGGTTGGGCATACAATGCAATATCATCCTCATGGTGATGCAAGTATATCAGATGCAATGGTTCAAGTTGGTCAAAAAGAATTATTAATTGATATGCAGGGTAATTGGGGTAATATTTACACTGGTGACAAAGCTGCTGCTTCAAGGTATATAGAAGCTAGACTGTCGAAATTCGCATTAGAAGTAGTTTTTAATCCGAAAACAACTGATTGGCAGTTATCATATGATGGTCGTAAAAAAGAACCCATACATCTTCCAGTCAAGTTTCCTTTATTATTAGCTCAAGGAGCTGAAGGTATTGCTGTTGGTTTATCAACAAAAATTTTACCTCATAACTTCAATGAATTAATAAATGGTAGTATAAATTATTTAAAAGGTAGAAGTTTTAAGCTCTTTCCTGACTTTCAAACAGGAGGAAGTATTGATATAAAAAATTATAATGATGGAAATAGAGGGGGAAGGGTTAAAGTAAGAGCTTTGGTTGAAAAGTATGATAAAAATATCATAATAATCAAGGAAATACCTTATGGAACTACTACAGCATCGTTAATTGAATCTGTAATAAAAGCTTCAGAAAAGGGAAAAATTAAGATTAAAAAGATTGAGGATAATACTTCATCAGATGTTGAAGTTCTCGTTTACCTTCCATCAGGCTCATCAATGCAAAAAAGTATAGATTCATTATATGCGTTTACTCAGTGCGAAGTATCTATTTCTCCTTTATGTTGCATTATATCGGATAATAAGCCTCAATTTATAGGAGTAAGAGATATTCTAAAAATTTCAACAGACAACACTAAAGGTTTATTAAAGAAAGAGTTAGAAATTCAATTAAATGAATTAGAAAGTCAATGGCACACAATATCATTAGAAAGGATTTTTATTGAAAATAGAATATATAGAAATATTGAAGAAAAAATAACATGGGATGATGTTTTGTCTACTATTGATAACGGATTAGAACCATTTAAAAAGAATTTAAAGAGGAATGTTACAGTTGATGATATTAAAAAACTTACTGAAATACCAATTAGGAAAATTTCAAAGTTTGATTTAAATAAGGTTAAAGAAAAATTAACCAACATTGAAGTTAATATTGAGGAGGTTAAAAATAACTTAAATCATATTGTTGATTATACAATTCAATACTTTACTCATCTAAAGAAACACTATGGCAAAGAAAAAAAGAGAAAAACAATTATAGAAGAGTTTGATGATCTAGATAAGAAGAAAATTTCGATTAAGAATCAGAAATTATATGTAAATAAAGAGGAAGGTTTTATTGGCACAGCTCTAAAAAAGAATGATTTTGTATCTGATTGTTCTGATCTAGATGATGTAATTGTATTTACAAAAGATGGGATAATGAAAGTTGTTAAAGTTGATAGTAAAGTCTTTATTGGAAAAGATATTCTTCATGTTTCATTATTTAATTCAGAAAGTAAGCAGAAAATTTACAACTTAATATATACTGATGGTAAGAAGGGTACTTCATTTATCAAAAGGTTTAAAGTTTCTGGAGTAATAAGAGATAAGGATTACAACTTAACTCAAGGTAAAGAATTATCAAAAATTCTTTATTTCAGTGTGAATAACATTAATGAAGCTGATGTTGTAACAGTATATTTAAGAAAAAAACCATCCTTAAGAAAGAAAGATAAATTTGAGCAAGATTTTGGAGACCTAATTATAAAGGGTAGGGACTCAAAAGGAAATATTGTAACTAAAGACTCTATAAGAAAAGTTTCATATAAGTCAAGAGACTCTATTTCAAAAAAAGATAATGAAGTAAAAAATATTGAGGTTAAAGATGAACAACAGGTATCTAATGGTTCTGATGAAACTCAGACAAGTTTGAAGTTTTAATTAGATAATCTTTTTACTGTTCCTCTGCTAATTTTATCAGGATTATTAACTCCTGAATATTCGAAGTCATACTGATCTCCATAAGTTCTTAATATTTTTATTCTTATTGGTCTTTTTTCTTGGTTTGTTCTAGGATTTATTTTTGTCAATAAAAACTCACATTTATTAACCCATTTTACAGTCGACGAATCTTTTATTCCTTTAAATGTTTCAATTTCATAGTTATTGGTTCTAGTAAATGATGAGGTAACTATAGAATCATTAATCAAGGTAGAAAATTCAAATACACCAGTTTTAAAATCAGAACAGTTTCTCTCAACAGAATAACAAGATGTTAGAAGTAGGGACAGTATAAATGCTTTTTTCATTTTAAAGCTTATCAATTTGTTCAAATTTATTGTTTTCGTAAATAATAATAATCGATTTAACCTTATTATTAGATTCTTTAACATATTCTTTGGTATTATCTATCTCTTGATTAGAAAAAAGCTCTCCAGGAGGCTCAATTTGAATTTTTTCATTCTGAGTGTCTCCAAAAATCAGATAATCTGCTTTTATATCATCGAAATTTTCTAAAATCTTTATTATTAGATCTAGACTTGGCTTATTTCTCTCTGAGAGTAGGTGAGAGATAGATGACTTGGGAACTCCTATTTTTTGAGCAAATTCAGAGTTAGTTAAGTTGTACTCCTCAATTATTTTTTTTACTCTACTTAATATGTTTTTATTATTCATTTTTAACTTTTATAATATTATATAACTTATTGAATTACAGTGTATAGACAATATAATATTTACAATTGTAAACATAAGAAACAATTGTAAATTGTACAACAATTATATTGAAAAAATTAAAATTTCGGTCAAAAATATATACAAGTGTGAAAAACCTATAAAAAAAATTAATATTTTAGTGCTCCAATTGACAATAAGACCATAAACATGCAAAAACTAGACAAAGTAGACAAAAAAATCCTTGATATATTAATTGATAACACTAGAACACCATTTACAGACATCGCTAAGAGACTCTTAATATCAGCTGGAACTGTTCATGTTAGAGTGAAAAAAATGGAAGATCTAGGGATAATTAAGGGTTCATCTCTTACATTAGATTATAAAATGCTTGGTTATAATTTTATAGCCTATGTAGGAATTTTAATTGATAGATCACGAAGAACTTATGATATAATTGATGAACTTAAGAAAAAACCATATGTAACTGTTGCTCATATAACAACTGGAAAATACAATATTTTTTGTAAAATAAGAGCAAAAGGTACTGA
This sequence comes from Flavobacteriales bacterium, assembly GCA_004213645.1. Classification (GTDB taxonomy): domain Bacteria; phylum Bacteroidota; class Bacteroidia; order Flavobacteriales; family Flavobacteriaceae; genus Marisimplicoccus. The sequence goes on along the minus strand of SGZF01000008.1, from coordinate 15,523 downwards.
GCATGCTAGAGAAATAATTTTCTCAATTGATGATGTTGAAGGAGTTCTAAGAACTGAAACTATGATATCACTTGAAGAAAGCATAAATGACAAAAAAAGATTGATGAAAAATATATTTCAAAATCTATAAACTATTTTTCATAGAAAGTAAAAGAATCTATGAATAGATCTTTATCTATTTCCTGATCTATTATAGGTTCTCCTATTTTTTTTAGTAAAACAAAATTGACTCTATTTCCATCATTTTTTTTATCGTATATCAACAGATCATATATTTTATCTAAGTCTTCTCCATTAAATTTAATTTTAATGAAATAATTTAATAAATGTTTTTTTATTGTTTTTAAATCATGAAGTGAAAAACCTAACATTTTATGAGAGATATATAGTTCAGTTAATATTCCTATCACTATTGACTCTCCATGTCTTAGAGGTTTAAAGCTATCTGATATATGTGAATAAGATTCGATTGCGTGACCAATTGTATGACCAAAGTTTAGTATTTTTCTTTTATTAGATTCATATTTATCAGAACTAACAATTTCATTTTTAATTTCTGAATAATTTTCAATAATAAAATCGACGTCTTTGTTTATATCTAGTTTAGATAGAGAATCAAAACTTAGTTCCAATTTGTTTGTTAAAAGACTGTGTTTAACGACTTCTGCATATCCATTAATAAACTCTTCTTTTGATAGAGTTTTAAGATAATCACTGTCTAGAACTACTTCTAATGGTTCACTAAATACTCCTATTTGATTTTTTAATGATTTAAAATCTACTCCTGTTTTCCCCCCGTGAGAGGCATCTACCATTCCTAAAAGAGTAGTTGGGACATTTACAAAACGTATTCCTCTCAAATAAGTAGATGCTGCAAAACCTCCTATGTCAGTTAAAACTCCTCCTCCTAAGTTTATCAATAATGAATTTCTATCAGCTTTAAAATAATTTAATTTATCCCATATCTCGATACAAGTATTTATATTTTTGTTTTCCTCACCTGATATAATTTTAATCTCATTATAATCACTAATTTTTGTTTTTTTAATAAAAACATCCAAGCAAAATCTATGCGAGTTTTCATCAACTAAAATAAATATTGAAGAAAACATATTTGATTTTATAATTTTTTCTAAAGAGGAATATCGATCTGTTTTCATTAATTAATTTTGATTAGATTTACTGCAAAATTAGGTATTTATTTTATGCTTTTAGACAATACTAAAAATGGTTTTACCCTTAAAACAAACTTTGAATTAAAAAAAGCCTATTTATTGTTTAAAATAATATCAAGTAGAACATTAACCAACATTGGTAAAACTGTACTTGAGATATCTTTAAAATTAAGACTTCCGATATTATTTTTAATTAAAAAAACAGTTTTTGAACAGTTTTGTTCTGGAGAGTCATTGGATAAATCATATGAAACTGTTAAAAAACTTAATCTTAAAAATGTAAAAAGCTACTTACATTATTCTGTTGAAGGTCTAGTGAGTGAGAATTCGTATGATTTGGCCTTAAAAGAAGTTCTAAATTCAATTGAGTTTGTTGCTAACAAAAAAATTCTTGATTTTACTGTATTTAAACCAACAGCTGTTGCAAGCTCTATTATTTTAGAAAAAGTATCTAACAAGAAGGCTCTAGATACAAATGAATTAAAAGAATACGACAATGCTTTTCAAAGATTTGATAAAATATGTAGACTTGCTCACATTAGAGGGGTGAAACTTCTTGTAGATGCTGAGGAATCATGGATTCAAGATGCTATTGATGAAATAGTTTTAAAAATGATGAAAAATTATAATAAAGAAAAAGTTATAATTTTCAATACTTTACAAATGTACAGACATGATAGACTTAAATATTTAAAAAAACTAAAAAATGAAGCAGATAAAAATAATTTTCTCTTGGGTGTAAAAATAGTAAGAGGAGCTTACATTGAAAAAGAAAATAGACGAGCAAAAAGAAAAAATTACAGAAGTCCAATATGTGAATCAAAAAAATTAACTGATATTAACTTTAATGAAGGAGTTGAATTTATTATATCTAATTTAAAAGTTTTCTCCATTTTCTGTGGAACCCATAATGAAGAGAGTATATATAAAATTATAGATATAATGAATTTAAAAAGGATTGATAAGAATAGTTCAAAAATTTGGTTTGGACAACTCTATGGAATGAGTGATAACATAACCTTTAATCTTGCCGCAGAAGGTTTTAATGTAATTAAATATCTTCCTTATGGACCAATTAAAGAAGTTATTCCTTATTTAATTAGAAGAGCAGAAGAAAACACTTCTGTAAAAGGTCAAACCTCAAGAGAATTAGATTTAATTAAACTTGAATTGAAACGAAGAAGATCTATTTAATTTTAATAATAGCCTCGTTTTTACAATTAATAATAATTAAATCCATAGATTCTGATTCAATATAATATTTTCCACAAGGCTTATTATTTGGCTCACTTTTGTTAAAGATGACTCTGCCGTTAGAAATAATTTCAATCAAATCACTATTGTTAAGATTATCTATATTAGACTCTAAAGTCAATTCCTTTGTTAGAATATTGTCTATAACTCGTGCGCTTGGACCATAATTACATGAGGCTCTTTTCCCATTAAAAATAAATAGTAAAAATATAATTCCAATTACGAATCCTGAAGAATAATAATATAATCTTTTTAAAAAACTCATTTTATTTTTTCAATTATCCTTGAATTATTTTTTTTTGAAATAATAAATTTATTGAACTCTAAATCAATCAAATTTTCAATTGCCTCTCCCCATTCAACAAAACACAAATTTCCAGACTCTAAATATTCAAACAAACCAATACCTTCTATTTCATTAATACTTTTTATTCTATACAAATCAATATGGTATATTACTTGATCATTTTTTGTTAAATACTCATTTATAATTGAAAAAGTTGGACTTGAAACATTATCAATAACATCTAATAAAGACAATATTTGTTTGATAAGTGTAGTTTTACCAGCTCCCATTTCACCACTAATCAAAACTACATTAGCACTTAAATGATTTTTAACCTTATTTGAAACCTCTACTAATTGATTTAATTCAAATTTTATTTTCATATTAACATGGCTAAATATAAGCATTTAACATAATTTTTTAATTTTGCAGATATGAATTTTACAGCTGGACAGATTGCAGATCAAATTAATGGAACCGTTATTGGTGATAGAGATGTTGATATTAATAAAATCTCAAAGATAGAAGAAGGATCAAAAGGCTCTGTAACATTTCTTGCTAACCCCAAGTATACTGAACATATATATACAACAAATGCATCTGCAACAATTGTTTCAAATGACTTTGAACCTAGTGAAAAAATTAACACAACATTAATTAAAGTAAAAGACCCTTATTCATCTTTCACTTCAATTCTTGAATTATTTAATATTAAAAAGACTTCAAAAAAAGGAATAAGTGATTTTACAGTCATTGATAATTCCTCTAAAATTTCTGATTCTGCATATATTGGTTCTTTTACAAGCATTGGAAAAATGTCTAAGATTTCTGACAATTGTATAATTGAAAATCAAGTTTATATTGGAAATAACGTAGAGATAGGTGATGGATGTCAAATATTTCCTGGAGTAAAAATCTTAGATGATACAATTATTGGAAAAAATTGTATAATACATAGTTCATGTTCAATTGGTTCCGATGGTTTTGGATTTGCACCAAATGAAGATGGAAGCTATCAAAAGATACCTCAAACTGGAAACGTTATTATTGGAGATAATGTTGAGATTGGTTCAAACTCTACTATAGATAGAGCAACACTTGGTTCAACAATTATAAATAATGGTGTTAAGTTAGATAATCAAATTCAAATTGCTCATAATGTTGAGATTGGAGAAAATACTGCCATTGCTGCTCAATCTGGTGTTGCAGGATCTACTAAAATTGGGAAAAATTGCATGATAGGTGGGCAGGTTGGAATTATTGGTCATATTAAAATTGGAGACAATGTAAAGATACAAGCTCAAGCTGGTGTTACTTCAGATGTAAAAAGTAATTCTCGAATAACGGGAACACCTGCTATTTCATATATTAATTATAACAAATCCTACGTTCACTTTAAGAATTTACCTGAGATAGTTAAGAAAATTGATACAAAAACTAATGATTAGAAGAACTATACCTCAAAAAACAATTTCAAAGGAATCTTCACTTAATGGTGTTGGACTTCACACTGGCGAAAATGTTAGGCTTACTTTTAAACCAGCTCCATCAAATACAGGATTAGTTTTCGTAAGAGAAGACATACAAACTAATAACTCTATTGAAGCAAATATTAAATATATATCAAATACTGATAGAGGCACAAACCTAGATAATGGTTCATTTAGGATTCATACATCTGAACATGTTCTAGCAGCTTTGACTGGATTAGATGTTGATAATTGTTATATAAGTCTAAATGGACCTGAAGTACCTATAATGGACGGCTCATCAAAGTTTTTTATAAATGCAATTGAAGAAGCTAAAATAGTTGAACAAAATGCATTAAGAGAAGAATTCTTTCCTGATGAAAAAATATCTTTTGAATGTCAAGAAACAGGTAGTAAAATTTCTATAATTCCTGACGAGAAATACAAAATTGAGACAAAAATTGATTTTAATACAAAAGTACTTGGTACTCAGACAGCTGTTATTAATGACTTAAGTGAGTTTAAAAATGAAATTTCATCAGCTAGAACATTTAGTTTTCTTCATGAATTAGAAACATTACTTGAAAATGGTTTAATAAAAGGTGGCGACCTTAATAATGCTATTGTTTATGTTGATAAGCCTTTAGCTGATAGCAATATGGAGCGCCTTAAAAAGGCATTTAACAAAGATTCAATTTCTGTAAAACCAAATGGCATATTAGATAACTTAAGCTTACATTATCCTAATGAAGCTGCTAGGCACAAACTTTTAGATATTATTGGTGATCTTGCATTAATAGGTATGAAAATTAGAGGTAAAGTTATAGCGGAAAAACCAGGTCATTCAATTAATGCTAAATTTGCACAAAAGGTTTCTGAATTGATAAAAGTAGACAAGAAAAACATATTACCACCAATTGACTTTAACAAGAAGCCATTGATGGATTCAAAGGAAATAATGAATTTAATACCTCATAGACCTCCCTTTCTTTTAATTGACGAAGTTATTGAGTTATCTGATTCACATGTTATAGGACTCAGAAAAGTTGAGAAAACAGAATCATGGGTAAAAGGTCATTTTCCTGGTGCTCCTGTAATGCCTGGTGTTCTTCAGGTTGAATTCATGGCTCAAGCTGGTGGTGTTTTAGTTTTAAATACAGTTCCAGATCCGGAAAACTATCTTACTTTTTTTATGAAAATGGATAAGTGTAAATTCAAGAATCCGGTTATTCCTGGGGATACATTAATTTGTAAATTAGAGCTTATTTCACCCATTAGAAGAGGAATAATTCACATGTATGGTCAAAGTTTTGTTGGAAACGAAATAAAAAGTGAAGGTGAATTTATGGCAAAAATTATTAAAAAAGATAAATTATGAACCAACCATTAGCATATGTTCATCCTGGTGCAAAAATTGCAAAAAATGTTGTCGTAGAACCATTTACTACAATAAACAATAATGTTCAAATTGGCGAAGGAACATGGGTTGGGTCAAACGTAACTATAATGGAGGGTGCAAGAATTGGAAAGAATTGCTTCATATATCCTGGTTCTGTAATTGCAGCTAATCCTCAAGATTTAAAATTTGAAGGAGAAGATTCTTTATGTGAAATTGGAAACAATACTACAATTAGAGAATGTGTTACAATCAATAGGGGGACAAAAGACAGGGGGACAACTAAAATTGGTTCTAATTGCTTAATTATGGCCTATTCACATGTTGCTCATGATTGTATAGTTGGTGATCATTGTATTTTTTCCAACAATAGTACCTTGGCCGGCCATATAACAGTTGGTGATTATGTAATTTTATCTGGATTTGTTGCAGTTCATCAATTTTGTAAAATCGGTTCACATGCATTTGTTGCTGGTGGTTCACTTGTAAGAAAAGACGTTCCGCCATATGTAAAAGCAGCAAGAGAACCTCTTTCTTATGTTGGAATTAATTCAGTTGGATTAAGAAGAAGAGGTTTTGAAAGTAAAAAAGTTCAAGACATTCAAAATATTTACAGGATACTTTATCAGAAGAAATATAACAATACTCAAGCGATGGAAATAATTCAAGCTGAGCTTAACGCTACTCCTGAAAGAGACGAGATAATTCAGTTTATTGAAAACTCACAAAGAGGAATAATGAAAGGGTATTTTCAAAAAAATTAATTTATGGCAAGCACAAGTGATATTAGAAAGGGTCTTTGCATCAAGTATAATCATGATATTTATAAAATAATTGAATTTCTTCATGTTAAACCTGGTAAAGGTCCAGCTTTTGTAAGAACAAAATTAAAAAGTGTTACAAATGGAAAAGTACTTGATAATACATTTCCTTCTGGACATAAAATTGAAGAGGTAAAAATTGTTACAAATCAGTATCAATTTCTTTATAGTGATACTGATCATTTTCACTTTATGAATAATGATGATTTCAATCAGATTACAATTGACAAAAACAAGATTGAATATCCAGACCTTTTAAAAGAGGGTGAAAATGTTAATATTATAATTAATATGGAAGATAACAATCCACTTTCTGTTGATATGCCCCTTAATGTTATTCTAGAAGTTACTCAAACTGAACCAGGAGTAAAAGGTAACACTGCAACAAATGCTACTAAACCTGCTACCTTAGAAACTGGCGCTAGTATTAATGTCCCTTTATTTATTAATGAGGGTGATAAAGTAAAAATTGATACTGAAAAAGGTCAGTATATCGAAAGAATAAAATAAATTTGTCATAAAGTATACTAATGAGTATAATAGTTAACAAAAACTCTAAAGTTTTAGTTCAAGGATTTACAGGGAGTGAAGGTACTTTTCATTCTCAACAAATGATTGATTATGGAACAAATATAGTTTGTGGAGTAACTCCTGGAAAAGGTGGCACAAAACATCTTGAAAAACCTGTTTATAATAGTGTTGCTGAAGCACTCATAACTGAGCAAATAAATACATCTATAATATTTGTACCTCCAATGTTCGCAGCAGATGCTATAATGGAAGCTGCTGAATCTAGCATAGAGACTATAGTTGCTATAACCGAGGGTATACCAGTAAATGATATGACTAAAGTAATTTCATATATAAGTGGTAAAAATATCAGACTTATTGGTCCAAATTGTCCAGGAATAATTACACCTGAAGAAGCTAAAATTGGAATTATGCCAGGATTTGTTTTTAAAAAAGGAAATGTTGGAATAGTCTCTAAGTCTGGCACACTTACTTACGAAGCTGCTGATCAAGTTGTAAAATCTGGATACGGTATTTCTACAGCAATAGGAGTAGGGGGTGATCCAATAATTGGAACAACATTAATGGACTCCGTTCAGCTTTTTATGGACGATGATAATACTGATATTATTGTTTTAATTGGGGAAATAGGAGGAAAGCTAGAAATAGATGCAGCTAGATGGGTAAAAGATAATGGAAATAAAAAACCTGTTGTTGGATTTATTGCTGGTGAAACTGCTCCTAAAGGAAGAAAAATGGGCCATGCTGGAGCTATTATTGGTGGAAAAGATGATACTGCATCTGCAAAAAAAAGAATTATGCGAGAATCAGGAATAAATGTAGTAGACTCTCCTGCAGATATCGGTAAAACTGTAAAAGAAATACTTAATTAATGAAATTACTTGAATCAAAGGTTGCTGTTGTTACTGGTGGAAGTAGGGGTATAGGTAGAGCTATTTGTCAATCTTTCGCTGAAAATGGCTGTAATGTTGCATTTACTTACAATAACTCTAAAGAATCAGCTGAAAATTTAGTCTCTGATTTAAATGATCTTGGAATTAAGTCAATATCATATAAAAGTGATGCTTCCAACTATGATGATTCTGTAAAACTAGTTGACAATGTTATTTCAGATTTTGGAAAAATTGATATACTAGTTAATAATGCAGGTATAAAAAAAGATAATCTTCTTATGAGAATGAATAAAGAGGATTTTGATTCTGTCATTAACACAAACTTATCATCTGTATTTAATTTAACAAAAGCTTCAATTAGAACATTCTTAAAACAGAGAAGTGGTTCTATAATAAATATTAGTTCTGTAGTTGGTGTTAAAGGAAATGCAGGACAATCTAACTATTCTGCTTCTAAAGCAGGTATAATAGGCTTTTCTAAGTCTGTAGCTCTTGAACTTGGTTCAAGAAATATTAGGAGCAATGTTATTGCCCCAGGATTTATTGAAACCGATATGACTGATTCTCTTTCTGAAGATGTCATCAACTCTTGGAAAGAAAGTATTCCACTCAAAAGAAGTGGAAGTCCAAGTGATGTTGGAAATGCATGTGTTTTTCTAGCCTCAGATCTTTCAAATTATATAACCGGACAAGTTCTTCACGTAGATGGAGGAATGTTAACTTAAAAATTAAATTTAAATGAAAAATTTACCAAACATAGGTTTACCTATTATTTTATTATCGCTTTTACTAATTGTATTTATATCTAGATCATCTGTTAATATTGGATCAGGTGAGGCTGGGGTTCTTTTTAGAACACTTCAAGGAGGTGTTGTAACTGATCAACCACCAAAAGGTGAAGGTTTTAAAATTATTGCACCATGGAATAGAATTGTTATATATAATGTAAAGCAACAAGAGGTTCTTGAGAGTATGCAAGTTTTATCTTCAAATGGACTTGAAATTAGTCTCGATGTTTCAGTTTTATATCAACCAGTTTATAACGACTTAGGATTACTTCATCAGACCAAAGGTGAAAACTATTTAAATTCAGTTCTATTACCTAATATAAGGGCTGTAGCTAGAAGTGTTGTAGGAAGATATACTCCTGAACAACTTTACTCAACTAAACGAGATGCAATACAAAATGAGATTTTTATTGAAACTAGAGATGATGTTTTAGGTCAGTATATTCAATTAAACTCTGTTCTTGTTAGAGATGTTACTCTTCCAACTGCTATTAAAGAAGGTATTGAAAGAAAATTAGTTCAAGAGCAAGAAGCTTTAGAATATGAGTTTAGATTAGTTAAAGCTGAACAAGAAGCTGAAAGACAAAGAATTGATGCTGAAGGTAAAGCAATAGCAAACAGAATACTAAGTGCTTCATTGACTGATAGAATTCTTCAAGAAAAAGGTATTGAAGCTACACTCAAGTTAGCTGAATCTCCAAATTCCAAGGTAATTGTTGTTGGATCTGGTGAAAATGGATTACCCATAATACTTGGTAACAACTAATATGATTCTAATAAATAATTAAGATAAATTAAAGCCTCTGTCATTATAAGAGGCTTTTTTATTTTAAAGTATAATCTTTAATTGTCCTATAATTAATATTATGTAAAACAGAATATATTTAACTAAGTTTGTATATTTGAATATGATTATATCTACTACCCCTGAAATTCAAGGTCATAAAATAACTAATACTTTAGGAATTGCTCGTGGAAATACTGTTAGAGCTAGAAACGTAGCAAGAGATATATGGGCAGGTCTGAAAAATGTTGTCGGTGGAGAAATTAGCGAGTATACTAGGCTTCAAGCTCAAGCTCGCGAACAAGCTATCAGTAGAATGATTGATAATGCTAAAACTATGGATGCTGACGCTGTTATCAATGTTAGAATAACTACTTCAATGATTATGCAAGGTTGCTCAGAAATAATGGCTTATGGAACAGCAGTAAAACTTGATTAAATGAATAACTCAGAAATGATTTTTAGTATTATTATTTGGTTGGTAATAATAGTATCACTCATTTATTTACTTATACGTAAAATAATAAAAGAGGAAAATGAAGACTTTGAAAATAGAGATTACTAATAAATTATTATTACTCCTATTTCTTTTAAATGGTCAGGACTTAAGGCCAGAATAAATCTTAATAAGTGCTATTTTTTTTTAATTTTAAATTCTATTAAACTTAAACTATGAAATTAATACAAGAATTTAAAGAATTTGCTGTTAAAGGAAATATGATGGAAATGGCAATTGGAATAATAATTGGTGCATCTTTTAACTCCGTAATTGATGTATTAGTTAAGCAGATACTTCTTCCTCCCCTCTCCTTGCTTTCAAATGGATTGAATATAGATTCAAAAAAAATTATTCTAAGGGAGGCTGATATAAACTCTTCAGGTGATATAATTAATCAAGAAGTAGCTATAAACTATGGGTTTTTTATTGAAACTTTTATAGACTTTATGATAGTAGCGTTTACAATTTTCATTGTAATAAAATTTTTAAATAAATTAAAGGTACAAGCTGAAGATCCTAGTAATAATAAGGTTTCAACACCAAGAAACATAAAGCTTCTAACAGAAATTAATGATTCACTAAAAGATTTAAATAAAAATCTAACAAAGAAAAATTAGGTTTTATATACATCAAATTGATATAAATGATATGATGTATGAAAATAGACAACCTTTTTAAACGCCTTGTTAGAAACGATTCCGTGAAAATTATTAAGTAAGTATCTCTTGTTAATGGATTCTACTTCTTTTAAATCCCTTATCAACTTATTTTTTTCAAATTCAAAATCAAGATTTTCACATCGGTAAGTATTAAAAACCTTAAGTGTTGGGAGATTCTTTATATAGTTTTTTACATTATATCTCACTATATACTTAAGATAGAGTCTGTGAAATAATCCAAAAACAAATCCTACGATAAAGATCAAAGGGTTAAGTTTTGTCTTGTTTAAATATACATCGATGAAGGCAGAACAATGTTTTAGCATCATTGAGGAGCTCATTCTCCCCCATTTAGGATCATTATCTTTATCTAGCAAATGAATTGAATTAATTAATTTAGAAAAGTCCATCATTAGTAGTTAAGCAGATAGTCTAACTTATCTTTTAATTTATAACTTGCTTGAAATCCTTCTTCCAGATTTTTAGCAAAAGGTACTGGGGTATCTAAAGATCCAACTCTAATAACAGGAGCATCTAAATGTTCAAATATTTCTTCATTAATTACAGCTGAAATCTCTCCTAAATAGCTGTTAAAAAGAGTATCTTCACTTAAAAGTAATACTTTACCTGTTTTTTTTATTGAATTGAAAACTAATTCTTTATCCCAAGGAACAAGAGTATTTAAATCAATAATTTCAATTTCTTGATTTTTATAATTATCCAATAGATCTAATGCCCAATGAACACCTAATCCATAACTCACAATAGTCACTTTTGAGCCAATATTTCTAATTTTCCCTTTTCCTAGCTCTAATGTGTATCTAGATGATGGTATTTCTTCAGATACAGTCCTGTATAAAAACTTATGTTCAAAATACATTACAGGGTTAGGATCATCAATAGATGCATTTAGTAAACCCTTTGCCTCATATGGATGAGATGGGTATACAACCTTTAAACCAGGAACCTTAGTAAACCATACTTCATTTGTTTGAGAATGAAATGGTCCTGCCCCTACTCCTCCTCCACATGGCATTCTGACTACTACATCAGAGTTTTGAGACCACCTATAATTAGACTTTGCTATAAGGTTAACCACAGCAGTAAAACCAGAGCTAACAAAGTCTGCAAATTGCATCTCCACGATAGACTTATAGCCTCCAACACTTAAGCCATATGCTGATGATAATATTACTGATTCGCATAAAGGAGTATTTAACACTCTATTTTTTCCATATTTATCAAATAAACCGTCTGTGACCTTAAATACTCCCCCATATTCGGCAATATCCTGCCCCATAATCACAAGGTTATCATGTTGTTCCATTGATTCATAGATACCGTCCTTTATTGAATCTACAAGCCTTACTTCCCTTAAAGATTCATCTTTTGGTTCTGATTTTCCTTCATTATGTTCTTTATAAACATCCCCTAACTCATTTTCAATATTAAAATCAACCTCTTTGTATGAGTTAGCAGAACTCCAGTTTTGATCTATTTCTTTAGAAGTAGAAGCATTGATAGCATCCATTTCTTTTTTTGATAGATATTTTGATTTCAATAAAAACAATTCAAAATGAGATATAGGGTCTTTTTTAGCCCATTTTTCTATTATACTTTCGTCAATATATGCTTGACCACTCGCCTCTTCATGACCTTTAATTCTAAATGTCTTAAACTCAATTAAAACAGGCTTTGAGTCTTTTCTCATATTTTCAACAACTGATTTAACACAACTGTAAACATCAATTATATTATTTCCATCAATTATATGAGATTCAATACCATATGAATCACCTCTATCAGCAAGATTTTCAATTGCATATTGCTCTTTTACTGGTGTACTTAAACCATACCCATTATTTTCAATACAAAATATTACTGGGAGACTCCAAGTTGAGGCTAGATTTAGAGCTTCATGAAAATCTCCTTGACTTGTTCCTCCATCACCAGTAAAAACTGCAGTAACCTTATTATTATTCTTTAATTTATTAGATAAGGCAATTCCACAAGCTACCCCCATTTGAGGTCCTAAATGAGAAATCATTCCTACAATTTTGTGCTCATTTGTCCCAAAATGAAAGCTTCTATCTCTCCCTTTAGTGAATCCTTCATTTTTTCCTTGCCATTGAGCAAAGAGTCTATCTAATGGAACCTTTCTTGATGTAAAAACACTAAGATTTCTGTGTAATGGTAAAATATATTCATCACTATCTAAAGCCTCTGTAACACCAGTTGATATAGCCTCTTGACCAATTCCACTAAACCATTTTGAAACTTTACCTTGTCTTAATAGAATGATCATTTTTTCTTCTATCATTCTAGATTTCAACATGTTTTCAAATAAATTGATAAGAATATCTTTATCTATTCCGTTTACATCAAACTTCATAATGACCAATCAATTTTCTTTTTTCCATAACTATCTAAATACTTATTACACTTACTAAAATGTTTATTGCCAAACCAATAACCTCTATTTGCACTTAATGGTGATGGATGACCTGATTCTAGTATATTATGTTTACTTGCATCAATCAATTTTCTTTTTTGCTTAGCAAATGATCCCCATAATAAAAAAACAGTATTATTTGTTTCATTAGATATAATTTCAATTACCTTATCAGTAAATATTTCCCACCCTCTATTTTGATGACTTCCTGCAAATCCTTCTCTAACAGTCAATGTTGCGTTTAAAAGCATAACACCTTGATTAGCCCACTTTGAGAGATCTCCATTGCTATTCTCAAATTTAAAATTAAGATCATCTTCAATCTCCTTGAAAATATTAATTAATGATGGTGGATGTGAAATCCCTTTATTTACTGAGAAGCATAAACCATTGGCTTGGTTTACCCCATGATATGGGTCTTGACCTATAATGACAACTTTAAGATTATAAATTGGACAAAAATCAAATGCATTAAATATCTCAGGGCCTTTAGGGTAACATTTGAAGACAGAGTATTCTTCCTTTATAAAGGAAATTAGCTTTTTAAAATATTCTGAATTGAACTCTGACTCTAGAAGTCTTTTCCAAGATTCATCAATTTTCACCGACATCTTTAGGATCCTTTAACTTCCCGACTGATTTAGCAACAATCATTGAGACAGCTGCATCACCAGTAACATTTACAATTGTTCTACACATATCTAGTGGTCTATCAACCGCAATAATAAGCGCAAGACCAGCCTCTGGAATACCAGCTTGTCCAAGAACTATAACTAGCATAACGATACCAGCACTAGGGACTGCAGCAGCACCAATTGAAGCCAATGAGGCCGTCACTATAATTCCAAGTTGAGCTCCTAAACTTAAATCAAGTCCAAAAGCTTGAGCAATAAATACAGCAGCTACTGCCTGATAAACACTTGTTCCATCCATATTAATTGTTGCACCAATTGGCAAGACAAAACTAGAAATCTCTTTATCTACTCCTAAATTATTCTCAGCACAATTCATTGTAACAGGGAGAGTAGCTGCACTTGAACTAGTTGAAAAACCCAGAAGCTGAGCAGCAGAAATACCTTTCATAAATGTGGTTGGATTAGTATTAGTTACTAGTTTGACAATTATATTATACACGAGTATCATTAAGATTAATCCAATGATTAATGTCAAGGAATACATTCCAAGCGCAATAAATAAATCTATACTTGGCGACTCTACTACAAGTGTAGCAAGTAAAGCAAAAACTCCATATGGAGCAAACTCCATAATTAGATCAATTAACTTTAGAATTACAGCATTCAATCCATCAAAAAATTCTTTTACGGGTCTTGCTATCTTTGGATCAACAAGAATTAAACCTATTCCAAAAAAGATAGCAAAGAAAATAACCTGAAGCATGTTTCTGTTATTTGTAGCTGCATCAAAAATATTGGAAGGTACTATATCAACTAACGGCTGTAGAGGTCCACTTTCAGATTGTTGTTGAGCTTGCTGTTGCTTTTCAAGGACACCTTGTTCATATTCTTGAACTAGGTCAACCCTAGTCTCCTCAGTTATAGTATTACCAGGCTGGACAATATTTACTAAAACTAGTCCTATAATAACAGCTAGAACGGTTGTACAAATGTACACACCCAATGTCCTAGTACCGATAGTGGATAGCTTAGATATATCTTTTAAATCAGATATACCCTTAATCAATGAAGCCAATATTAAAGGCATTGCAATTAATTTTAGAAGATTAATAAAGATTGTACCAAAGGGTTTAAACCAATCACTTATAAGTTCTGATCCAAATGATGTTTGAGACATTAAAAGTCCAAATATCACACCCGCAACCATTCCTATGATAATCTTCCAGTGTAGTTTCATAATTATATTTTTGAAAGTCTATTTAATAAGTGGTAATCAGCCAATACTAAAGCAGACATAGCCTCAACTATTGGAACAGCTCTTGGCACAACGCATGGATCATGTCTTCCCTTACCTTTAACTTTAACTTCATTACCATCGCTATCAATTGAATCTTGATCTCTCATAATAGTCGAAACTGGCTTAAATGCAACATTAAAGTAAATATCCATTCCATTTGATATTCCTCCTTGAATACCTCCAGATCTATTGGTTTTTGTTGTTCCATCTCCTTTAAAGGAATCATTATGCTCAGATCCTTTCATCGAAGAACCCTTAAATCCGCTTCCAAACTCAAAACCTTTAACTGCATTTATTGATAACATTGCTTTACCAAGCTCAGCATGTAATTTATTAAACACTGGCTCTCCCAGTCCAACAGGGACACCACTAATAATACAGGAAATTACACCTCCTACTGTATCTCCGTTCTTCTTGATAGATTTAATTAAATTAATCATCTCATCTGATTTTTTCTCATCGGGACACCTGACAATTGAATCCTCGATTTTATCAAAATCAATTTTAGAGTTTTGATAATCGTATGTAATTTCTCCAACTGATGATACAAATGCATTAATTTTTACATCTTTTAATAACATTTT
>SGZF01000007.1 GCA_004213645.1 Flavobacteriales bacterium | reverse complement strand
TAGATGGAATCTTGCTACAGGTGTAAAAGCAACTTATATTATTTACAAAAACTAGCTATAAACTTCCAACATTGCATTTATAAATTTATCTACCTCTTGACTAGTTCCAGTGCTTATTCTACACCAGTCGTAGAAAGGAGGAAAAGGTCTTCCAACTCTAACTCCTTTATCCAGCATTTCTTTTGATAAATCATCAATATGTTTTTTAGATTCAAAGAAAACAAAGTTGGTGCTTGATTTAATATATTTAAGGTCCAAATAGTCTAGTAATTTATAAATTTTATTTTTTTCCTCATTTGCTTTTTTCAACGAGAAAGAGTAAAAGTCCGAGTCTTTTAATGCTTCGTTTGCAGCTGCAACAGCAAGTATATTTGTCTGTGCCATAATCTTATTTCTTCCATATGGAGAGTACTCACCAAATAATTGATCTGCTAATTCTGGTTTCAAAATCAAATATCCAATTCTTAAGCCGGCCATTCCGTATACTTTTGAGAATGTCCTGGAAACTATAACATCTTTTCCTTCTCTTACAAGATAATCCATGGATGGATAATTCTCCTCAGTTATATAGTCATAATAGGCCTCATCGCAAAAGACTATTGTTCTCTCAGAAGCTCTTTCACAAAATTTACTTAATGGATTCTTATCAAGTAAAGTGCCAGTTGGATTATTTGGATTTGCAATAAAAACCATCTTTGTTTTATCATCTATTTTTTTTTCAAGTTCAACAAGATCATATCCTTTATCAGAACCAACAGGCACCCATTTAATTTTCCCACCCATTCCCTCAGCATAACTCATAAGTGCAAGGTAAGTAGGTTGTCCTGCTACTATTTCACCTCCTGCATCTGCTATAGCCAATCCAGTAACTCTAAGTGCTTCATTAGACCCCCCTGTAATTACAATACTTTCAAGAGAAACATTATGTTTTTTTGCTAATGATTTTTGAAGTTCTAAAATATATTCATATGGATATCTACATGCATTGTCAAATGAATCTATAATAGCATTTCTAACTCTTTCTGATGGCCCATACGGATTTTCATTTGAGCTTAACTTAACGATATTTGACAAAGGTCTTGGATTATATTTTTTTATTTCTTCAGCAGTTAAAATTGAAGGTGTAATCATTAGCCCTCCTAAACCAATTGAAGACTTGAACCACTCTCGTCTTGATTGCATAATTATTTATTTTATAATAAATTAAAAAAGAAAGTAATCTTTTCAAAATTTAATCATTAATTTTCGACATGAATGGATTATTTGATTCAATTGAAACCTTTATAAATCAAATTATAGTTCCATTAAATTGGATAATGTTATTCCTTATTATTGGTGGAGGAATTTATCTAACTATAATCTCCAGAGCAAATCCTTTGTTAAAAATTTCAAATGGATTTAACCTTTTATTAAAAAAAGATGATTCTAATATTGGTATTTCACGGTTTCAAGCTCTATCAGCAGTCTTAGCTGCAACTGTAGGGCTTGGAAACATTTCTGGCGTTTCTATTGCAATTCATCAAGGAGGCCCAGGAGTACTTTTCTGGATGTGGATTACTGCTTTGATTGGAGCAACTATAAAATTTTTCTCATGTTCACTTGCTGTTAGTTTAAGAAAAAAGGATAAAAATGGAGAGTTTTTAGGAGGCCCAATGTACTACATGACTTTGGGAATTAAAAAGTGGGGTAGACCTTTGGCAATTTGGTTTTCAATAGCTGGATTAATAGGGGTGCTTCCTGCGTTTACCGCAAATCAATTAACCCAGTCATATATAGATGTATTAAATCCTAATGCTCTTCTTAATATAGGTGAAGGCAATTGGAAACTAATTATAGGCATAATCTTTACAATATTAACTTCATTTGTAATTTTTGGTGGTCTTAAATCAATAGTAAGTGTAACATCCAGTTTAGTTCCAGTTATGGTAATTTTATATTTTATTTTAGGATTATTTATTTTGATATCAAATGCGAGTGTTGTTCCATCTACATTTGCCCTAATATTTAGTGAGGCTTTTAACTTTAACACTATGGTTCAGGGTGGCTTCTGGGGGCTTGTTTTAATTGGTATTCGAAGAGCGGTTTTTTCAAGTGAGAGTGGAGTTGGTCTAGCTCCAATCTATCACGGTCAATCAACATCTAAGAAGGGAACTGATGAAGGTTTGGTTGGTATGTTAGGCCCAATATTAGATACAATTTTAGTTTGTACAATAACGGGTTTAATTATTATTATTAGTGGTGCTTATCTTGAAAGTGATTTAAATGGAATTGTTTTATCTCTTGAAGCCTTTAGATTATTATTCTTTGGCTTTGGAGATTATATTCTAATTATTATGATTTCTATATTTGGAATATCAACACTTTTTACTTATTCATATTATGGAGTTAAATGCTATGGTTTTTTGACAAGCCCTGAAAAAGGCAAGCATTATAATTATGTATATATAGCCGCAATAATTATTTCTTCAATTCTTACAGTTGAAATTGTTATAGGATTAATTGATGTTGCATTTGCATTAATGGCTATTCCTAATATGATTGCAATTATATGTTTAGCAAAAATTGTAACAAAAGAGATGAAATCTAGATCTTGGATCTAATCTACATAATCTATAGGGGGTGGACCTGGATCCAAGAAAGCATCATATTTATAGTCCCCTATTCTTTCATCAAACTCTGCCTTTATCTCTTTTCTTAATTTTTCATCCTTGAAAATATCTACCATAGTCATCCCTAATGCTTTTGCTGCGTGAAGCATTCCTTTGTGGCCAATTGACATTCCTGAACTTGCTACAACAGACCAGGAGTGCCATGGCACACCTTTTGGAGCTGTTGTTGCTGCTAAGCTAACAACAGGAACATTATAACTTACATCTCCAACGTCTGTTGAACCACCCCCAGGACTTGCGAGCGTCTCTCTTAGAGGTCTAATTTTTCCATCAATGCCAACTTTAGGTTTTCCATTATTTTCTTGCATTTCAAATGCAAATTGAATTTCTTCTTGAGAATATTGAATATCTCCTAAAGTTTCTAGATTCTTCTGCATTACCATTCCACCTGTTCTATTTGGAAGTAAATCATGAATACCTGAAATTAACGAAACATTATGATCAACATTTGCCATAATTGCAGCACCACCTGCCATTTTTTTAACTTGATCATAAACAGGAACTAATCCATCTCTTGTTATGTCTCTTACCCTTACCCAAATTCTTGAGTAATCTGGTACAACATTTACTACCTGTCCAGCATCTTGAATATGGTAGTGAATCCTTACGCTTGGTTTAATATGCTCTCGATACGAATTTATCCCATGAGTATAAAGCTCTAATGCATCGGAAGCACTTCTTGCATTCCAAGGGTCTGCAGAAGCATGAGCAGCTTGCCCAGTAAATTCCACCATAAAATCAACTAGTGCTAATGAAGGCTGAACATTTGCCTCGGTATTATCAGCGGGGTGCCAATCCATCACAACATCTACATTATCAAATACCCCTTCTCTTATCATCCAAAGTTTTCCAAAAAACTTTTCCTCAGCAGGAGTCCCAAAATATTTTACAGTTCCGGTTAGACTTCCATTCTCTATTAACTCTTTTATGGCTACAGCAGCTCCCAAACTGGCTGTTCCAAATAAGTTATGACCACAACCATGTCCGGCACCTCCGTTAACAAGTTCACTTTTATAAGGAACTGTGGTCTGAGATAGACCAGGTAACGCATCGAATTCTCCAATAATTCCAATAACCGGGCTTCCTTCTCCAAAGGTTGCGGTAAATGCTGTTGGCATACCTGCTAAATCAGAATCAACAATAAACCCATTTTTTTTTGCATACTCAATTAAATATTGCGAAGATTTTGCTTCTCTAAACGCAACTTCAGCAGCTTCCCAAATATTATCACTAATGGTTATTAGTTCCTCTGACTTTTGCTCAATAGAGCTAAGTAATTCTTTCTTTAATTTATTTGCGCTCTGTGCATATATGTTTTCGTGAACAAATATTAGTAATAAAAATATGAGAAAATTTTTCATTCGTTAATAATTTAAGGTTTTATTGATAATGTAATTTACAAATAATATTTATTTTCGAATATGAGATTATTTAAAGATATTCAAGGAAATAATGTTGACCCGGTTGACCATACACTTGGTATTTTAAAAGAATATCCTTACGCAAAAATTCATATTGGATCTGACTCACAAAATGTAGGGAAGAAAACAAATTATACAAGTGTTATTGCTTATAGACTGGGAACTAGAGGTGTGCATTATATTTTAAGTAAATCTTCTTGTGAAGCGATAAATGATATATGGAAAAGGCTTTGGTTGGAAGCTGAATATAGTATAAAAGTAGCTGAATGGTTAACAAAGCAAGTTAGTGTTCAGGTCGAAATTGACATGGACTACAACTCTGACGAAAGTTTTAAATCAAATAAACTAATTTCTGCAACTAAAGGTTGGGCAAATTCACTAGGATATAAAGTAAACGTTAAGCCAAACAATCAAATTGCAACCAGAGCAGCTGATTATCATTGTAAGTAGCTATACTAATTGACTAAAAATTTTATCTCCTCCAAATCTTACAACATCAGTTGAAGGAAGCCCTGTCTCTTTTTCTACTTTTTTGATAAATTTCCTAGCAGACTTTTCCGACATCAAATTAGTATTTAATGCAATCCCCACTACTTTTGATTCTGGATAGGTTCCTATGACTGATGCCAACTGCTCATTAAGAGATATGAATTTTTTCAAATCTGGAATTCTAATATTTTCTACAGATCTTAATGTTTGATTTCTGGCAATATGGCATAGAATCATATGTGTTGGACATGCTCCTCGCATCAACGGCAGTGTTGCGGAACTCCCCGGGTGAAGAATTGACCCTTGACCTTCTACAATTATGATATCTTTATCTTTTTGCTCTATTATTGCAGACTCAACTGCACCACATGCATGATCAAGTTTATATGCATCAAGAGGAATCCCTCTTCCGGTAATAGTTATTCCTACTTGACCTGTAGCGACAAACCCTGTATTAATTTTTTTATCTGTTAAGTATGAATATAATTCTAGCCCAACAGTCATTTTACCAGCAGCCATATCTGTTCCTATCATAAGAACTCTTTTATTATTAAGATTAGCGGCTTTAGCTGATCCTACTTTTGGAATAAATTTAGGCACTCTAGTATCCCATATCCATTGGTTTTCTTCTACTATATATTTTGAAAAAGTAGGAGAAACCTGATCATGGAGTCCATTAATTATTGACATTCCTTTCTCTAAAGCTTCTTTCAAAACAATATCCCATGACTTTGGTCTAAGTCCTCCTGATGTTAAAACTCCTAAAAGAAGAACATTACAGCCTAGGGATTTTGCTTCATTTATACTTTTTACTATAGGTATGTTTTTTTGTATTATTGAAACTTCCGAAAGACTTTTTCCAGAAAAAACTGAATCTATAACACATAATATTTCATTATCTAGATATCTTAATGCACTAATTCCCATTTTTCCATAATCATCGTCTAGGCTTGCCTCCATCCAAACTGCAATTTTATCAGTCGATTTTATCATAATATTCTTTTTTTAGATTCGCTCCATGTCCATATTTTGAGTTTGTAATAGTTATACCATTTTCCATTTTAGATCCCTCACTTGGATCTGGATCTAAATTATAATGTGAATCAAGATCAACGTAATCTATTATTCCTGATATTGATGCTCCAGCAGATATACTAATAGATGACTCGCTCATACATCCTATCATAGTTTTTAAACTATGCGATTTTGCAACATTCAAGATTTTTATAGCCTCTGTTATACCACCACATTTCATGAGCTTTAAATTTATTCCATCTACATTATGATGGAAATTCGCTACATCCTCTGCAACTCTACAGGATTCGTCAATAAAAATTGGAAGAGGTCTTCCCTTAAATAAGAACTTCAATTTATCTTCATCACCCTCAATTAAAGGTTGTTCAATATATTCAGCTTTTCTCTGGCTTAACCACTTCATCATGAATTGAGCCTCATCAAGACTCCAACCTCCATTTGCATCTACACGTATTGCAACATTTGATTTCCCCACTGACTCAATAACTTGTGAGTAAATTAACTGATCATATTCTATTCCTTTAGGAGAACCTAACTTTATTTTTAGAGCTTTTACCTGAGGATTAGATAATATTATTTCAACTCGTTCTTTAATTATTTCTGGTGGGTTTATTCCAACAGTTATAGATGAAGGAACTTGAGGTGATGGAAGTCCTAGTAAATCTTTCAATGACATTTTTGCTTCTTTTGCTTTCAAGTCCCATAAAGCAACATCAATTGCAGCCTGAGCACAGCGTGGTATATTTAAATCTTTACACCGCTGATGAACTTCATAAATTGATAAGGTGTTTATGTCTGAATTTATGAGCCTGATTAGATGATCTTTAACCTCCTTAGCTGATGAAGCCCCTTCTGTCTTCCCTGGCGCTGATTCTCCCCAAGCAGTAATTCCATCTTTCTTAATTTCAATAACTAGATTTTGTGACCTGTCATTGACTCCTCTACTTATCTGTAGTGGATATTTTTTTTTAAGATTTACAGTATGAAATTTTATTACCATTCTATCAGCAATGATAATCTAATTTAATGTTTTTATTGATTTTTTTTACTAAAAGCATCTAATGCAACCCTAGAATAAATTGGAGTTCTGTTACGTCTTGTTATCCATTTAAGTTTACCATTTTCATGATATCTAACCAATGTACTTTCACTTAGACTAAGATATTGAGCGGCTTGTTTGCGAGGAAGATATTTGATGTGATCAGGTAAATTTGAGCTGTCGAATTCAGAAGACATAAGCTCTATAAAACTTCTTTCAATTTGTATATCTTCTTTTTTAACTCTTCTACCATCAAAATATACAGAGCGAACTCCATCTGGAAAATAAATTTGATCAATATGACTCCACTTTTTGTTCATTTTTTTAGCTAGCCTATAAAGGTAAAAAAAAAAATAACATTTTTATATAACTGTGCCTTAATATATTATATTAGAAAATTACTATAATTCTTTTGATTGCCCCACTCTTTGATTATGCTATTATTAGATCTTTTAAATATTACTTATATCAATAGAAAATTAATATATTTAGCTTTTCAATCACCATATTCTTAAAAGTATCATGAAACATATTTATTTGATTATCATTATTTTTATTACAACAGTTTCTTTTTCACAAGAGGAGAAAATTGTAAAAGCAAAACAAAATGCTATTTCGTCGATGTCTCTAGTAGATGCTCTTTCCACAAGAATTCCTGGTGCGCGAAGAATTACAGATAGAATGGGGAACCAGAACATAGCTCTTAGAGGAAGACAATCTTTTAAAACAGCAGGGGATGAAGTTATATGGGAAATTGATGGTATTATATATAATAACCCACCAGTACTTTACATTGAACAAGTAAAGTATGTTGAAGTTCTAAATGGCGTTTCTGCAACAAATAAATATGGAAGTGAAGGAGCAGCAGGTGTAATAATTGTTAAAACTATTGTTAATGCTAATCAAATAAATAGTCGCAAGAATCTATTGAATACCTCAAATAAAATTGATAGCAATTCCAAAAAAAAGAAAAATAAAAAGAAAAAGAAGGATAAAAAAAGAAAGAAGTCTTAATTTTGTTTTTTAAATATATCAAAGGTGAAAATTGTTATTCATACATTATGCTGTATAATATTATTGGGTTGTAACTCAGGTACTACAAATATTAAAAAAGTTTCTGATTTAGAATCTTTACAGCTTAAAACATCATTTTTTGATTTAAACGAGAAAAATTTGGATCTCTCAGTCTATAAGGAGGGGAAGATTGTAGTAAGTTACTGGGCCACATGGTGTGCCCCATGTATAAAGGAAATGCCAGGAATCAAAAGAGCTGAAGAAATATTACAGGAATATGGATATACTTTTTTATTAGTTTCTGATGAAACAGTATCTAAAATATCTGAGTTTAAGAACGAATGGAATTTTGATTTCAATTTTTTAAAATCAAGTAAATCATTTGAAACACTTGGAGTATATGCTATGCCTATTTCATATATTTTTGATGAAAATGGTCAAATAATTGAAACTATTATTGGTGCAATTGAATGGGATTCTGAAGAAATGATTAATAAATTAAAGATGTTATAATATGAAAAAATTTATAATTGCTTTTTTCTTTTTAAGTCTGTTTTCCTGTAATTCTAATGATATTAAAATAGAAGAAATATCTTTTTCATATGAAAACAATAATGCGCAACCTAGCCTAGTTTTAAATAATGATAACTTATCGTTGACTTGGATTTCTAGTGATGAGGATATGAATGCTAGTTTAAATTTCAGACAATTTAAAAATGACGGATGGACTAATCCCATAAAATTGGCAAATGGTTCCGACTGGTTTGTTAATTGGGCTGACTTTCCAACACATGCAATAAGCGGTGATCAAGTTCTAACTAGCTACCTAAAAAAATCTGCCTCCGGTACATATACTTATGATGTTTTTTTAAGTCTACATAAATTATCTGGAAAAAAAGTAAAAGAGGACTTTATATTAAACACTGATGGTTTTAAAGCAGAACATGGTTTTGTTAGCATAGCTGCAAAAAATAATGAAGGGTTTTTTATTAGCTGGTTAGATGGAAGAAATACAGTAGAGAAAGATATGAACGGAAATCACAAACCTATGACTATTAGATTTGCGGAAATTACAAATGCTGGGGATATTATAAATGAGACTGAACTTGATTCATCAGTTTGTGATTGTTGTCAGACATCAATAACATATAGCGAAAAAGGACCTATAGTTGTATACAGAGACAGAAGTGAAGAAGAAGTTCGAGATATATATGTCACACGAAACATAAATGATGGTTGGGAAAGTCCTGTTTCGGTTCATGATGATGGATGGGTAATTTATGGGTGCCCGGTAAATGGTCCTAAAATTGTATCTAATTCTAACAATCTTGCTGTAAGTTGGTTTACTGCCTCTGATGGAAAACCAACGGTTAATCTTTCTTTTTCAGAATCTTTCGGGTCATCTTTTGGTAGCCCAATAAAAATTAATGACCATAATGCTATTGGTAGAGTAGATACAGCCTTCTTAAATGAAAAAGAAGTAATAGTGAGTTATATGGAAGGTGATGATGATGGGACATATTTAAGAATAAAAAAAGTTTCAATAGATGGAAAAGTTTCAGAGCCAATTACAGTTTCTAAAATTGATAGTGGAAGAGGAACAGGAGTGCCACAATTAGAAATACTAGATAACGAGATATTTATTGTTTGGACTGTTTTTGATGACGAAAACAATCAATTAAAGACAGTAAAATTGAATTCTAATGATGTTTAAATTAATGAGAAGCTATTACTTCATAATACTATTAATAATATTTAGTTGTTCAAATGGACAAGAAAAGGAAGAATATGAAAATGCTGTTATTCTTGAAACTATTGTTCTACCAAAAATTATAAACGAAACCTCTGGTTTAGAAACTCTAAATGAAGTTTTTATAACACATAATGATTCTGGAGGAGAGCCAAGTTTATATTTTTTTAATCTAAATGGTGAGATCATAAATTCTATAAAACTGGAAGAAGAATCTTTTTGGGAAATTTATAATAATGATTGGGAAGATATTACAGCTGATGAAGATTATATATTCATTGCTGATACAGGAAACAATTTTGGTAACAGAGACAATCTAAATATTATAAAAGTTAAAAAAACTGATTTTAGTATTGATGGTAAAATTGATATTTCCTATGAAGATCAAGAAATATTTATACCAAGACCAAAGCATAAGTATGATGCTGAAGCATTATTTTTAATTGAAGATAAAATTGCGGTTTTGTCTAAGGACAGAAGCGAACTATTTACTGATTTATATTTAATTGATAAAGAAAGTAATTCAAAGCAAGTACTTGAAAGTAAAATTACATACAATGTAAATTCTTTAATTACTGGCGGTGATTACAATAAAGATATGAGCTTACTTGCCCTTGTTAGCTATAACTCAAAAGGAAACCAATTTTTAATTCTATTTGAAGACTTTAATTTGGAAAACTTAGCTGATAAGAAATTTAGAAAATTTAAAATCCCACTTGAGAGAGCGCAAATTGAAGCGATTAAGATAATTGACAAAAAGACGTTCTGGATAACCTCAGAAGACGAGGGATCGGGAAGTCCATTTTTGTATAAAGTAGGTGTTAAAAAGAAAGACGCTTCTTGAAACCAATTAACAAAAATTCAAAATTAACCTAGCTAAAAAAAGGACAAAGATGACAAGTAAGCGTCTTTTAAATTTATACTTAAAAATACTTTTAATTATCTTAAAATAATTTTAAAGAAAAGTTAAAATTAATGAAGGTTATAACTTAAGCTAATTTTTAAAAATGGGTGCCTCATAGTTCTTTGCATTTCGGTATCCTTAGACATAGAATTAAAAGTGGTAAGAACTTGAAGTTTGTTAAATCGCTTTTGAAATCCAACTTCTATTGTGTTTCTATATTTATTTGAGGTCATTGTGAGCTCAGCGTTTTCATTAAAAAGGCTTCCCTCTAATTTATAATCATGTAGGTAATATTCCTGACTGGTTCCAATATAAAAAGATAAATTATCATATGATTCGTTTATAATATTATCTGATATACTAAACCAACTTAACTCTCCAATTAGAAGTCCAATATTAACGCCTGCCATTTGCTGGTATGTTCCTAGTCTTGAATAAATCTCTGTTGTAATATTTATGTTGTCTTCAAATTTGAAGCCTTTGAAATAATTTGCAACTAGATTTATTTGGAATTGCTGAGGCATCTGAGATTTCCATTCCAGATTTGGTAAATTCAAAACAATATCATGATATAAATTCTGCATTCCTTTAGCCAATGATGCGTTACCTGTTATTCCAAAATTTACTCCATAGGTAAAACTGGAGTAATTAGATAATTGTTTTTGTTTTAATCCCTCCAAAAATAAATAGCCACTGTATGGGTAATCGTATTTATTTGGGTCAGTCTCATATCTACTCGACGGGGTATAAATTAACTGTCCTAATTTAAAATGATTAATAAAGGTTTTTTCTTTTTCAATTTTATAAGATGAGTATGAAAGAAAAATTCCACTTGAGTAATAAAAGTCTCTGTCAAAATAAAGATCATTATCTACATCCAAATTAACCTGTTGTTGAGAATAGCTATAACTTGAAATCATTAAAGCTAGGATAGTCAAAAATCTAAGTGCTGTTTTTTTAGACAATTAAATTAATTTTACTCTAATTTAAACATTATTATTTTTTATGATTAAAATTGAATTAGCTAAAATAGAAGATCTCCAAAGAGTTAAAACGATTGCAGAAGCATGTGCAGCAGACATGATCTCTAAAAATATTTTTCAATGGAATGAAAAATATCCCAGTAGAGATGTGTTTAAAAATGATATCATGAATAATAGCTTATATATATCTAAACAAGGAGATATAATTACTGGGTGTATTGTAATTTCAACTAAAAAAGACCATGTTTACAAAAATATAGATTGGTTATCAAAAGACTATATGAACATATACATTCATAGGCTTGCTGTTCATCCTGACTATCAAAAAAAGGGAATTGGAAAATCATTGATGACTTTTGCAGAAGAATATGCTAAGATTAATGATTTCAAATCAATTAGGCTTGATACTTTTAGCAAAAATATCAGAAATAATAAGTTCTACAAATCAAGAAATTATAGTCAACTTGGAAATGTCTTTTTTCCAATGCAAAGTGAGTACCCATTTCACTGCTATGAGAAGATTATTGACTAGAATCCTAATTCTTCTAAATCTTTCTTCTTCTCTGAGCTTTCTATATTTAAATTCTCACAATCTAACGGGATTGAAACTATTTCGGGGACAGGAAAATCTTCTTTAGAAATTCCTAATTCTGGGTTTAAGTAAGCTTTTTTCATGAACTGACCCCAAATTGGCAATGCCATTGTAGCTCCTTGACCAAATGCAATATCATCAAAATGTACAGCACGGTCTTCTCCTCCGACCCAAACACCAGTGACTAAATTTGGGACCATTCCCATAAACCAACCATCGCTTTGATTTTGTGTCGTTCCCGTTTTACCTGCAATTGCATTTTCAAAAGCGTATGGATAACCTGTGATTAGATTTTTATATATATAATTAGTCTCTTCTAAGCCTGAATGTCTCAACCTTCCACCTGATCCATACTTTGTAACACCTTCCATAAGGTTAACTGTTACATAAGCTGCTTCTTCACTCAGAACATCTGTTGTTTCAGGAATTACCTCAAACAACGGTACTCCATTCTTATCTTCAATTCTAGTAATGAAAATAGGCTCTATATAGATTCCTTTATTAACAAAGGTACTGTATGCTCCTACCATTTCATAAAGGCTAATGTCTGGTGTTCCAAGAGCTATTGAAGGAACTTCTGGTAAATATGAATTAATTCCCATTTTTTTCATTAGTGTTACAACTGGCTTTGGACCCACTTGATCCATCAATCTTGCACTTATTGTATTAATTGAATTTGCTAATGCATTTTTCAAATTTCTTGTCTGTCCATATCTATCACTTGAATTTTTTGGGCACCAGGCATTCATATTGCCATGCTTCATTGGCTCAATACAATAAAGAGCATCTGGAACAGTATAACATGGTGATAATTTCAATTGATCAATAGCTGTTGCATATAAAAATGGCTTGAAAGTTGATCCTATTTGTCGTCTTCCTTGTTTAACTTGGTCATACTGGAAATGTTTATAGTTATAACCTCCAACCCAAACTTTTACATGTCCAGTCTGTGGCTCCATAGACATCATTGATGCTCTTAGATGAAACTTATAATACCTAATAGAATCTATTGGTTTCATAATTGTGTCAATCTCACCACTCCATGAAAACACTTTCATTGGAGTATCAACTTGAAATGTTGCCCATATTTCATCTTCATTTTTTCCATTTAATTTCATCTTTCTCCACCTTTCTGATCTCATTGCTGATAATTTAATCAAGGTATCTACTTGTCCTTCTCTAAGATCTTTAAATGGTGGAGTAGGGTTTTCCTCAGATTCTTTATTTTGGGAAAAGAATTCAGATTGAAGATTTTTCAAATGCTCATTCATAGACTCTTCAGCAAGAGACTGAAGTCTTGAATCAATAGTTGTATATATTCTAAGACCATCACTGTATAGATTATATCTTGACCCATCAGGTTTTGGATTGTCTCTTAACCACTTGTTCATAAACTCCTGAAGATAAGCTCTAAAATATGTTGCAAGTCCTTCTCTGTGTGACTCTGGAGAATAATCAATATTTAAAGGCAATAATGATAACGAATCTCTTTCATCTTTTGTTATCATATCATTTCGATACATTTGTTGAAATACAACATTTCTCCTTTCAGTAACAAGCTTAGGTCTTCTTAATGGATTATAAAGAGATGAGTTCTTTAACATTCCAACAAGGGTAGCAGCATCTTCAATAAGCAGAGAGTCAGGTATTTTATTAAAATAAATTTTTGATGCTGAACGAACACCATCTGCAGCATTATTAAAATCATATATATTTAAATACATAGATATTATTTCATTCTTAGTATATCTCTTCTCAATTTGAATTGCTAAAACCCATTCTTTTGCTTTTTGTAAAACAGCTTGAATGATACTTCGTGATCTTACTCCAACAAAAAGCTGCCTAGCTAATTGTTGACTTATTGTACTTGCACCTCCTCGAGTGTTTAAAAAAACTATTGCTCTTAATGTTGATCTAACATCAATTCCTGGATGATCGTAGAACCTTTCATCTTCAGTGGCAATTAATGCATCAACAAGATTTTTTGGAAGCTCATTGTAAGTTATTGGTGTTCTATTATCATTGAAATAAAACTTAGCCAACATTTCCCCATCAGATGATATTATTTGAGTAGCAAGATTTGTATTAGGGTTTTCTAACTGTTCAAACTCAGGCATTTCCCCAAATGTCCCATTACCCGCAAGTACAAACAATGAGACGAAAGAAATTAAACCAAAAATCAGCAAAGACCACAGGACCCTAATTTTAAGTAAGCTTTTCATATCAATTTATTTTGAATTTTAGTTTGCTTGATCTTCCTTTTTTAAATTTCTTGTTACTATTATACTGTCCTTTTCTAAGAGATTTTTGTTGATCATAAGGAAGTTCAACAACCTTCATGCATTCTATAGAACAGCAACTATTCATTTTTTTTCTACACTCGTCACACTGAATAAATAAAAGATGACATGAGTCATTTGCACAGTTTATGTGAGAGTCACAGGGTTTTCCGCACTGATGGCAATTTGAAACAATTTCATTTGAAATTCTTTCTCCCATTCTGTTATCAAAAACAAAATTCTTACCAAGAAAGTTGTTTTCTAATCCATTCTCTTTTACTTGTCTAGAATATTCAATTATTCCTCCCTCAAGTTGAAATACATTTTTTATTCCCTTATGTTTTAAATATGCGCTTGCTTTCTCACATCTAATCCCTCCTGTACAATACATAAGATAGTTTTTGCTTATACCATGTTTCTTAAGTTCCTTATCAATTGTTAGAAGAGACTCTCTAAAAGTATCCACATTTGGTTTAACCGCACCCTTAAAAAACCCTATTTCACTTTCGTAGTGATTTCTCATATCAATGCAAATAGTGTTTTCATCTTTTAACATTAAATTAAATTCTGTTGCGTCTAAATGTTTTCCAATCTTAGTAACATCAAAGGAATTAGCTTGAAGCCCGTCAGAAACTATCTTATCTCGAATTTTAATAGTTAATTTTAAGAAAGATTTATTGTAATGTTCTAATGCAACATTTAATCTAACCTCACTAAGAGGAGGCAATTCAATAATTGATTTTTTAAATTTCTGAAAGTTTTCTTTAGGAACTGAAAGCTGAGCATTTATTCCCTCTTTAGAAACATAGATTCTGCCTAAAACATCAATTTTAGACCAAACAATAAATAAGTGGTCTCTAAATAGTGATGGATTCCCAAGATTAAAATACTTATAAAAAGAAAGTGTAATTCTAACCTGAGAATTTTCATCGATAATTCTGGCGCGCTCTTTAGCACTATGTTTATTGTACAGTTGCATGCTATACTAAAATAGTAAACAAAACTACAACTTTTTAACAACCTTAAGGTGATCTCAGTTGGTTAAACCATACTGAATGTCCCCAATCAAAATAAACTTTGTTTGTCTACCCTTAATATATCTGAATCCATCTTCATCGAAAAAACCTGGAACTTCAAGCATAATTCTTACATCCTTTTTCCATTCTGGAATATATACTGTTGTATTTAACTCAATTGCATATGAAGTGTTAAATTGTAATGGGTGATCTCCAGTATAAGGAACTCCATTTTGAGAATCCCACATTCCTAATGTAGTTCCAGCAGAATGTCCATATGTACCTAATGGATGAGTATAAATCGACGGCCTTAAGCCTTCAGCTTTTCCCTGGTTTAAAGATTGTTTTAAAATTTCGTTGCCTGTAGCTCCTTGTTTAAAATTATTTGTAAAAATATCTTGCACCCTGTTCCCCTCCTTTAGAGCATTGATTAAATATTCAGGTGCACTTGTTTCTCCGGGTTTTAGTACATAAGCTAGTTCCTGCGTATCAGTATTTAATGTTAAATAGGTAATTCCAAAGTCACAATGAACTAGATCTCCCGGTTGAATTATATCAAATTTAGATAATCCGTCAAATGCATATAAGTCACTATTATCTTTTCTTTGTACATCAACACTAGGATGAAACCAAGTATCAAGACCTAGTTTCTTAACTTTTTCACGCATCCACCAAACGACATCATCAGTTGTGGTAATACCTGGAGTAATCACTTTTGTTGAAAAAGCCTCCCTTATTATTGAACTACTTATTTCTATAAGTTGTGAATAAACTGTCATCTCTAACTCTGTTCTTGTTTCAATCCAAGCAATAGCTAGATCTTCTGCTGAAACTATTTTGTTTCTCAATTTAGATGGCAATACATTGTACAGTTGATCATAGTGATACTTGCTAAGTCCATCTGCAAGAGATTCATAACTAGAAGTGTTAATGCCTATTTTTTTTGGATTTTTACTTACAATGTAGTCTTTCAGAGCTTCCCATTGGTTGGGCTGTTTTTCTTTATTCCATATTGATGGAATATTATCCCCAAAGGCATATCTTGCAATTGCAACTGATTCAAATTTTTTAGATTTAGAATCTAAAGAAAAAACTATCATTGTTGTTCTTCTTGCATTTAACCATGTTGGCGGAAGCATTGTTTTAATTATTGGATCTTCATTGTATTCTCTTGCAATTAACACCCACATATCAATGCCTGTTTTTTCCATAAGTGTTGGCAATAAATTAGTGAGTCTATCTTTTTGAAGTTTATTTACAAACTCTGCTCTTTCTTTTAATGGTAGAACATTTTGCGCATAAATATCAGTTATAAATAGTAGTACAAATAATATTAATATTTTTCTCATAGTTTGATAAAATATAAATATAAAAAATATTACTTTAGTGATAAATGTCATAATATGTCAGATCCTAAAGATTCTAAACTTAAAGCATTAAAATTAACATTAGATAAACTTGATAAAACATACGGAAAAGGATCCGTGATGAGATTAGGTGATCAAACGATTGAAAAGGTTGAATCTATCTCATCAGGTTCTATTGGATTAGATATTGCTCTTGGTGTAGGAGGTTATCCTAAAGGTAGGGTTATAGAAATATATGGTCCAGAATCTTCGGGTAAAACTACACTTACACTTCATGCAATTGCAGAGTGTCAAAAAGCTGGAGGAATTGCTGCCTTTATAGATGCAGAACATGCCTTTGATAGATTTTATGCTGAAAAACTAGGTGTTGATTTAGGAGAGCTAGTAATCTCTCAACCAGATAATGGTGAGCAGGCTCTAGAAATTGCTGATAACCTAATAAGATCTGGTGCTGTGGATGCTTTAGTTATTGACTCCGTTGCAGCCCTTACACCTAAAAGTGAAATAGAAGGCGAAATGGGAGATTCAAAAATGGGTTTACATGCAAGGCTTATGTCTCAAGCATTAAGAAAATTAACAGCATCCATAAGCAAAACAAATTGTACAGTTTTCTTTATTAACCAATTGCGAGAAAAAATTGGTGTTATGTTTGGAAATCCCGAGACTACAACTGGAGGTAATGCTCTAAAATTTTACGCTTCCATAAGAGTTGATATAAGAAGATCTACTCAGTTAAAAAACCCTGAGGGAGGTGTGCTCGGTAATAAAACAAGGGTGAAAATTGTTAAGAATAAAGTTGCTCCACCTTTTAAAATGGCTGAGTTTGACATTATGTATGGCCAAGGAATCTCTAAAACAGGTGAAATTTTAGATATTGGTGTAGAGCTTGATATAATAGAAAAAAGTGGATCTTGGTTTAGTTATGGAGGAAGTAAGCTTGGTCAAGGAAGAGATTCAGTCAAGGCTATCTTGCAAGACAATCCAGAATTAATGTCAGAATTAGAGCAAAAGATTATTGATCAGCTTGACACTGACTAAGAAAGTATTTCTTTCCAATTGTTTGTAGCTTTTATTGCTGATTGTTTAGGATCGTTTTTTAATTCATTCTTGATTAAATCGAAGGCCTTTTTTGTCAGAGCTGGAATATCATCCTCCTTTAAATTTTCAACACTTATTTTATCTAAAACTTTGACCCTTAATTTTCCTAAAGCTCCAAATCTAGGATACCACGGATGTTTTAATTTTAGATCAAAAAATACAAGTGGTACTATCGGTAGTTTATTTTCAATTGCAATTTTAAAAGCACCCCTTTTAAATTCTTGCAATAAAACAGTGTCATCCCAATAATGAACTTCAGGAAAAATACAAACGTTATAACCTCTCTCTAACATTTGATTTGCTCTACCATAAACTGCATATCGACTTCTTTTATCAGACCTGTCAACCATTATAACAGCTTTTTTATATAAATATCCAAAAAGAGGTATAGAGTATAATTCTTTTTTACCAACAAACCTAAAGGGTTTCTTATTAAGAATTAGCATTAAGAAAGGGTCCATGTGACTAGAATGGTTAGCTATTATTAGACAATTTGTGTCGGATATTAATTTATCCTTATTTTCCACTTTAACATAATACCCGCTGCCATGTAAGATGATTCTTGCCCACATATTCCTTGCTACCCAATAAAGCATCTCATATCCATTTGGAAATAATAAAATTATTACTAAAAAGGGGAAATAAATAACAATTTGTATTCCTGCAAGAAAGTAGAACCAAACTTGTAGCCATATAGTTAAAAAGAACCTTTTAATCATGTCTAAATATTTGATATTATAAATTCAAAGGTAACAGGTATTTTGTTTCAAGGTCAAAAAAAAATATCTTTGTTTTGTAAAATGAGAATATGGCCAAAATATTAACTGGCATTCAATCCACTGGAACACCTCACCTTGGCAACATTCTTGGAGCAATTGAACCTGCCGTTGAGATGGCCAACTCTTCAAAAGAAGAGTCTTATCTGTTCATTGCAAACATGCACTCTTTAACTCAAATCAAAGATAAAAAGGTTTTACATGAGAATACTTTATCTACTGCTGCTACTTGGCTTGCATTTGGTCTTGACCCAATAAAAAGTTGTTTTTTTAGACAAAGTGATATACCTGAAGTTACTGAGTTAGCTTGGTATCTTAGTTGTTTTTTTCCATATCAGAGATTGAAACTTGCTCACTCATTTAAGGATAAAGTCAATAATCTGAAAGATGTAAACTCTGGATTATTTTCTTATCCGATGCTAATGTCTGCTGATATTTTAATTTATGATGCTAATTTAGTTCCAGTAGGAAAAGATCAGCTTCAACATCTTGAAATAACAAGAGATGTGGCCTCAAGGTTCAATAATTTAATGGGTGATACATTTATTATTCCAGAAGCTAAAATCCAAAATGACACAAAATATATTATAGGAACAGATGGTGAAAAAATGAGCAAATCAAAGGGGAATACCATTGATATTTTCGCTGAAGATAAAAAACTGAAAAAGCAAATAATGAGAATAAAAACTCAAAGCTTGTCTTTAGATGAGCCTAAAAATCCAAAGCTTTGTAATGTGTTTAAGTTATATAATGTAATAGCATCAAAAAAAAATGTGGAAATTTTAAATGATCGATACCAAAAGGGTGATGTAGGATACGGTGAAGCTAAAGAATTACTTTACAATGAAATCTTAAATCGTTTTTCATTAAACAGAGAAAAGTTTTTTGAACTAATGGATAATAAAGAAAAAGTAGAATTACTTTTAGAAGAGGGGGCAGAAAAAGCAAGAATAAAAGCTAAAAATGTTCTTAAAAGAGTTCGGTCCCGTGTTGGTTATTAACTCTTTTTTTTTAAATTTACTTGATGTCTATTTTTAAACATATTGTTGATCTTTTATACAACAACGATTGTGTAATTTTACCTGGCTTTGGAGCCTTTGTTCTAAAAAACAAATCAGCTTTCAGAAAGGGAGATGAGTTTTTCCCCCCTAGCAAATATGTTTCATTTAACTCAATGCTTAAGGAAAATGATGGTCTATTAGTTAAGTATATAAGTAATAAAAATAATATAACTTATAAAAAAGCGCTTGACTTGGTCAATGAAGAAGTTGATTTACTTAATGAAAATTTATCAAAAAACTTAGTTTTTGAGATTGATTCCCTTGGAATATTTGAGTTAAAAGAAAATGAAGTTTTAATTTTTAATCCTGACTTTTCAGTCAATTATAACAGTTTAGCTTTTGGGTTTAAATCATTCACTAGAAAACCTATCCATAGGACTATCAAAAAAGAATTTATAAAAGATATTCCTTCATCTCCTAAGTTACCTTTGTTAAAATATGCTGCGACTGCATTAATTTTAATTGGGTTAGGTTACTTTGGATATTTTAATTACAATAGTTATCTAGATAATGAAAAGCTAAAAAATATTGCAATTGCTCAAGATAAAATTCTTGAAAATGTTCAAACAGCTACTTTTAACCTCGGTGAACTTCCTGCAATTAGACTTAACGTTACTGCTCCGATTGTTAACGAAAAATCTATTTATTTTAGTGTAATTTCAGGTTCTTTCAGGTCAAAGGTTAATGCTGAAAAACAGTTAAATTATTTAATCAGCCTCGGATATAAAGCATCCTACACTTCAATTAACCCTAAAGGCTTGTATAGGGTAGCTTATGGTAGATTAGAAACAAGGAATGAAGCAGCGAATTTGATGTCTTCTATTAAAAATAATGGTCAAGATGCTTGGTTGTTAATAGAAAACTAAATTATTTATCAAGCCAAATAATTGGGTTTTCAGGTTTTAACTCATTAAATATATTAAATTTCAAAACTGTTTTTCCTGTTGATTCGTTTGTAAAAACAATACCTATTTGATCATTTGCTGATACTTTATCTCCCTTATTTACATAGATTGAAGATAAATTCTGATAGTTTGAAATATATTTTCCGTGCCTTAATAAAACGCCTGGATTACCCCCTGAAAAACCGTAAACAGATAAAACTTCACCATCAAATACTGAGTATACAATTGAATTAGGAGAAGTTGCTATTGATATTCCATTACTATTAATTGTTGTTGTTCTTACTACAGGGTGACGCTGAGTTCCAAATCTTCTAACTATTACACCCTCTTTTACAGGCCATGGAAGTCTTCCTTTATTTGATTGAAAGTTTTTTGAAATTAACCTCCCTTCAGGGGTAAGAGAGAAGTTTGAAGAGTTATTGTTTTTGTTTGACTCTGAAATCGCAAGACTTATAAGTTTTCTAATTTCATTATCAATTTGTCTTGATTGTCTTTCTTTTATATCAACCTGTGCAGAGTAATCTTTTTGGGTTTTCAACAGACTTCTAAATAAATTGTCTTGTTGAATTATTTCGTTTGTGAGTGATTGTTTAACTGTTTTGTTTTCTTTAACTATGTTTTGTTTTTCTGTTTTCATAATTTCCAGGCTGTCTATTTTCTGGATTAGTTGGCCTTGTATTATTATAATTTGATCAGCTTGTTTCTTTCTATATTTAGAATATTGTTTAAAATATTGGAAACGTTTAAAGGCTTGATTTAAATTTTCAGATGCAAACAAAAACATTAACTTCATTTGAGTAGATCTTTTTTTATAAGAGGTGTAAATGATTTTTTCATATTCGTTTTTAAGATCAATCAGATTGTTTTCAAGATCTGCTATTTTTTTTGTTTGATTTTCTATTATGCTTGTAAGATTGTTAAGCTGGGAATTATTAATATTAATTAACTTGTCTCTAACAGATATTTTTAGCTGAAGATCTTCAAGTTCGTTTGCAAGATTCTTAGACCTTCTTCTTGAGTCTTCAATTAATGAATTAATTTGAATTATCTCATTTTTTAATGATATTTTTTGAGCTTCAAGTTTTTTTTGTCTTGCTTGATAATCTTGAGCATTCAATACTGAAAATGAAAGAAGAAGGAATAAAATATATATTTTACTTAAGAATTTCATCTAAAGTTTTAATTTTATAATTGGCAGGAATTTCCATTGGAAAAGTCAAATTTTCAGGAAAATCAAACTGTGAATACTCGAGGTTAATTTTTATAATTTGGTTTCCTCTGATGTATGATATTAATAGATTATTTGGAACAACTCTTTCTTCAACTACTTTGTAATTATTATACTCAAGTGTAATTAAAGATGATAGAAAAGGTATAAAAATTCTTTGTTGATCAAGATTGAAAGTTTTTGGGTTAAAAAATAATGTTGTTTGCAATCCTTTTGTAGACTGTAAAACATAATGATTAGGATTTTCAATTCTTTTCCAATCGCTTTTGTTAAGATTCATAATGGATTGTCCATAAAGTATTCTCTGTAAAACATCAACTGGCCTATTAAATCCTGCTATAGCAGTTATTTGTGAAATATCTTGATTTATGTATGTTTTTTGGAATTTTTCATAAAACACAAATTTTTCATTACTCATTAAAACTTTTGCAATTGGAACAATCATTGATGCGCTAAGCCACAAAACTTCTTTTTCTAATGCTCTGAGATTTAGATTTACGGTTTGAACAGATCGGCCATTATTAAACTCAACTTTTATTCTATTTCTTAAGTTTTTGTATTTAAGCTCTGAGTTTCTAACATTTTTAATTATCTCAGATACTTCAATGTTTTTTTCTGGAACATCTGAAATAATTTTTTTCTTAACAGAACAGCCTTCTAAAATAAAAAATAGAATAAGAGAAAATAAAAATAAACATCTTCTATTGTTTGTCTTCATCACCATTTATTTGAGAATGATCACCTAAAAAAACAGCTTTACTCGATCCATTGTAAGAAGTATTTGAACCTAGTATTGAGTTTTTCAAATTAGCATTTAAAACTTTTGCATTTTTATATATAATTGTTGATTCAATTTTAGAATTTGAAACAACAGTATTATCTCCAATTGATACATATGGACCAATTGTTGAATCTGTAATCTGAACATTTTTTCCAAAAAAAACAGGCTGGTTTATATGAACATTCACCTTTTCTGATAAATTATTTTCAACATTTGATTTTTCAGTTGAATTCATTATAGTTTTTGCCGATTTAATAAGTAATTGTGGAGTACCACAATCCATCCATGTATTAATTTCTTGAGATTTAAAAACATAATTGTTTTCAATCATTTTTTCAATTCCATAATTTAAAAGGTATTCTTTTGAAGGATCTAGTGTCTCTTTAAGATGAGTTCTGAGATGGTCTCTTACCAAAGAAATATCTTTAAAATAATATATTCCAACAACTGCAAGGTCAGAAATAAAATTTTGTGGTTTTTCTATTAATTCAATTATGTTACCGTCTTTATCAAGATTCACAACTCCATAACTTGAAGGATTTTTCACTTTCTTTACCCATATCATACCATCAACATCGCTATCTATTGAAATTTTACCTTGAATCATCGTATCAGCATAAGCAATGATAGATGGGCCAGTTAATGAATCCTCTGCACACATAATTGCATGACCTGTTCCAAGTTGTTCAAGTTGTCTATAAATTTTTGTTTGCGCATTATATTTATCAGAGATTAGCTTTAAAGAATCTACAACATCTGAATTGAAATAGGACTCATCTCCTAAAATATATATGATCTCATCTATATCTGTGTTAAGTGTGGATGTTATTTGATCAATAAGGTGTTCAACTATTGGCTTATCAATAATCTCTAGCAAAGGTTTTGGAGAAGTTAATGTAAAAGGCCTAAGCCTTGTCCCTTTTCCTGCCATCGGAATAAATATTTTCATTTATTTGATTTAAAATCAAAAATACAAAAAGTGTGGGATGTGATAATAGGTTTATGAGTTCAATGCCTCAGCACCACCAACAATTTCTAATATTTCGTTTGTTATAGCTGTCTGTCTTGCTTTGTTATAAGTAAGCTTAAGTTGGTCTTTTAACTCTGATGCATTATCTGTTGCTTTATGCATTGCTGTCATTCTAGCTCCATGTTCTCCAGCTATAGAGTCTGATATAGCTTTGAATAGCTGGATAGATAAAGACTTTGGAATTAACTCGTCTAAAATCTTTATTTTATTAGGCTCAAAGATGTAGTCCCCTGATACAGATTCATTTTCATCATTTTCATCTGAAATTGGCAGGAATTGTTCTTTTGTGATAATTTGTGTTGCAGCATTTTTAAAATGGTTATAAATTAAAATCACTTCATCATACTCCTCGTCTGTAAACTTTTGCATTATATTCTCTGCAATCACTTTTACATTAGAATAATTTAAGTCATCATAGATTTCATTATGAGAAGAGATAACATTAAATTTTTTTCTTAGTATATCGTTCCCTTTTTTTCCAATAGTTATAAAATCTGGTTT
The DNA here is from genome assembly GCA_004213645.1 of Flavobacteriales bacterium. Lineage (GTDB taxonomy): Bacteria > Bacteroidota > Bacteroidia > Flavobacteriales > Flavobacteriaceae > Marisimplicoccus. The sequence goes on along the minus strand of SGZF01000007.1, from coordinate 25,353 downwards.
GCTTGATTCATTTTTAAAAGAAGCATTAATCGCCTCTTTAATTATGTTGGAATTAAAACCTCCACATAGCCCTTTATTTGATGTAATAACTACTAAAAGAGATTTCTTAACCTCTCTTTTTTTAAAAAGCGGATTAGAGTCGTTAGAATCAACTGAAGCAGATATACTTTTAATTAAATCTGACAGCTTGTTTGAATATGGGAGAGTAGCTGTAATAGAATCTTGTGCTTTCTTCAATTTAGCAGCCGAAACCATTTTCATGGCATTCGTTATCTGCATGGTTGATGAAACTGAACTTATTCTATTTCTAATTTCCTTTAATCCTGACATATCTTAAAATGATTTTGCAATTTTTTCAGCAACTTTTTTTATTTCATCTGTCTCTTTATCAGTGATTTTTCCTGCTTTTAAATTTGACAATAAGTTTTTATTGTTTTTCTTAAGTTCTTGAAGGAAAGTTTCTTCAAAAGATTTTACTTTATGAACAGGAACTTCTTTTAAAAGGTTTTGAGATCCTGCATAAATTATTGCAACCTGATCTTCAACTTGAAATGGGTCATTTTGATTTTGCTTTAAAATTTCAACATTTCTTCTCCCTTTTTCAATAACATTTAGTGTTGCAGCATCTAAATCAGATCCAAATTTAGAGAATGCCTCAAGCTCTCTATACTGGGCTTGATCTAATTTTAAGGTTCCTGCAACTTTTTTCATAGATTTTATCTGCGCTGATCCTCCAACCCTAGAAACAGAAATACCAACATTAATTGCAGGTCTTACACCTGAGTTAAATAAGTCTGATTCCAAGAAAATTTGACCATCAGTTATAGATATTACATTTGTAGGAATATACGCCGAGACATCTCCAGCTTGTGTTTCAATTATTGGAAGTGCTGTAAGAGAACCTCCACCTTTAACTTTAGATTTTAAAGAATCTGGCAAATCATTCATTTCACTTGCAACATTGTCGTCATTTACAACCTTCGCTGCTCTTTCTAGAAGTCTTGAGTGCAGATAAAAAACATCTCCAGGATATGCTTCTCTTCCGGGAGGTCTTCTTAAAAGAAGTGATACCTCTCTGTAGGCAACCGCTTGTTTAGATAAATCATCATATATTATAAGTGCAGGTCTACCTGTATCCCTAAAATATTCACCTATACATGCTCCTGAGAACGGAGCAAAAACTTGCATTGGTGCAGGGTCAGAAGCATTTGCAGCCACTATTACAGTGTAATCTAACGCACCTTTTTCTTCTAGTGTTTTTGCAATTCCAGCTACAGTTGATGCTTTTTGACCAATTGCAACGTAGATACAAAAAACAGGTTCACCAGCATCATAAAATTCTTTTTGATTTAAAATTGTATCAATACATACCGTAGTTTTTCCAGTCTGTCTATCTCCAATTACTAATTCTCTTTGACCTCTTCCAATGGGAATCATCGCATCAATTGATTTTATACCTGTTTGAAGTGGTTCATTGACAGGTTGACGATATATTACACCTGGTGCTTTTCTTTCAATTGGCATATCAAAAAGCTCACCTTGTATTTGGCCTTTTCCATCAATAGGATTTCCAAGTGTGTCAACAACTCTTCCAAGAATTCCTTCACCAACTTTAATGGAGGCGATTTGATTAGTTCTCTTTACATTATCTCCTTCTTTAATACCTTTTGAAGATCCGAACAAAACAACACCCACATGATCTTCCTCTAAGTTTAGTACCATTCCTTGTAAACCATTGTCAAATGCGACAAGTTCTCCATACTGAGCATTAGAAAGACCGTAAACTCTTGCAATACCATCACCCACCTCTAGGACAGTTCCAATTTCATCAAATGATGATTGAATATTTGCTGACTCTAACTGTTTTTTTAATAGTGCTGAAACTTCAGCTGGTTTAATTTTTTGCATTTCTTAAATTTTAATTCTTTTTCTTTTTTTGTGATTTATCTTTTTTTATGATTGACCCCATTAATACAAGGTCATATTTATCTTTAGCTTGACTTTTAATTGTGTCAATTATTGTCTCAAACTTTTCAATATCATAATCTTCAGGTACTGTAATATTTATATTCATTTTATCAGGGAACTTTAGTGATATACAAGAAGAAAAAGTGAGAGCGATAAAAGTAATTAACAGAAGTTTTTTCATAATTAGCTTGTTGTTTTGAGCTGTTTTTGCATTTTCTCTAATCTTTTCTTAACACTAGCGTCTAGTCTTGTATTATCTAAGTCTAGAGTAAAGCCTGCAATTAAAGCTTTATCTTTCTTTTTTGTTAATTTGATAGTCCCTGCTTTAATGGAAGACAAATATTTCTCTATTGTATTTTCAAGTTCATCTGAAATTTCTATTGGGGCTGTAATAGTTACTTCAACTATATTGTTTTTTTCGTTGTACTGATTTATAAAATCCTTACATACCTCGAGCAACATATCAATTCTGTTGTTTGCAGAAAGCAGGTTTACCAAAATTGAAATATTAGGCATAGATGTATCAGTAAGTTGATTTAAAACGTTTCCCTTTATATCCTTTGAAATTGTTGGATTTGAAATAAAGTTCATTAGATCTTCTGATCCTTCTAGAGTATTGATCAATGAATTTATTTCATTGAACAAAAGATCAAGTTTCCCTTGATCAATTCCATAACTGATTAGAGCTTTTGCGTATCTTTTAGAGGAAGTTCCTAAGGCCATAATTATTGATCAAATTTTTTCTCTTTTAATAATTTATCAATATAATCTTGATGATTTTTATTATCATCGAGTTCTTGCTCTAAAACTTTTGAAGCAATATTAATTGAAAGATCAGCAACCTGATTTTTAATTTCATTCATGGCTGATCTTTTTTCATTTTCAATTGAAGTTCGTGCTTGAGCTAAAATGTTTTCAGCCTCTGAACGTGCGTCAGACTTTGCTTTTTCTACTAGATCTTTACCTGACTGTTTTGCTTGATTAATCATAGCGTCACTTTCAGCTCTAGCTTCTTGTAGAATTTTTTTGTTCTCTGCCTGAAGTGTTTCCATTTCCTTTTTAGCTTCTTTAGCAGAGTTTAAAGAGTCCCGAATGGATTTCTCTCTTTCGTTTATAGTGTCTAATATTGGCTTCCATGCAAATTTCTTTAGTAAAAAAATTAGCGTAACGAATATTAAAGTCTGCCAAAAAAAGAGGCCAGATGAAAACTCACTTATTAATTTTTCCATAAACTATTTAATTAACTGCGAATAAGGCAGCAAAAGCAATTCCTTCAACAAGAGCTGCAATTACAATTGCTGCTACAAGAATTTTATTTGAAGCATCTGGCTGTCTGCCAATTGCATCCATAGCTCCACGACCGATAAGTCCAATACCGATTCCGGTTCCGATAATTACAAGTCCTGCTCCGACTATTTTGGGTATTTCCATTTTTATTTATTTTAGTTATACAATTATTTAAAGTTAATGATCGTCCTCCTGAACTGCAAAACCAAAATATAAAGCAGATAAAAGCGTAAAGATATACGCTTGTAATAAAGCTACTAATACTTCGATAATTGAAATAAAGAACACAAGGACAAGTGACAAACTTGATCCAACTAAATTTTTAAAAATAAAAATTAATCCAATCAAGCTGTATAATACTATATGACCTGCAAGAATATTTGCATATAACCTAATCATCAAAGAGAAAGGTTTAATAAATACTCCTAAAAGTTCAATTGGTGCCAGAAGTGGTTTAAGCCATACTGGAACGCCTGGCATCCAAAAAATGTGTTTCCAATATGTTTTGTTTGCAGTAAGGTTTGTTATTAAAAAAGTTACTAACGCTAATCCAAATGTAACTGCTATATTCCCCGTTACGTTAACACCCAAAGGACTGAGGCCAAGAAGATTTAGAAACCATATAAAAAAGAATAATGTCAGTAAGAAACTCATATACTTTTTATAATTGTTTTCCCCAATACTTGGAATTGCTATTTCATCTCTGATTAAAATTACAATAGGCTCAAAAAATCTACCAATACCTTTTGCAATTTGATTGTTTTCTTTATATGATTTTGCTAAGGATGTAAATAACATAAACATCAGGATAGATACTAATAATATTGAGAAAACACTTTTAGTAATTGACAAATCAAGAGGTATAAGATTAGTAACCTCACCTGAGTCGTCATATGATATATCCCCCGCTGCATTTGTTTCATAAATTTTTGAGTGATATAGCTTGTAAAATTTTCCTGAAGACTCAACAACTTTTTTTCCATGATCCAATTTAGAAGACATAAAAACCTTGAGCCCATCGTCAACTAATATTACTGGAAGAGGAAAGCCATAATATACCTTTTTGCCTGTTTCTTTGTCCTTTGTTGAGAAAAGCGAGAAATCATGAGAGTCTTGAACGTGATGATAAATATATTCAGTTATTTCTTCTTGAAGTGTTTGTTCTTTTTCTTCTTCTTTTGCTTCTAAACCAAACGCAGATAAAAGCATTAAGGATAAGAAAAAAAATCTGCTTTTTATATATATCATGCTTAAACTAAGGAGATTAAGTTTTGCGCGACAAATGTAGTATATAAATACATATTTATAAAATCATTTGATGCCAAAATTTAAAAAGTTATTTTAAATGTTTAGTCTGAGAAATTATAAGAAAAATTATAAGAATTATACCAATGATAGATAAAGCTAGAGTATACTGTCCAGATTGGTTTTTAAAATATGAGTCTGCAAAGCTGCCTAGCTTTGTAAGGATATACATAATTGCCGCTATCTGAAAGAATAACCCTGAAAACACAAGCCAAGTTTTAGGCTGTTTTTTCACGTGGGTCAGTAAAATTAGTTATCTTTTTTAATGGAGCTATGTTATTTGCTTCATTTTGCATTGAAGATTTTGCATTGAAGACAGCACCAGATTCAACAATAAGTTTTGACATAACTACATCGCCATTAACTTCACCTGTTGATCTTATTGATAGTAAATCTTCAACATGAATTGTTCCAGAAAATTTACCTTCGATGTCGGCAGAAGAACAAACAATTGTTCCATCAACTTTTCCATTTTTTCCGACAACTACCTTACCTTTTGTTTCAATGTTACCCTCAAAAAAACCATCAATTCTAAAATCAGATTCAGAAGAAAAGTTTCCTGTAAAACTACTATTCTTTTCGATAGTGTTGCAACTTGCTGACAGATCGTAATTTTTCATTTTTATAAAAATTGGATATTGAAATTACAATTTTATTTTTAATAATTACTTTTTTTATTAGTAATATTGCTCTAATAATCAATGCTTGTATGTCAAAAAAAATTAAAATTATTTGTGATAATCTAGAATATGATTTAGAAATGACAGAAGACAAAACAATTCTAGAATTAGCGCTTGAACATGACATAGATGCCCCTTACTCCTGCCAAGGGGGTATTTGTAGTACCTGTTTAGCAAAGCTTGATAAAGGGACGGTACAAATGGATAATAATCAAATTTTAACTGATGACGAAGTTGAAGATGGATACATTCTATCTTGCCAAGCTAGGCCAACATCAGATGAGTTAGAGGTTAATTATGACGAAGTTTAGAATCATTAAGGAGTTTTAATGCTCTCTCGATTACCTCCTTTGGTTCAATAGATCTAAAAGCAGTTTCATATCCTTTAGGAATTTTATTACCAAATATTGAAGTTGGAATTTTTGGATATTTATTTCTATCAATCGTTATTGAATTTTCTATCCCTTGATCAAATGGAGTGAACCCACAAAAGGGATGAGTCATTCCCCAAATTGTAAGGACAGGAACCCCATAATTTGCTGCAATATGGCCATTAGCAGAGTCCATTGAAATCATCATATCTATATAATTAACAATATTTATTTGCTGATTAAGATTAAATCTACTTGAAACATTTATTACATTTTTATATGCCTTGTCCCAAACTTTAATTTTTTCTAACTCTTCTTCTCCTCCTCCAAAAAGGTAGATTAAATGCTCTTTTTGAAGATATGCTATTACATTTTGCATAAGGTCAAGAGGATAATTCTTTCCATCAAAAGATGCAAATGGAGCTATTCCTATTATTTTTTTTTCATTACTATTAATTAAAAGTTTTTTTTCATCAGAATTTTCTTTCAAATAAGGTTTAATTGGATACTCATGATTTGCTAAATCAACCGGGTATCCAAGACGCCTAAAAACATCACAATACCTGTAATGAATCTGAGTTAGTGGTTTAAAAATTTTATTTTTATCTCTAATTAATCTTTTTCTGTCAACTCTTCCCTTATTTAAAAATTTAACTTTTTTAAATGTCAGGATAAATAAGAAGCTTAAAATATTTGTTCTTAAGACGTTGTGCAAATCTGCTACAGATTTAATTTTTTCTTTTTTAAGCCTCCTAAAAAGTCTAAATAGCCCCTTTAATCCTTTGTATTTATCATTAAAATCTACTCCTATAAATTCTATGTTCTCAAATTCACTGAATAATGGTTCAGTAAAACTTCTAGAAACAAATATTATTTTTTGATTAGGATAGGTATAAGAAAAAGATCTTAATACGGGTATTGTCATCGCAATATCTCCTAGAGATGAAAACCTTAAAACCAGTATTGATTTATCCTTTTTTTGAGTCATCTTTCTTGTACAAAACAGGATTTAGTGATTCATCATTATACATTTTCATTTGCTTGTAAACTCTCATTTTCTTATTACCTGTTGATAAATCAATTAACAATTGATCTATTGATTCTGAAAGATCTTCTTGTTGCTCAAGTAAAACATTTAATTTTGCTTGACAATTATTTCTGTGCTCTTCCGTGACATCTTGTCTTTTTGATTCCTCTTGCATATGAAATATTTTTAAAATTAAGATAGATAATCTATCAATTGCCCATGCAGGACTTTCAGTGTTTATTGTTGCGTTTTTTAGAGGAGTTACTTTTGAGTATAGGTTTAAAAAATATGAATCAATATACTCAACCATTTCAGTTCTATTTTGATTTGAACTGTCAATCATTCTTTTCAGTTTCATACCCTCATTTGGATCAATATTAGGATCACGAATAATATCTTCATAGTGCCACTGAACTGTATCTATCCAGTTCTTCTCATACATAAGGTGTTCAAAACTTTTATTCTCAAATGGGTTATTTGGCTTGCGACTTATATCATCATAAACATGATAGTCATTTACTGATTTTTCAAATATTTCAATCGCTTTCTTGCTGATTTTTGTATTTGTCATATAATGAATTTAAAAATTATTGTTGATACAATAATAGACGTAAAGATAAAGTTTAGATATAAACTGCTAATTTTTTTTGCAAAAAGTTGAGATATAAAATAAACAAGAATTAAAGAAAGGTAGTGAAACTCCGAGCCACTGAGATCTTGTTGGTAAAAAAACAAATAAGAGGTAAAAGCAGTAAATACAAAACCTACAATATCTAAAACTCTTCTGTTTAAACTGAAAGTTCTAAAGAATTTAATTAGAAATGATATTAGATATAAAATAAATATAATAGATATTGGGATATAATCAGTCGATAAATTAAGCTTAAACCCATTGAGAATTTGAAGTTGATCTCCAAAAAAGTATGAGCTAAACAAATAACTATCTAATGAAAAAAAAGATAAAATCACATATGCTGGTGGGATAATCAAAAGTGGAGTAAAAAAAAGGATGATAAAATGTTTAAAGTCTCTCTTAATGTTTGCTGTAATTAATACAATTAGTGGGTAAATAAAAATAATTAGGTTTTCAAGAATTATTAATGATGCGAAACTAAGTAGAAGAGAGGCATCAAATAATCTTCTTTTTTGTTTTTCATTATTTGTAAGCTCAAAAAATATTCTCATATTTCTCCAGGCAGACCAAATTGCCGCTGAACTTAAAATAAACCTCATGTCAATTGACTCAATTGGGAAAGAGAATATCAAAATTGGATATAATAAAAGATGATAAGCATTCCTGTTGGCCCTCTCAATAGTTAGTTGCCTTGTAATAGTATCAATTGCATGATTTGTTAGCATTAGTGCTCCAAAAATTAATAGTCCATTGGAAATTTTAGATTCGAAAAATGACCATTTAAGTGGAAGTGTCAAGTAATAATAAGTTATTCCCAATAACAGTAAAGATGATATACCAGCAGAAGTATAGGAAAACTTTTCAAATGCCTTTGTAATCATACTTCAATGTATTAATTTTGTAGAATAAATTTAATTATGGTTAAAGATTTTTTTTATTCAATTGCATGGCTTTTCCAAGAAGTCCTATTTTTTCCTTTCGATCTTTTAAGAAATATACAATATGATAGTTGGTATATAGCCAATATTGTTAGCTGGACTTTCATTATAATTGGAATTGCTGGTGCAGTCTACTGGATAAAAAAATTAAAGGAGTTTGATAATAAAAATGAAGAAGATATGGATATTACATCTCACTCATTTTTATAAATCAAACCCAATATCTTTTCTGTAATACATGTCAGCAAACCCTAATTTTTTTATCTGATTGTACGACTTTTTTAATGCCTCTAGATAGTTTTTTGCTAGTGATGTAACGGCTAAAACCCTTCCCCCATTTGTTATATATTCCTTTCCCCTTCGCTTCGTTCCAGCATGAAAAATAATTGTGTCTTTTGTGTCAGATAATCCTTTTATAGGTTTTTCCTTCTCATATTCATTTGGATAACCTTCTGAAACCAATATAATTGTTGCTGCATGATCTGGTTTAATGTCCAAATTAATAAGATTAAAATTAGAGGTTCCCATAGAGTCAAAAAGCTCAATAACATCATTATTAATTCTAGGAAATACGACTTCAGTTTCAGGATCTCCCATTCTAACATTATACTCAATAACCATCGGTTCATCTTTGACTTTAATTAGTCCAATAAATACAAAGCCGAAGTAGTCCATCTTTTCATTTATAATTCCTTTAATTGTTGGTTTAATAATTTTATTTTCAATTTTTGATAAAAATTTATCATCAAGAAACGGAACAGGTGAAATTGCCCCCATACCTCCTGTATTTAAACCTTTGTCACCCTCGCCAATTTTTTTATAGTCTTTTGCAAATGGAAGTGTTTTGTGGTTTTTTCCATCTGTTAACACAAAACATGAAAGCTCAATTCCTTCCAGAAACTCTTCAATAACAACTTTTAAGGAAGCTGTTCCAAACTTTTCATCTAATATCATGCGCCTAAGCTCTTTCTTTGCTTCTATTAAATCAGATATTATTAATACTCCTTTTCCTGCAGCAAGTCCATCTGCTTTTAAGACATAAGGAGGTGTCATGGATTCCAAAAAAGTATCAGCTTCATTAATATTGTCTGCAGTAAATGTTTTGTGCCTAGCAGTAGGAATATTATACTTTTCCATAAAATCTTTAGCAAAATCTTTACTTCCTTCTAAAGACCCTGCAAGCTTGCTTGGAGCAATAATTTTTATGTTTTTTAGATTCGGAGATGACTTAAAGTAGTCATAAATTCCATTCACTATTGGATCTTCTGGTCCAACAAAAACCATAGAAATATTCTTTTCAATAACAAGGTTCTTAATAAAGTCAAAATCATTAATATCTCCTTTAATGTTTTCTGCTAGAATTGATGTTCCGCCATTTCCAGGAAGTGCATAAATTTTTGAACATTTTTTGCTTTTTGAGAAACTTGAAATTACTGCATGTTCTCTTCCTCCAGATCCTAAAACTAAGATATTCATTTATTCTTAAAGTTATTAATTGTTTTTTTTATATTATAAACATATTCTTTATGTGAAAGATCTTGTTTTATTGTATCGAAATTAATCATAAAAAAATCTTTATAGTTAACACATGTGAAATAATTTTTTAATCCTAAAAGCCTTTGTTTATGATTATTGTGATCAAGTCCTTCATTAATAAAAATAACCTTTAATCCCATTGCAAGTGCTGGAAGAGCAGCATGAATTCTGGATGTAATTATGATTTCACTCTTAGCAATTTTTTCGAGCATTTCTTTAGCTAACTCTATACCTTTTTGATGAGATTTCACTGGCTGTTTAATAATCTGACTATGTGTGTTTATTTCCCTGTTTAAGCCTAACAAATGGTTATTAAATTTTTTTAGCTTAATTGTATAGCTGATTTTTTTAAATGGATATTTAATAATTGATAAAAGTAATTTAAATATTGATTTATTGTCAATTATTGGATTTAGTCTGTCAAAAGCTCCTATGACAATTATTCCTGTCGGGGGTTTTTCTTTTAAATACTTTTTTCTGTCAATTGTGGTTGTAAGACAGGACGAATAAAAAGCATTTACACCTTTTTTGATCAGTACATCTCTTGTATAATAATCCCTACAACCAATGGGTTCGTTTTTTTTGAAATATTCTATAGATTTTTTATTTAGAAATGTCTTGACAATTGATGGGTTTATATGGAATGATAAAAAAAGAGGTTTGACCTTTGCACTTGGAGGCCAGTTATTTGGTTTTTCCATAAACCAACCATTAATTATTGTTTTTAAATTATTTCCATCGTATTTATGAAGATTCTCTCGATCAATAAATTTTGTTTTATTTGGTTTAATGAGGTCGATAACCGCTTGAGATTGAATATAGTCTCCAATATTTTTTGAATCTAAAAATCCTAATACACCTATTTCCATTGTACGATTCTTTCTTTTATTTTCTCTATTCTAAATAATACGTCCAATTTTCTTTTGATTCTCTGTCTTGCTTTTTTGGAGTTGTATTTTGTTAGATCAGAATTAATGTACTTGGCAACTTGTTGAAGATTTTTTTCAGTATCAAACAAAATTCCAGCATTCCCAATCACATCAGGAATTCCAAAAACTCTTGATCCTATTGGAACACATCCACATAGCATTGCTTCGCAAACTGTATTTGGCAGACCTTCTAATCTAGAGCCTTGAAAATAAAATTTATTTTTTTGATACAGTTCTTTCATTTGGGTTTTACTTTGAACCCCTATTACATTCACATTGGGTTCTAGATTTATGATTTCTTCTATATTTATTCCTGATTCCCCTGCAATAGTGAAGTTTACATCTGGAACAAGAGAAGCAAGTTTGTTAAAAAGCTTGAGCCCCTTAATGCTTATAACTCGTTTATCGGAAAAAAATGCAGCTGTCAAGACGCCTGATTTATCTTTTTCTTGATCATAATTCCAAAACCTTGAATCATAGCCGGTATTAATTTCCTTAATTATTATTTTTTTTTTATCTACGAAATTTCTAACTCCTGAAGTGATATTAAATTTTTCTTCAGCATGTCTACATCCATTTTCCAATGTTTTGTGGACGACCCATACTTCACTTGCCATTTTATAATTTACTTTAGCTATATATGATCTTAATCCATTATTTAGGAAAATCCCGTGTTTATTTTCTTTATCAACTATAGCGTCGTAACCACCTACAATAATTATTGATTTTTTGAATAATAATTTTGAAATTAAAATTGGCATAAAGGTATGATAGTCATTGAACCAAGAAACAACGAAATCGGACTTTGGCAAATAGATAATTGATTTTAAGGCTTCTTTAAATCTATTTAAAATAAAAAGTGTTATTGTCTTATGTGGTTCGGACTTAATCTTTAAAACCTTAAAGCCTAATGCTTCAAAAATTAAAATATCTGACTTAACGAAGCTCCGTTCAATGGAAAACACAATTGTTGCTGTCTTCTTCAAGAGTTATATGCATTTAATTTATCTGCTATTTGTCTATCATTAGATAGTCTTGGAACTTTATTTTGACCACCCAGCCTTCCCTCTAACTTCATGTAGTAATTAAACCCACCTTGATTTACAACAATAACCTCTAGTTGTTGAATTATATTTCCCTTTATAAGATCTTCATAATAGATGTTTTGACCTATCATCTCCATTTCTAAAGTAGATGCAAAACTTTTTGTGTTCTCAGGATCAGTCTCAAACTCAATATACCATTCATGTCGTGGAAGACCATTTTTTGGATTAATATTTGGTGCAACAGTAAACTCTCTTATAGTGACTCCATGTTTATTTGTTGCAACCTTCATTGCATTTTCCACTTCTTCTGAAATCACATGCTCACCAAAAGCTGAAAGGAAGTGTTTAACCCTTCCGGTAACTATTATTTTGTATGGTTTTAAAGAAGTAAATTTTACAGTATCTCCAATGTTGTATGCCCACAAGCCTGCTGATGTCGAAATAATTAACAAATAATTTACGTTTAGCTCAACTTCTTTAAGAGGTCTTCTAGCATATTTTCCTTCTAAAAAATCACTAGCCTTAATGAATTCATAGAATATACCATTGTTTAGTAAAAGCAAAAGGTCTGTTTCTCCTTCCTGAAAGGTGTCTTGATATCCAAAGAACCCTTCAGAAGCAGGAAATGTTGCTAATGTGTCAATTTTTTTTCCAAACAACTTATTAAATGTTGATCTGTATGGTTCATAACTTACCCCTCCATATACATATAGTGATAGATTAGGAAAAACCTCACTAATTGATTTTTGTGTATCTAAAACAATTTTTTCAAAATACATTTGCACCCAAGAGGGAATCCCAGCAATAATTGTCATTTTTTCGCCGACTGTTTCTTTAATTATCTTGTCTACTTTTTCTTCCCAATCTTCAATACAATTTGTTTCCCAAGATGGTTTTCTGTTTTTTAAAAATAATTTAGGAATATAATGTGCGCTTATTCCTGAAAGCCTTCCAATAAATACTCCATTTTTTTTTGAAAGTACTGGACTTCCCTGAAGAAACATATGCTTTCCGTTAATTAGTTTATAATTTTTAGTTTTTAAAAAATAATTTAACAAAGCATCTCTTGCAGAGTTTACATGTGTCTTAATTGACTCCTTGGTGATTGGAATATACTTTGCTCCTGATGTTGTTCCGCTTGTTTTTGCAAAATATAGAGGTTTTCCAGGCCATAGTATGTTTTTTTCACCATTTACAACTTTATCAACATATGGTTTAAACCCTTCATAATCTCTGACTGGGACTTTCTTTTTAAAATCATCGTAAGTGATTATTTCTGAAAAATCATGTTCATTACCAAAGCTAGTTCTCAATGCAGTCCTTATTAGCTTTTGAAATGTTTTATCCTGGGATTGAATAGGGTTTAATATCCATTTCTGATTTTTTATCTTGACAAGTTTAGCGAATATTATTGTTATTAATGTCTTCATTTAGAAATCGATATAGCTTTGAGGGTCTACAGGTTCCCCTTGATGCCATAATTCAAAATGAAGATGAGGGCCTGTAGTGAGGGATCCCGTATCTCCAGAAAATGCAATTATTTCACCCGTATCGACTCTATCACCTTGATTTTTAACAATAGAAGAATTGTGTTTATAAATTGAGGTTAGCCCATTTAGATGTTCTATAATAATAACAAAACCTGTAGTTGATGTCCATTCAGAAAAAACAACAATCCCTTCGCTTATAGAATGAACAGGAGAGTTTTCTGGAATAACTATGTCTACTCCATAATGCTTAGTATCAACATCAAACACTGAAGAAAGTCCGCCCTTAACTGGGGGAAACAGAACAGATGTAAATCTTTGACCTTGAACGTCAAAAGCATTGTATTTGTCTTCTTCCTCAACTATAGCTCTTAATAGAGAGTCGTCTCTATTTGTTTCTATAATCTCAAGCTCTACAATATTATTTTCGATATTTCCATCATATCGATCAATATCTTCAAAAGTGATGTTTCCTGAAAGCAAGTCCCTTAAGGAGTTTATATAGTTACTTTGAGTTATGTAAAGATTCTCTAATGAATCTAATTTCATAGAATTTTCAACTGCATTTTCTCGAAGTTCAATACTCGTGTATCCCCTAAAATATTCTTTAAGAGGTGTAAAGTATATTAAAAGAAAAGTTATCGATAAAAGTAGCAAAAAAGCAAATAGTGATGATGATATCAAATTAATAAGGGATGATGAAAAAAGCTTTTTCTTTTCAAGTGTTTTCTCCTTTACTAAAAGAATATGAAATCGATCTGAAAGTTTATCAATTAAGGTATGTTTTTTCTTTTTAGGCATTAATACAAATATATGTATAGTTCTGCAGAAGTTATTATCTGAATAATAAATACACTTTACAAAAATAATTCAGTAAATTTGTATTGGAACTAAGTTCCATAAATTTATATATATGATAGGTGGACCTCAAATTATATTAATAATTATCGTTGTTCTTTTACTCTTTGGTGGTAGAAAAATTCCTGAGCTTATGAGAGGGCTTGGTAGTGGTATAAAGGAATTTAAAAAAGCCACTAAAGATGATGATGATGATAATAAAGAATAATTATTCTAGTTAACTAGTCTCATTGTTGTTATAATCGTGTTTAACTCAAACATATAGTCTCTTTTGCTTTCCGATGGAGCAAATGAAAACCCCTCTAACACAATATTTCTTTTGTTGATTGTGTCTTTTATTATGTAGTTTACATATGGCCCTGCCATAAAATCATTCTGAACCTCCCAAGTCCCTTTGGTAAGTATAGCATCTAAATTATTAACTTTTGTTTTATAATAATAAGGCAAGTATGCCCTTTCAGTTATCATATATGATCCTGGAACTCTTCCTGGAATATATAACTCTCCTATTGAATCTCTAATTTTTGGTATTCTTTCCTCTATTTTTTTTAGATCAATTTCATATGGAAGTGTATAAGCGATTATGTTTAAGTGACCTTTTACAACTTGCTTTTCGATCCAAACAAAATTAGTGGTGTCTTTAACTGTTTCATAAGCATCTGGGAAAGTTAAGTTTATTCCATATCTATCTATAAGCTGGGAGTCACTATTTAAGGACTTTGACATCCTCCTAATTTTTTCTAGTCGTTCATTTTCAGAAATTGATCGCATTAAAAGACTTTTATTTTCTTCAAAATAAAAGTTCATAACATCTTGATCTTCACCTGTTATTATGGCTGTAATTTGAGGTCTTGCCCAGAGATTTCTTATTAATCTAAAACCTTGATCCGTAGTGTCTCTGTTAAAAACTAATATATTTCTGCCACTTCTTGCAAACCCACTAAAAAGTGAAGGCTCTAAATGGTAAAGATCGTACTTGGGTTCATCAAATGGAAGGCCCTCATATGGTTCCATTAAAGATGCTTTTATTGATTTTCCAAGATTTCCGCCCCATGCATTTTTTCCCATTACAATTGTCAATGAATTTATATTTCCATTTGATTCAGGAACATACGCTTTTGACCCATTTGATTGACAAGAAGTAAATAAAATACAAATTAGAAGTGCAATAAAACTATCTTTAATAATCATTAGCTAAAGCTTTGACTCCGGGCAAGGTTTTTCCCTCAAGACTTTCTAAAAGGGCTCCTCCTCCAGTTGAAATATAACTAACCCATTCCTTATTTCCAAGCTTTTTTAATGCTGCTATTGAGTCTCCTCCTCCTACTATAACATTTATTCCTCTTTCCTTAGCTTGTTTAAGAGAAGTACAAAGTGATCTTGTTCCGTTGGAAAAAAGTTCTTTCTCAAAAACACCAACTGGTCCATTCCAAAAAATTGTTTTACTGGTAAAAATTTCATTTTTAAATTTCTCAGCAGATTCTACACCTATGTCTAGCCCCATCCATTCATCATCTATTTCACTTGATTTAAAAGTTTTAATATCTTGATTATTGTCAAAGTCTTTTGACGCTAAAATGTCAGTTGGTAAGATAATTTCTTTGCCAAGTTTTTTTGCTATTAATAGTATTTCTTTTGCTTCTGCTACTAGATGCTCTTCAAGAAGTGACTTACCTACTGCTCCTCCTTTTGCTTTTAAAAAAGTATAAGCCATTCCACCTCCGATAATTATTTTATCTACTTTTTTAACAAGATTATAAAGTATACTAAGCTTGCTTGAAACCTTTGCACCTCCAAGTATTGCAAGTACAGGTTTTTCACCATGATTTGCGATTTGACTTATTGCCTCTAGCTCCTTTTGGAGTAAATTACCCGCAAACTTTTTATTTTTAAAAAATTTAGCAATAGTAGCTGTTGATGCATGTTCTCTATGAGATGTTCCAAAAGCATCGTTTACATAAAGATCCCCTAATCTTGCTAATTTTTTGGCAAATTCTATATCTCCTGCTGTTTCCTCTTCATAAAACCTAAGGTTTTCCATAAGGATAATCTGACCTGGCTCTAATTCTAACGTTGCTTGTTCTGCTGAATCTCCAATACAGTCTTCAAAAAACAGAATTGGCTTATTTAAAACTGTTGAAACTGTTGTAACAATCTTTTTTAAAGAAAACCTTTTGTCTTTTCCTCTTGGTCTGCCTAGGTGAGATAACAACACACATGAACCTCCTAATTGTAATACTAATTCAATAGTTGCTTGACAGGCCTCAATTCTAGTAATATCTGTAACATTATCCATCTGATCGACTGGAACATTTAAATCAACCCTTACTATAACTCTTTTGTTATTTAAATCTTGTTTATGTAGATCGAGCATGTTAATATAATTATGTCGACAAAGATATAATATGATATATATTTGAGTATGGATTTAGATAGAATTTTGGGTCAAGAGCATATTAAAGAAAAGATCTACACCTCTATTAAAAAAAAAAACTATCCACAATCAAAAATTATTATTGATAAAGATGGCTACGGGGGATTAAATTTTGCCATTGAAATAGCAAGGGGCTTGCTTAAAAATGGTGACTCATATCTTGGCGATATTTTAAATCACCCTGATTTGTATTTCTCTTTTCCTACTTTTGCTTCAGTTAAAGAAAACGAAAATATTTATAGTGAATGGCTTTCCTTTATTAAGGAGTATCCTTTTTCTGACTTTCAAAAATGGTCAAACTTTATTGGCAACTCAAGCTCTCAAGGGTCTATCAAAGTTTCTGAAATTGACAAAGTTCAAAAAAAAGCTATATTAAAACCATTCCTTGGAGGCAATAAAGTTTTTATTTTTTGGGGAGCAGAAACTATGAAGCCTCAATCTTCAAATAAACTGTTAAAAATCTTAGAAGAGCCGCCTTCAGACACGTATTTTATATTAATAACCCAAAACATTCAAGAAATATTACCTACAATTATTTCTCGTTGCCAAATATCTACACTTAGTCCTGTCAGTTATAAAGTTCACAAAGCTTATCTAGAGAATTCGTTTGAGGGAATAGACTATGAACTAATTACATCATCGTCCAGAGGAAGCCTTTCAAGATCTATGAATTATATACTTGAAGAAGCTTCTTCAATCTCTCATGAACAAACCTTTGTTGAATGTTTAAGATTTGCTTTTTTGGCAAAAAAAAGTAAAAAGGCGGTGTTAGACCTTACTAAGTGGGCTGAGAAAGTTTCTTCAAATTCTAGAGAACAGCAAAAAGAATTTCTTGGTTATTGTTCTTATCTTGTTAGAGAAGTAATGCTTGTGAGCTACAAATCTTCAAACCTTACATCTTTTTTTTCTAATTCAGGTTTTCAAATAGAAAAACTATCTCCTTTTATTCACAGCAAAAATGTACAGGAAATAATCAGGTTAATAGAAGATTCGCATTATTCTATCACAAGAAATGTAAACTCAAAGATAGTGTTTACTTGCTTTGCAATAAGTTTAACTAAGCTTATAAATTTGACAGAAGATTAAATTTTTTTGAATATATATATAGAAGAAGAGTACTGTTTGCTAAATAAGGCAAATAGATTAGAAACAACTCCAATGGTTAAACATTGTAACCAAGGAAATTTTGATTTTTTGATTTTTGCAGATAAGTATGAAACATAAAAAGCATCTAGAAACAGTGGATGTTTTGATTTAAGAAAAAAACCATAACTGTTCATTAACTTGATTATAGAGTCATGATTAAAATGGTAAAGGTGCCTTGGAACATCCCATGCAGCCCATTTTTCTTTAAATATCTTTGAATCTAGAGAATCTCTGTTTGGAAGAGCAATAACGAATGTACCTTTATTTTCAAGTTTAAAAATTAAACTTTTCATGGTATTTTGAAGGTCTGGTATATGTTCTAATACATGCCACAACATAATCATATCTAACTGATAATCAGTTTCTTGTGTTTTTTTTAACCTATCTTTGATAGGATCATATTTAGAAGTTTTGAATCCTTCCTTATTTAGATAATCAGCAAATTTTCCATCACCTGACCCATAATCTAAAATATGACATTTTGGAGATAGGTACTTTTTTAAAATGTTTCTTTTATACAGAAACATTATGCTTTGCGAAACTGAATATATATACCCAAAAAACCCTTTTTTATTTGAATGTGGAATATACTTTTCTGACATATAATATTTTAAATGATTGTGATCTTTTTTGATTGATGTCCAGAAAATTCCAGTATTTGAATCTAGATATATATTAAAAAACTCTCCCGTAAGAACATGATCTTGAGCTTTTAGAACTTTAATGTCTTTATTTAAATTATGTTTCACGTGGAACAATTATCTTCCCATTTTAACTAACAATACACTAATGTCGCTAGGCTTAATTCCGCTTATTCTAGATGCTTGAGAAAGTGTTTTAGGTTTAATTTTGTTTAACTTTTCTTTTGCTTCATGAGACAATGAAGCTAACGGGGAATAGTCGAAGTTGGTAGGTATCTTTATATCTTCAAGCCTTTGAAGCTTATCGGCATTTGTTTTTTCTTTTTCAATATATCCCTTGTACTTAATTTGAATCTCCGTTTGATCCAAGACCTCTGTGTCTAGATTGTTTTTAGATATATAAGAATTTACAGAGTCAATCTTATTGATATGTTCCTGTGTAATGTTTGGTCTGGAATATATTTTAGAAAGCTTTCCTTTCTGCGGAACAGGGTCATAGTTTGCTGATTTGAGGAGGTTATTTATCTCATCTAACTCAAAACTAGTTGTATTGAAAAAACTAACAAACTTGTTTACAGCGTCCTGCTTTTTTAAAACCCGTTTAACTCTTTCCTCTTTTGCAAGACCAATATTAAAAGATTTTTCAGTTAATCTAATATCAGCATTATCTTGTCTTAAGAGAGTTCGATATTCTGCTCTTGATGTAAACATTCTATATGGTTCCTCTGTTCCTTTTGTAATTAAATCATCAATTAAAACCCCAATGTAAGCCTCGCTTCGTGTCAAGACCAAAGGTTCTTTTGAAAAAACTTTTGCAACGGCATTAATTCCAGCCATTAAACCCTGTGCTGCAGCTTCCTCATATCCTGTGGTCCCGTTTATTTGTCCTGCAAAAAATAAATTTTCTACTAATTTTGTTTCCAAAGTTAGAGTTAATTGTGTAGGAGGGAAATAGTCATACTCAATGGCATATCCAGGCCTAAACATCTTAACGTTTTCGAATCCTTTTATCATCTTGATAGCGGAATACTGGACATCTTCTGGCATAGATGTTGAAAATCCATTAACATAAACTTCTATGGTGTTTATTCCTTCTGGCTCAACAAATATTTGATGTCTTTTTTTATCTGAAAATCTGTAAACCTTGTCTTCTATAGATGGACAATACCTAGGCCCAGTACTATTGATGCTTCCGTTAAACATTGGTGATCTATCAAAAGATGAAGCCATTATTTCATGAACATCTAAGTTTGTATAGGTAATGTGACAGCTGGTTTGTTTTTTTAATGGTTTTATATGTTCTAAATAGCTAAATTTTCCTGGATTTTCATCTCCTGGATGTTCCTCCATTAAAGAATAATTTAAAGATCTACCATCTACCCTAGGAGGCGTGCCTGTTTTCATCCTGCCGGACTCAAAGCCAAGGGATTCTAAACCTGCGGTAATTCCGGTAGAGGGTTTCTCTCCAACCCTTCCGCCACCAAATTTTTTTTCCCCAACATGTATAAGGCCATTTAGAAAAGTTCCATTAGTTAAAATAACTGACTTAGAATAAATTTTATTACCTAAACCAGTTTCAACGCCCTCAATGATATTATTTTTAACAATTAATCCTATAACCATATCTTGATAAAAATCAAGATTTGGAGTTTTTTCAAGCATTTCTCTCCACTTGAGAGCAAACTGGGATCTGTCTGATTGTACTCTTGGGCTCCACATTGCGGGACCTTTAGATTTATTGAGCATTTTAAACTGTATGGCTGTAAGGTCTGAAACAACCCCACTATAACCTCCAAGAGCATCTATCTCTCTTACAATCTGTCCTTTTGCAATACCCCCCATTGCAGGATTACATGACATTTGACCTATTGTTTGCAGATTCATGGTTACCAATAAAGTCTTTGCACCAAGATTAGCAGAAGCTGCAGCAGCTTCTGCTCCAGCATGGCCACCCCCAACTACAATTACATCATATTTTGAATTAAACATCTAATTTAGTTTCACGTGAAACGGCAAATATAAACTCTTCTTCTTTCTTTCTCATGATCTCTTTTTCATTATTAGACTTGTCCTTGTACCCCAAACAATGAAAAAGACCATGTGAAATTAACCTAATCGCCTCATTTTCAGTTGTTTGAGAGTATTTTTTTGCATTTTCTCTCATAACGCTCAATGATATAAAAACTTCTGCAGTAATTAAACCCTTTTCTGAATAATCAAAAGTAATTACGTCAGTATCAGTATTATGACTCAAAAAACCTTTATTTAAACCAAGCATTGTTTCAGAATCAACAAAGTTAAACTGAAGCTTGCCAACACTATAAGAGTCTTGCAAAGCAAAAAGATTAATTTGTGAAACAACCACCTTCTTATTTAGGAGGTTTTTAGGAACACCTATGAACTTTACATTATGCATATGCTGGCAAATATAAATCAATTCTACAGGATTATTTCAATAAGGAATAATATGGTGTTATATTTGAAAAATGAGAGAAAGAGCCAGATTTGCCCCTAGCCCAACAGGACCTCTTCACATTGGAGGTGTAAGAACTGCTTTGTTTAGTTACTTGATGGCAAAAAAAAATAATGGGGAGTTTATACTTAGAATTGAAGATACTGACTCTAAAAGAACTATAGATGGAGCTGAACAGCACATAATAGATTCTTTAAATTGGTTAGGGCTTAAATTTGATGAAGGCCCTATAAAACAAAGCGAACGAACTCATATTTATAAAGAAAGAATAAAAGAGCTTATAAAAAGTGGCCTAGCATACTATGCTTTTGACACTGCCTCTGAACTAGAAGAGGCTCGAAATGAAGCTGAAACGAGCTTTAAGTATAACTTCCTGTCTAGAAAAAACATGTCAAACTCTCTAACACTTAGCGAAGATGAGGTTAAGTCACGATTAGAAAGAGAGGCGTACGTAGTAAGAATGATTATTCCTGAGAATGAAACAGTAAATGTTGTTGATCAGGTTAGGGGAAAATTAAGCTTTAAGTCGGAAGAATTAGAAGACAAAATTATTATGAAGTCAGATGGAATGCCCACATATCATTTTGCAAATGTTGTGGATGATTATGAAATGAATATAACATCTGTTATAAGGGGAGAAGAGTGGCTTTCTTCATTACCATTGCACATACTTTTGTACAAACACTTTGGTTGGGAACCGCCTAAATTTTATCATCTCCCATTAATTCTAAAAAGCACTGGTTCTGGTAAGCTGTCAAAGAGAGATGCTGAAGAACAAGGCCATCCAGTATATGCTGTAAATTGGCAGGGTTCAACTGGTTTTAAAGAAGCGGGTTTTACTTCCGAAGGACTAATTAATTATCTAGGTCTTCTTGGATGGAATAATAGCTCCAACAAAGAAAAGTATTCGATTAATGAATTGATTGATTCATTTAATGATACTGAAATCAACAAGTCGGGCGCTAGATTTGATTATAAGAAAGCTGTTTGGATAAACCATTTACATTTAAAAGAATTCTCGGCAGAAAAAATTCTTACTCTTGCAAACAGAACTTCAGATAGCCTAATTCAAAAGTATTCTTTAGAAAAAAGTGAAGAAATTGTTGATTTAATTAAAGAAAGGCTTAACACAACTCTTGATATAGACAAAGAACTTTCTGTTTTTCTAAGTCAACCTAAAGGATATGACTCAGTAGCAATAGAAAAAATTGATAGGGGGTTAATATATGATGTTTTAAATTTTTGTAAATTAAACAAGGCTTTAATCTCAGACCCACATTCACTGAAAAATCAGCTATTATCATTTGGGTCAGAGCAAGGGATTTCTTTCGGAAACATTATGAAATCACTTCGCCTTTGTCTAGTGGGAAATCTCTCTGGGCCAGATTTATTTAAAATTATTGAAATATTAGGTCCTGAAGAGACCTTAAACAGAATAGAAAGTTTAACTAATAAAATTTAAAAAATGAGTTTATTTACAACACCCCTAATTATATTATTTCTTTTTTTCTTATTAATGTCAACAATTTTTATTGTAAAACAACAGTCTGCAGCAATTGTAGAAAGGTTTGGTAAATTCCAGTCTGTTAGAGGCCCTGGATTTCAAATTAAAATACCTCTTGTAGATAGAATAGCCGGAAGGTTAAGTCTTAAGGTTTTACAGCTCGATGTTGTTGTTGAAACAAAAACTAGTGATGATGTTTTTGTGAAATTAAAAGTTTCTGTTCAATACAGGGTTGTTGACTCAAAAGTCTTTGATGCATTTTATAAGCTGGATTTTCCTCAAGATCAAATTACATCTTATGTGTTTGATTTAATTCGATCACAAGTTCCGAAAATGAAACTTGATGATGTTTTTTCTAAACAAGATGATATTGCCGTTGCTGTAAAACAGTCATTGGGTGAAGCAATGGATGAATATGGATATTTTATTGTTAAAGCCCTTGTTACAGATATTGAACCGGACGCTGAAGTTAAAATAGCCATGAATAGAATTAATGCAGCAGACAGAGAAAAAACGGCTGCCCAATATGAGGGTGATGCTGCAAGAATATTAATTGTTGAAAAGGCAAAAGCTGAAGCTGAAAGTAAGAGGCTTCAAGGTCAAGGTATAGCAGATCAAAGAAGAGAAATTGCTAAAGGTATTGAGGACTCCGTTGGAACCCTTGGTTCTGTTGGAATAAACTCTCAAGAAGCGTCTGCATTAATTGTTGTTACTCAACACTATGATACTCTTCAATCGATTGGAGGTGAAACCAACTCTAATTTAATTCTTCTTCCTAACTCGCCTCAAGCAGGAAGCACTATGTTAAATGATATGGTAGCAGCCTTTACTGCTAGCAGTAAAATTGGTGAAGCTATGCAAAAGGAGAACCAAAAAACTTCTATATCTGAACCTGATGGTGGAGTGGAGCCGAAAGATCCTCAAACTCCAGAATTTGGCGACTTTGAGGGGGAATAGTTTATCATTCTATTTTTTCCAACGATCTCTTAGCCCTACTGTTTTGTTAAACTCTAGGGCTTTTTTGTTATCGGTTCTTACAAAATAACCTAAACGCTGAAATTGATATTGTTGTCCAGGTAAAGAATCTGAAAGGTATCCCTCGACATATGCCTCTTTTGTTTCTAAAGAATTTTCATTTACCTCATCTATTATATTTATTTCTTTTCCTGGCTCCTCAACCTTAAACAATCTGTCATATACATTTACTTTTGCTTTAACTGCTTGTGACGAGGAGACCCAATGTATTGTTGCTTTTACCTTTCTATTGCTTTCGGGAGTGTTCGAGCCACTTCTGCTTTTCTCATCATACTCACACATAACTAGATTGACATTTCCATCTTTGTCTTTTATAACTTTAACCGCTTTAATTATATATGCATTTTTTAACCTAACCTCCTGTCCTGGTGAAAGTCTAAAAAACCCTTCCTCTGGACCTTCTTGGAAGTCTTCACTCTCTATATAAATTTCATCTGTAAAGGATATTTTTCTTGTGCCCAATGCTTTATTTTGAGGGTTAATTTCAAAGTCTAATTTTTCTCCTTCGTCTTTTTTATAGTTAATAATTTTTACCTTTAATGGGTTTATAACTGCCATTGCCCTTGGGGCAACTTCATTAAGGTGTGCTCTTGCACAAAACTCCAACAACGAGACATCTATAATGTTTTCTCTTTTTGAAACCCCCACTGTAAGGGCAAAGTTTTTCAAAGACTCTGGTGTGTACCCTCGCTTTCTTAGCCCTGAAATTGTAGGCATTCTCGGGTCATCCCACCCATCAACCAAATTTTCTTCAACTAACAGGGCCAGCTTTCTCTTGCTTGTGATAGTATAAGAGAGATTAAGTCTGGAAAACTCTCTTTGTTTTGGCCTAACACCTTCTAGAGGGCTTATTGCATCTAAAAACCAGTCATAAAGCTCTCTATGTGGTTCAAACTCTAAAGTACACAGTGAGTGTGAAACCTGCTCTATATAATCCGACTCTCCATGTGTCCAATCATACATTGGGTATATTTTCCAATCCACTCCTGTTCTGTGGTGACTAATATTCATCACCCTATATAAAACAGGGTCTCTCATTAACATGTTTGGCGAAGACATGTCTATTTTAGCCCTAAGCACGTGCTCCCCTTGTTTGTAGTCTCCATCATACATTTTTTTAAAAATTTTTAAGCTTTCTTCTTTATTCCTGTTTCTATATGGGCTTGGCTCACCTTTTGTGGTTGGGGTCCCTTTTTGTGTTGCAATTTCTTCTGATGTTTGTGAATCAACATACGCCATTTCTTTTTCTATTAAAAATGTTGCCCAACCATAGAGTTGTTCAAAATAATCTGACGCATAACACTCCTTGTCCCATTTAAAACCAAGCCATTTAATATCTTCTTTTATGGCGTCTACGTATTCTTTTGCTTCTTTTTCTGGGTTGGTGTCATCAAACCTCAAGTTAACCGGTGAATTGTATTTTTTTCCTAAATTAAAATTTAAACATATAGCTTTTAAATGTCCTATATGAAGGTATCCGTTTGGCTCTGGAGGAAATCTAAAGCGCAAAAGGTTTTTATCAAACCCTCGAATGATGTCTCCTTCTATAATTTGTTCTATAAAGTTTGGGCCTTTTTTCTTCACTTTGTCAAAGATATTGAAAAGGTATTTAGAAAATGACCTTGCTTTTATATCTTTGATAAAATTTTGTCAAAAATTATTATAAATAACGCCTGGTTTTACTCATTTCATGGATGTCTTCATGAAGAAAGTGTTATAGGGGCAGAATACATAGTAAACGTTATTGTTGAAACTAACACTTCTGATGCTGAAGAAAGTGACAACCTTGAAAGTACTGTTGATTATGTGTCTGTTTACAGTGTTGTTAAAAAAGAAATGGGTGTGCCTTCTAAGCTTTTAGAAAGCGTTATGCAGAGGATTATTTTTTCTATTAAAAACATCAGTAAAAGTGTTGACTCTGTTGATGTTAGCATCAAAAAACTTAAACCACCTATTGGTGGAAATGTTGATTCTGTTGAATTAAGAAAGAAAGTTTAATCTTTTTTTTATTTTTGCACTCTATGGCATTGTGGCCGAGTGGCTAGGCGGAGCTC
>SGZF01000006.1 GCA_004213645.1 Flavobacteriales bacterium | reverse complement strand
GCAGCTTCACTTGGTAGTGGATCTGTTAGTAGTTATACATCATCAATCTTTGGAGATGTTATGTATACTCCTAGAAGTGTTGACTTAATGGGATTACCTTATATAACTTCAGATGGTAGATCTATATACTATAGATCTGGTAATGATATCCAAAATCCAAGATGGACTGCTGAAAATGCTTTTGATACAGAAGCTATTCATCGTACATATGGAAACTTCAATGTTTCTTACAATTTAACTGATAACATTTCATTAAGTTATGTATATGGATTAGATAATACTGCATTGTTCCAACAACATGCTCAGAATAAGGGTGGTGTTGATGGAAACTCAACTGGTATATATGTTACTGGTGACAATACTAATACTATTCAAAACCATAACTTTAGATTATCCTACAGTGGAGATATAAATGATAACTGGTCTGTAAATGGTCTTATTGGTGGTGCTGCAAACAGAGCAGTATATTCTGAAAGAACAACAACCAGTGAAAATCAATTAGTTTTTGGTGTTCTAAAACACTTTAACTTTGTTTCTCAGTCAGGTTCAAGTTATGATTCTGAACAAAATATATATGGTCTATTTGGTGATTTAAGTTTTAATTATAAAGACTATTTATACTTAAATGTAACTGGTCGTCAGGATTGGAGTTCAACAATGGAAGCTGAAAACAATACTTTATTCTACCCTGGTGGTAGTGTGTCTTTTATTGCTACTGATGCTTTACCAGAACTTCAGAGTGATGTTTTAAATTATGCAAAAGTAAGAGTTGGATATGGACAGTCTGCAGGATTTGCTAATCCATACAGAACTAGATCTTTACTATCATTAAATGCAAAAGCATTTGATCAGGGATCTGGAGTAGTTCAATCTAATACTACATCTAACACTCTTGGAAACCAGGCTCTTGAGCCAGAATTAATTTCTGAATTAGAGGTAGGTGTTGATACTAGATTATTCAACTTCTTAAACTTCAATGCATCAGTATATGATAAGTCTACTACAAATTTAATTACAACTAGATCTCTTCCAGGTTCAACTGGATATACTAGTACAACTGTTAACGCTGGTAAATTAAACGTTAAAGGTGTAGAGATTGATTGGAGTGCTAATGTAGTTTCTACAGAAGATTTAAGATGGAATATTTCAGGTAATTTTACAGCTGAAGAAAACTTAATTGAAAGTTTAGGTGAGGGTGTTACTGAATTTACTTATACTCCGGTTGTAAGTAGTGGAAGACCTCAAAACTATGCAATTGTTGGTTATCCTTTAGGTATGATGAAAGCTGCTGTTAGACAAACTAACGATGCTGGAGAATTCTTAATCGATGATGACGGTTTCTATTTAGAAACTGTTGAACCAGAATTAGTTG
This sequence comes from Flavobacteriales bacterium, assembly GCA_004213645.1. Classification (GTDB taxonomy): domain Bacteria; phylum Bacteroidota; class Bacteroidia; order Flavobacteriales; family Flavobacteriaceae; genus Marisimplicoccus. Next base: position 59,545 of record SGZF01000006.1, on the reverse strand, counting down.
GAGATCCTAATCCAGATTGGACTTCTTCTCTTACAAATTCTTTATCATACAAGGGTCTTTCCCTTGGATTTACATGGCAATATCGTCATGGAGGTGATTTATTTTCACAAGATGCTGCAACCTTAGTTGGTCGTGGTGTACTTAACCCAGGAACAAACAGAGAAGGTCTGTATGTACTTGATGGTGTAAGTAAATCAACAGGTCAAGTAAACACAACTCAAATAACATCAATTAACTATGGATTTGATATATTTTCATTTGGTCCAGGAGAATTGCAAATATTTGACGGTACTACAATTAGATTAAGCGAGGTAAATTTATCATATGATTTCCCTAAAAGCTTACTTGGTAATTCACCATTTGGATCAGTAAGTGCAACACTAACTGGTATTAACTTATTCTATGATGCAGTTAATATTCCAGATGTTGTAAACTTTGATACAAACTCTTTAAGTACTGGTGTTGGTAATGCAATGGGTCTATCTTTTATTACAGGTCCATCATCTAGACGTGTAGGTTTAACTTTAAAAGCAACGTTTTAATATAATACAACATGAAAACATTTAATACTTTAAAAAATAACATTTATCGTTCAATCGCAGTAGTTTCTATATTGTTTACATTAAACTCTTGTGAAACTTTAGAGCTAGAAATTTTAGAAAGTCCTAATGCCTTAACTCCACAAAGTTCTGACATCGACTTCTACCTTAATGCTATGCAACTAAATATGGCATCATTCTTTAATGGTGTAACTGATGAAGGTATGCAATTAACAAGAATGACTCATTTATATGGTCCTTTTTATGAAAATGCATATACTACTACTCAAATGAGTGGTCCTTGGAATACTGCATATGCGAACATATTTACTGATTATGACAATATGGTTCCTAGAGCAGAAGAAAAAGGTTGGGAAACTCACATCGGTATTGCTAAAATTATCAAAGCATATGCAATGATGACTTTAGTTGACTATCTTGGTGATGTTCCTTATACTGAGGCTGCAATTGGTGTTGAAAATCTTAATCCTGGTTTAGACTCAGGTGCTGCTGTTTATGACAGTGCACTTGCTTTAATTCAGCAGGCACAAGATCACTTCTTTGTTCCATCTCAATCACCATCTAATGATTTATTTTACCGTGGAGATACAGATAAATGGACTCAACTTGCAAATACTTTAGAGTTAAAACTAAGATTGCAAAGAAGAAATGCTGCTGATGGTAGCGATGCAGGTGCAATAAATTCTCTTGTTTCTAACCCATCTCAGTTAATAGCATCAAGTTCTTCAGACTTCCAATTCAAATATGGAACTTTGAATGCTAATCCAGATAGTAGACATCCAAAATTTGTAAGTAATTACGAACTTGCTGCTGATGTTGCAGACTATATGTCAAATGCATACATGGCAGAAATGGTTTCACAAAAAAGTGTGACTGATGTAAGGGCTAATTATTACTTCTACAGACAGGATGATGATGTAACTGATAATGATGATAATGAAATTCCTTGTGGTAACGAGAGAAGACCAGGTCATTATTCTCTAAGTGAAATTTTCTGTTATATTGGATATAACGATATAACTCCTGCTCAAAGTACAAGCAATGGTTATTGGGGAAGAGATCACGGAGATAACGATGGTATTCCACCAGATGGAGGTTTAAGAACTGCATTTGGACTATATCCAATTGGAGGTGCTTTTGACGATGGTCAAACTACATCTGTTGCTGGAAATCAAATGGGACTTAAAGGAGCAGGTATACAGCCTATTCTTTTATCATCTTACACTCACTTTATGATAGCTGAATGGAATCTTGCAAACGGAAATACTGAGACTGCTAGACAGTTCTTAGCTTCTGGGCTTGCAGAATCTTTTTCAAAAGTAACTGGTTTTGCCGCAGAAATGGGTAATGCAGCTGCTGTTGAATTTAGATCTGGAGCTACAGCAAGTGAAGCAGACTTCACAACTGATCTACAAGCTAATATTGATGCTTACATAGATCATGTGGCTGGATCAGGATCTTCGTCTTTATGGAACACTTCATCAGATAAGATGAGTCTTCTTGTACAGGAATATTTATTAGCACTTTTTGGTAATGGTGTAGAAGCGTATAATACCTTCAGAAGAACAGATAAGCCATCTGGACTTCAACCTTTACTTAAGTCTTCTAATAATGATATGATTACTTCATTCTACTATCCTAGAACAGAAGTTGATAATAATAACCAATTAACTCAAAAAGCTACTCACGAAGTGAAAGTTTTCTGGGATAACTAAAATTTAAATAACTATGAAAAATTTAAAATTTTTATTTGTTGGAATTGCACTATTAACTCTTAATTCTTGTATGGATGAAGATAAGATATTAGCAATACCTCCTTCTGGTGCATTAGTAACGATTACTCCTGATGGGGCAGCTGTATTTGATCTAGCTAATATTTCAGGCTCTATATATTCAGGTGAACTAAATGACGCAACATTAAACGTTGCTAATTATGAGTTAACTGCTAATATATATTTTGCAGCTACGAACACTCAATCTAGTGCTGCTACTGTATTTTCAGCAAGTTCATTTCCTAGTAGACTTGAGATTTCTGCTGCAGAAGCTTTAGGTGCTATGGGAATATCATCTAGTGATGTAACTCCTGGTGATCTAGTTGAATTTAGAGCTATAATAACTACTGATGATGGTAGAGTATTTACTCATAATGATCTTAATGGAGATGCAAGAGGTGAAGCATTAATTGGTGCATACCAATGGGATGTTGCCTTCGGATGTGATTGGGTAGATTCTGCTGTAGATGGTACTACTTGGTCTGTTGAATATACATACTACTGGGGAGACCCAACTGATATTTATGCTGCTAGTGTTGGAACTACTAATGCAACAGCAGTAGATGGTGTGGTAACATTTAGTGACATTTGGGGTCCAGGTCTAGATTTTGTAGTAACAGTTAATACTGCTACAGGAGCTGTATCTAAAGCTGAATCAGTTGTTTTACAATCGACTTTTGGCCCATACGCTGATCAATATTACCCAGCTAGGTCATTAACAGGTAAAAACTTCTTTAGTTGTGCTACATCTCAATTGTCATTTGCATTAAAAACATGTGTAGATGCAGGATGTTATGGTTCTGGAGCTGATGCTTCTATAACACTAACTAAAAATTAATTAATTAATTAATTAATTGCTTAAAAGGAGGTTTAATTTTTAAACCTCCTTTTTTTTTGTATACAAATACCATAATCTTAAATTATCTGATTGCTAAATATGCAATTAAACAAGCTGATTTATATGAATATAGCAAGTCAGTTGTTTTATTTAATAAGATATAGTCACCTTACAATCAATATTTTATCAAAACGAGAAAAGTTAATATAAAGTTAATTAGAGTTAATTTTTCATTAACTTTAAAGTTCGATTAAAATTAAATTAGTAAAAAATAAATAAATAAAAAATGAAAAGCTTTTTCAGATTAACCTTAGTTTTCTTAGTTTCTATGCAGCTTGCATATTCGCAGAAGACTTTAACTGGTGTTGTTTCTGACAGTGATGGTATACCCCTTCCGGGTGCAACTGTCCTAGTTCAGGGAACGATGACTGGTGTTACAACTGATTTCGATGGAAACTTTTCTATTAATGCATCAGAAGGTCAACAGCTGGAATTTAGCTTCGTTGGTTATCAAACCGCTAGTATTACAGTAGGTTCGTCAGACGTAATTAATATATCACTTTCTCTCGGAACTCAACTTGAAGAGGTAATCGTTACTAGTTTAGGTATTACAAGAGAAAAACGTGCACTTGGGTATGCTGTTTCTGAAGTTGACAATAGTCAAATTGAAAGCAGATCTACCGGTGATGTAGCACGTATATTATCTGGTAAAGCCTCTGGTGTTCAGGTTACTAATCAAGGTGGTCTATCTGGATCTGGAACAAATGTTATAATTAGAGGTTTGAGTACCTTTAGTTCAAGTAATCAACCGCTATTTGTTGTGGATGGTGTCCCTTTTGCAAGTGATACCAACGCTATGGGTGGTTTTACCTCTGGTAATAATGGTTCCTCAAGATTCTTAGATTTAGACCCTAATAATATAGAAAGTGTAAACGTACTTAAAGGACTTGCTGCTGCAACTCTTTATGGTTCACAAGGAAGAAATGGTGTAATATTAATTACAACTAAATCTGGTACAACTGCTGCTGGCTTAAATGCTCAAAAAAATGAAGTAACAGTTAATACATCTTATTTTAGTAGCGAACTTGCAATGAAGCCAGACTATCAAAATCAATATGGTGGTGGATTTGACCAAAGTTTTGGTTGGTTCTTTTCAAACTGGGGTCCAAGCTTTGATAAAGAAGGACCTGCTGGATGGGGAAGACAAATTGCGCTGAATGGTGAACTATCTGGTCAACCAGGATATGTTATTCACCCTTATGTAAATAGTATAAGTGATAATGCACTTCCAAAGGATTTACTTCCTTTAATTGGTCTTTCGATGGATTCCCTATATGAATGGGCTCCTAGAGATTCAGTAGAAGAGTTGTTTAGAACAGGAAGTATTTTAAATACAAATGTTAACTTTAGAGGGCAAAGTGACGACGGTAAAATTTCATACAATGTAAACTATGGAAATTTGGATGATGAAGGATTTACGCCTAATAACAACTTAAGAAGAAATACTCTTAGTTTTGGTGGTAGAATGTCGCTTTCAAATAGGCTTACTGTTAATGGTACATTAAATTATTCTAATACTAGATTTAAGTCACCACCAATTGCATCTGCATATGGTGGAACTGCTGGAGCTAACTCACTTTATGATGTGGTTTTCTTTACTCCACGTCAATTAAGTATTACTGAATTACCATACGAAAATCCAATTACTAAATCTTCAATTTATTACTATCCTAGTAATGCTATTCAGCATCCTTTATGGACTTTGAATAATTCTGAAGATAGACAAAACACACAAAGAACATATGGTGGAACTAGTATTCAATATGATTTTAATGATAATTTAAATATTCAATATAGATACGGTTATGATGTATACTCAGAAGACAACGTAAGTCAGTCTAACAAAGGTGGACAAACAGGTACTACTGAAGATAGAACTGGAGTTTATGAAAAATGGAACAATACTAACACTATATTTAATCATCAAATATCAATAAATGGTGATTATGAACTCGATGATTTGTGGGGTGCTACATTTAATATTGGTGCTACATCAAATTCAGTAGAATATGATAGAAACGGTGTTAGAAGTACCGGTCAAAATGTATTTGGGATATTTAGACATTATAACTTTAATTCTCAAGAAGAAATAGAATACTATTCCAAAAGAAACATACTTGGTTTATTTGGACAAGCTTCATTTGATTATGACGATTACCTTTTCATAACTCTTGCTACAAGAACTGACTGGGTATCGAATCTTTATGAAGATTTTAGATCAATTACTTATCCATCTGCTAGTATTGCAATAGTTCCTACTTCTTTATTTGATTTTGGTGAGCTTCCAATAGATTTCCTTAAAGTAAGAGCAAGTTATGGAACATCTGCAACTTTCCCTACTGGATATCCTATTGCATCTACATTAAACTTAGATGTTCAAGACTTTAGAGTTGGCGGTACAAATGTTATTACTAACAGTTCTGGTTCACAATTAGGTAATACAGGTTTAAAACCTGAATTACTAGCTGAGCTTGAATTTGGTATAGAAGCAAACCTCTTTGATAACAGATTATCAGCTGAAGTTTCATATTATGATAGAAATACAACTGATCTGATTATATCAAGACCTTTAGATCCAGCAACTGGATATTCATCAACAAGCACAAATATTGGTGAAATAAGCACAAAAGGTTGGGAAATTGATCTTTCTGCTGATTGGCTAAGAGGTGAAAAGCTTAATTGGAATACTACATTTAACTACATGTCTTCACAATCAATAGTTGAAGATTTAGGTGATGATACAGATCAAATTATTTATGCAGGATTTTCTAATCTAGGAAATGCAGCAATTGCTGGCCTTCCACTTACATCTATGATTGGAACCAGTGTGGCTAGAGATAGTCAGGGTGCTCCAATTGTTGAAGGTAATGGAACATATGCTACAAATAATGATACTGATTACAAGAATAATCCATATGCTTTAATTGGGGATTCAAACCCAGACTTTATTGCAAACATTAGCAATACAATATCTTATGGTAATTTTTCGTTAAATTTCTTATTTAATGCAACTATCGGAGGTGACATGTACTCTGCATTTAACTCTACAATGCTTTCGAGAGGTTTAACTACTGATACAGCGGGACCTAACTTTAATAGAGAGCTAACATTTTTATTACCTGGAGTATTATCTGATTCTTCTCCAAATAATAAAATGGTTGGTGCCTCTACTTTTACTTTTAGCACAATATTTTATGCTTCAGAGCTTGAAACATGGGATGCAAGTGTTCTAAGATTAAGTGAATTATCATTAACATATGATATACCTAAAGAATGGTTGGAAAGAACACCATTTGGAATGGCATCAATCTCAGCACAAGGTTTTAATTTGTGGTATGATGCATACAATATGCCTGAAGCAAGTAATTTTGATCCAAACATTGCCGGACTCGGTGTAGGAAATGGATCTGGATTTGAATATTTCAATGGAGTAAGTGCAAGGAGATATGGTGTAAGTTTAAAATTTACGTTTTAATAATAAAATTTAAAAAATTATGAAAAATTTTACAAAACTTTCAATTTTATCTCTAATAGGTGTTTTAGTTTTTACATCATGTGAGACTACTGAACTAGACTTAACTGCAAATCCTAATGCTTTAGGACCAGACCAGGCAAGTGCTGATTTATTTATTAATGCAATCCAAGAAGATTTCGCATATTTTGTAGATGAATTGGGTAGTCCTGGATTAAGATTAACAAGACAACTTCACGACTTTTTCCGTGATTATGATAACGCTTACACCCCTATTGCATGGGATGGTGTATGGTCTAACGCTTATCAAGGAATAATGGAAGACATAAGACTTATGACTATTCTTGCTGAAGAAGCTACCCTTTCATATTACGTTGGTATGGGCGAAGTTTTTCAGGCATATATTTATATTAGTCTTGTAGATTATTTTGGAGATGTCCCTTACACTGAAGCATTGCAAGGATCAGAAAACTTAAATCCATCATCAGATGGAGGTCAAGCTGTCTATCAAGCTGCTTTAGGCTTATTAGATTCTGCAATTGCTAACTTTAACGCTGGTGGTTCTGGACCTCAATACGACATGTATTACGGAGGTGATGCCCAAAAATGGATAAGAGCCGCTAACAGTATTAAGAAAAAAGCTTATTTAAATATGGGTGATTACTCATCATATAATTCAATAAGCAACTATATAACTTCAAGTGCAGACGACTTTCAGTTCCAATGGGGAACGAATGTTTCCAATCCTGACACTAGATCTCCTATTTACAGATCAAATTATACGGACAATGGTGCCTCAGATTTCCAATCAAATTGGCTTATGAATAGGTTAATGGTCGGAAGAGGTGGAGTTAGAGATCCTAGAATAAACTACCTTATTTATAGACAACAAGGTGATACACCAGGAATCGATGCACCTTCAGATGAAGTTTTACTTCAATGTGCTGTTCCAGGCTTTTTCATTGAGCCTCACAGAATTGCATATGGATTATATTGCGGATTACCTGAAGGATATTGGGGACGAGATCACGGAGATGATAGTGGTATAAACCCAGATCAATCTCGAAGAGCTCTTTCTGGTATTTACCCATCTGGTGGATCATACGATAGTGGAGAATTTGTTCCACAGTACCTTAATGATGGATCCGGTGGTGCTGGAATTACACCTATAATTTTATCATCATGGATGAACTTCTTCGATGCTGAAGTTGCTGTAAATACTGGTGGTGATCCTACTGCTGGAACACTAGCTGGAATTGAATCATTTATGAATAAAGTAGATGATATTACAGGTGCTCCAGATATATCTCAAGCAGATATTGACGAATACATTGCTGCCTTTGCCTCTGAATGGACAGCTGCCTCTTTAGATGGTAAGCTAGAAATGTGGGCAGAAGAGTTTATGATAACTCAAGTTGGGAATGGAATAGATGCATATAACTTGTATAGAAGAACAGGATATCCTAAGAATCTTCAGCCAACTATTGAGCTGAACCCTGGACAATTTCCTTTATCTATGTTTTATCCAAGTAATCATGCTGGTAGAAACTCAAATGTTAATCAGAAAACTGATTTAGCACAAAGAGTATTTTGGAATACTAATGGCCCTTCGGTCGACTAAAAATAAACACTATGAAAAAAATATATATATATCTTAGTTTAATAATTTTAGTTTCATCATGTGCTAAAACTGACTTTCGTGATGAATACATGGGAGAGGAAATGATGATTGATTACATGTTTAATAATTTTGAATATGGCACTATATTGAGAATGATTACTCAAGTAGGTGAATATCAAGCATCAACTCCAGAGTCATCAATTTGGACAGCTACATTAGAGCCTCATGCGGAAACTATTGATTTAGTTTCAAAAGTAGATCTTTTATTATCTATGAACGGAGGATCAGAATCACTTCATCAATCTTGGGCATTGTCCGACATGTACGATGGTGAATTTGGACTTCCTAGGTTTGATGTTTCTGTTACCCTTAATCAAGCGTTGTCAACAATGGGAATTTCGAGTTTCTCTGGAAATGACGTTGTAACTTTTAGATTTGTTATGACCCTAACTGATGGTAGAACATTTTCAAGAAACAATGTTACCGGTTCGGTGACACAATTTTATTGGAATTCTCCATATAGATATGCTGTAGTAATTGGCTGTAAAGTACCTGCAGGTGGAACTCCTCCAGCTGGATCTTACACACTAAATGGACAGGATAGCTGGGGTGATGGTTGGAATGGTGCAACAGTTACTTATACAATTGATGGAGTAGATAATGTATTTGGCTTCAGTAGTGGAGCATCAGCAAGTACATCATTTACGCTTGATGGTACTCAAACACTAAACATTTCCTTCCAAGGAGGTGCATGGGATAGTGAGGTAACTTATCAACTAGAATTTGTTGATGTTAATGGTAATAATGCTCAAACAGCTCTTTCAGATGGAACAAGTCCTTCTGAGACGAATAAAGATTTGAATATCTGTTTCTAACATTATCAAATAATTATTAACTTAAAAGGAGGTTTTTTAAACCTCCTTTTTTTTTACATATGAAAGAACAAGTTGAGATTTACGGAATTCGAAGCATAATTGAAGCAATAGAATCATCAAAGGATATAAGTAAAGTTTATTTACTTAAATCTAATTCTAATCAAAGCAGTTTGTTTAGCTCATTATTGAAGTTATTAGAAAGAAAAAGTATTAAATTTTCATATGTACCTAAAGAAAAGTTTAGAAAGTTTTCAGATAAAAATCATCAAGGTGCAGTAGCAATACTCTCACCTGTATCACTTCTGTCAATTGAGGAATTACTAGAATCAACATATCAGAAAGATATATCTCAAACCTATCTTTTGTTAGATGGAATTACAGACACAAGAAATTTTGGCGCAATAATAAGAACCTCAGTTGCTGCAAACATCAGTGGAATAGTTATCGCTCAAAATAATTCAGCACCAATAAATTCTGAGGTTGTTAAAGCCTCTTCTGGAGGTGTTTTTAAAATACCAATAGCAAGAGTTAGTAATTTAAAGGATGCAATAATGCATCTAAATTCGTTAGACATTAAAATAGTAGGTATGTCTGAAAAAGCTAATAAACCGATTTATGAATTTGACTTTACAAAATCTTTAGCAATCATATTAGGTTCAGAGGATAAAGGCATCTCAAAGAGCATAATAAATTTATCAAATGAAACACTTAAGATCCCAATTAGTGAAAAGATTGACTCTTTAAATGTTTCAGTTGCTTTCTCTGCAGTGGCTTTTGAAATAACTAGACAAAGAAATTATTAATCTAAAAAATGTAATTTAGTAAAAAACTAAAGTTGCTTTCAAAAAAGTATTTTTTCATAATTAATTTATTTTTAATAATCATTGTTAATGGTTGTAGCTCAAATATTTATGAAAAATATAATGAGCCTATTCTCACAAAAAATCTTTTTGAAATTAATGATAGTCTAGTTAAAAGAAGTCCTGAAAGATTTCTTATTCAACCATCCTCAATATCAGGTAAATTATTTGGTTATCCTATTGGTCTATATGTCTATAACCTTGCAAGTGAAAATCCAGATGATAATTTTGAATTATGGATAAATAAAAGACCCAACAGAAACAAAAAACTCAATAAAATATTATCAAACAAACAAGTAATTCAGTTAAAGAATTACAATAAATCATTTAATAATTTTCTTAAAAATTTAGGAACAAAACCTGTAAGATTATCAGAAGTTAAGGTTAATAATAATATTCAAAGACTTGAACAATACTATAAGAATGAGGGTTATTTTGACTCAAAAATTATAGTTGATACTATTATATCTAATAATCAAGTTGTTTTAAAATATAAAGTTTTAAAGAATCAAAGATATCTAATCGATTCTATAAGAATTAATGTTAAGTCAAAAGATATTGATTCATTAATTAGAAATAGTTCTAAAGAGAGTTATCTCAAACAGGAAGAATATTTCTCAATAAATAAGCTTATCCTTGAAAGAGATAGGCTTATTAACTTATTCAAAAACAATGGTATTTATAATTTTCAACAAAGAAGTATTAATTATAATGTTTTAATTGATAGCTCAGGATTAAAAAAGAAAATACCCTTAGTGTTAAACATTAATAATCAAAATGAATCAGATATATATAAGATTAAAAAAATAAAAGATATAAATATATTTGTTGAATCGATAAATGAACTATCTAATATAGATTCATATACAGACTCAATTGAATATAAGGGAGTTAAAATTTTCTCTAAAGGTATTCTTAATTATTCTCCTAAATCTCTAACAGAACCAATTTTTTTTCAAAAAGGAGAGAATTATAATGAAAATAAAAGGCTTCTAACTTCACGATACTTTTCGAATTCTGGAGCATTTAAATATCCAAGAATTATTTTAGATGAGGTTAAGGATTCTATTAATGCTTCAATCTATCTTCTACCTAGAGATAGATTTAGCCTCGGATTTGATCTAGATTTTACTCATTCTAATATTGAAGACTTTGGTATTTCATTTGGTACTAATTTTAACATTAGAAATATTTTTAGAGGTACCGAAAATTTATCATTAAATCTTAATAATTCTATTGGATCATCCAGAGATATTGGCAATCCTGATGATACTTTTTTTAATTTATTTGAATTAGGAGGAAATCTTAACCTGAGAATTCCTAGAGTAATTCTCCCTTTTAACACAGAGAAATTTATAAAAAAAGAAATGAATCCTTTAACCAATCTAATAATTGGTTCTACCGTTCAAAAGAATATTGGATTAGATAAACAGTATTATAGTGGTGTATATGAAGTTAATTGGAATCCTTCTAGATACACAAGGATAAATTTTAAATTTTTAGATTTTGAATATGTAAATAATCAAAATATATCTAATTACTTTAATGTATACAAGAACTCATATGATAAATTAAACTATATAGCATCTTTATATAATCTTGATGAGTCTCTTGTTAATCAGAATGGTGACTTAACAATTCCCGAAGGATCCAATTCATTCATGACTCAAGTTCTTAGCAATCAAACAACATTAAATAACGATACAGAATTTTATAAAGATGTAAGTTCAATTCTTGAAAGAAAGGAAAGATTAACTGAAAATAATTTAATTGTTGGATCTTCATTTACACTAAACAAAAATACTCAAGAAAACTTTTTAGATGAAGATTTTTCTCAATTAAGATTTAAATTTGAAATGGTTGGGAATCTATTTAACGAATTATTAAGAGGTGGAAATTTAAACTCTAACAATAAAGTTGAAATTTCAAATATTTTACCCTCACAGTATACTAAAGTTGAAGTTAATTATATAAAACATTTTTTACTTGATAATGGAAATGTTTTTGCGTTAAGAGCATTTACAGGTATTGCTATACCATATGGAAACTCAAATTATATTCCATTTACTCGATCATACTATGCGGGAGGATCAAATGACAATAGAGCTTGGAAGGCATATAAGCTTGGACCGGGAAGCAGTAATAATATTAATGAGTTTAATGAAGCTAACTTCAAAGTTGCATTTAATTTTGAGTATAGAAATAAAATTTCAGGAAATCTTAATGGTGCATTTTTTATTGATTTAGGAAATATCTGGAATGTTAATGATAATATTGATGATGAATCAATGAAATTTAACGGACTATCAGATTTAAGTGAATTAGCAATTGGATCAGGGTTTGGTTTAAGATATGATTTTAATTTTTTTGTTTTAAGATTAGATACAGGTTTTAAAACATACAACCCAGCTAATGAGAAAAATAATAGGTGGTTCAAAGATTTCAGCCTTAACAAAGCTGTATTTAATATTGGAATTAATTACCCATTTTAAAAATAAGTTTAATATTTTTGACAAAATTTAACAAACATTAATCTTGAAAAATAATTTTCTCTACGGAACACAAAATCAGCAAATTTATAAACTTGCTAAAAAGAAAAAATTTGCCTTACCAGCAATTAATGTATCTGGAACAAATACTATAAACTCAGTACTAGAAACTGCATCTGAGCTTAATAGTCCAGTTATAATTCAATTTTCTAGTGGTGGTTCTCAATTTATTGCTGGAAAAGGTATGCCAAATAATGGTTTTAACTCATCAATATCAGGATCGATTGCTGGTGCATACCACATTCACAAAGTTATTGATGAGTATAATTCTAAAGTAGTAATTCATACTGATCATTGCTCGAAGAAATTACTTCCATGGATAGATGGATTACTCGAATATGGGAAGGATTTTCATAAAAAAAATGGATATCCACTATTTTCATCTCATATGATTGATCTTTCAGAAGAACCAATTGAAGAAAATATTAGTATTTGTAAAGAATATCTTAAAAGGATGTCAGATCTTGATATGACACTAGAAATTGAGCTTGGAGTAACAGGTGGTGAAGAAGATGGTGTTGATAATACTGACATAGATTCATCAAAATTATATACACAGCCTGAGGAAGTAGCCTATGCTTATTCTGAGCTTATATCTATTAGTGATAACTTTATGATAGCTGCAGCTTTTGGAAATGTTCATGGAGTATATAAACCTGGCAATGTAAAACTAACTCCTAAAATTCTTAAAAACTCTCAAGAATATGTTTCAAACAAATTTAATATACCTGAAAACTCTCTTGATTTTGTTTTTCATGGAGGTTCAGGTTCTTCAGTTAATGAAATCAGAGAGGCTATTGATTATGGCGTTATTAAAATGAATATTGATACAGATCTTCAATTTGCTTTTACAGAAGGTATTAGAGATTATATGATTGAAAAAAAAGAATACCTTATGTCCCAAATAGGAAATCCTGAAGGAGATGAGAATCCTAATAAAAAATTCTACGACCCAAGAGCATGGCTAAGACAAGGTGAAAAGACTTTTAAAGCTAGGTTAATTAAAGCTTTTGAAGACTTAAATAATATCAATACCTTAGATTAAATTGAAAGAAGATGAGTTGGTTCAAAAGAACAAATAAAAATATTAATACTAAAACTGAAGAAAAAAAAGATATTCCTGCAGGTCTTTGGTATAAAACTCCAACTGGAAAAGTAATAGAAACACAAGAGCTTGCTAACAATATGTATGTTAGTCCAGAAGATGACTATCATGTTCATATTGGGAGTAAAGAATATTTTGAAATTCTTTTTGACAATAAATTTAAAGAATTGGGTTCCAAAATCACATCAACTGATTTTTTAAAATTTAATGATCAAAAAAAATATTCAGATAGGTTGAAAGATGCGCAGGATAAAACAAAGCTTAAGGATGCAATTAGAGTTGGATATGGTAAATCATTTGGCAAAAATGTTGTAATAGCATGCATGGACTTTAAATTTATTGGTGGCTCTATGGGATCTGTAGTTGGAGAAAAAATTTCAATATCAATAGATTATGCAATTAAAATGAAATGTCCATTGATTATTATTTCAAAATCAGGAGGTGCTCGAATGATGGAATCTGCTACTTCATTGATGCAGATGGCAAAGACTTCAGCAAGATTAAATGATTTATCCGAGGCAAAACTCCCATATATATCATTATGTACAGATCCAACCACTGGCGGAACTACTGCTTCTTTTGCAATGCTTGGAGATATTAATATAGCTGAACCTAAAGCACTAATTGCATTTGCTGGTCCTAGAGTAGTTAAAGATACTACTGGTAAGGATTTACCTGAAGGGTTTCAAAAAAGCGAGTTTTTACTTGAAAAAGGATTTATTGATTTTATAACACATAGAAAAGATTTAAAGAAAAATGTCAATCTTTATATAGATTTAATTCAAAATAGACCTCTTCGTAAATATGAATAATTATTTACTTTTCTAAATATATTCTATTATATTTGCGGCTCAAAAATAATTGAATGACAGTACTTAAGAAAGATATAATTTTTAAAGAGTTTGGTAAAAACAAGAAAGATACTGGATCTTCTGAAAGCCAAATTGCACTTTTTACAAAAAGAATTGAAAGCTTATCAGACCATTTGAAATCTAATGCAAAAGACTTTAATACTGAGAGATCACTTGTTAAAATGGTAGGTAAAAGAAGAAACTTACTTGAGTATCTAAAAAAAACAGATATTGATCGATACCGTGAAATAATTAAAAAACTAGGTATCAGAAAATAAGATTTTAGTTTGGTTGTCTAGGCTTCACACAACAAAAATAAATAACCAATACTAAAATATATGATTCCAAAACCTTTTTCACAAACTATAACTTTAACTGATGGTAGAGAAATTACTATCGAAACAGGTAAACTTGCTAAACAAGCCCATGGTTCTGTAGTTGTAAAAATGGGAAATTGTATGCTCTTATCGACTGTTGTATCAAGTTATGGAGCTTCATCACTAGACTTTCTTCCGTTAACTGTTGATTACAGAGAGAAATTTGCTTCCGCTGGAAGATTTCCTGGTGGTTTCTTTAAAAGAGAAGCTAGACCAAGTAGTGAAGAAATCCTAACAATGAGAATAGTTGATCGAGTTTTACGTCCTCTTTTTCCAAAAGATTATCATTCAGAAACTCAAGTAATGATTCAACTAATGTCAAGCGATGAAAATGTAATGCCTGACGCATTAGTTGGACTAGCAGCCTCTGCAGCTATTTCTCTATCAGATATACCCTTTGACGGTCCAATTTCTGAGGTAAGAGTTGCTAGAATTGAGGGTGATTTTATTATTAATCCATCTAGAAGTCAATTAACAGAAAGTGATATTGATATTATGGTCGGTGCTACCATTGATTCTGTTGTAATGGTTGAGGGAGAGTTTAATGAAATATCCGAGGAAGAAATGGCAGATGCTATTAAATTTGCTCATGATGAAATAAAAAGACATATAGAGGCTCAAAAAAATCTTATTAAAGATGTTGGTATTAGCTCTGATAAAAGAGATTATGAACGTGCAGAAGAAGATGCTGAACTGGAAGCTGAAATTTCAGAAAAAATATATCAAAAATCATACGATATAGCTAAGAAAGGTCTTTCTAAAAACGAAAGAAGCGAATCTTTTGGGTTATTAAAAGAAGAACTTATTGAATCATATGATGATGAAATATTAGAAGAGAAGAAAGATTTAATCACTAACTACTTTAATAAGGCACAGAAAAAAGCAATTAGAGACCTAGTTTTAAATGATGGTACTAGGCTAGATGGAAGAAAAACTGAAGATATTAGAGATATATGGACTGAAGTAGGCTATCTTCCTTCTACTCATGGCTCTGCAGTTTTTACTAGAGGTGAAACACAATCTCTTGCATCCGTTACTCTTGGAACAAGCAGAGAAGTAAATATGATAGATATGCCGACTAACCAGTCTGAAGAAACATTCTATTTACATTATAACTTTCCTCCTTTTTCTACTGGAGAAGCTAGACCTCTAAGAGGAACATCCAGAAGGGAAATTGGGCATGGAATGCTAGCTCAAAGGGCGCTTGAAAAAGTAATGCCAGAAGATTGCCCCTACACTGTAAGAATTGTATCCGAGATATTAGAATCAAACGGTTCATCTTCAATGGCATCAGTATGTGCTGGATCACTTGCACTAATGGATGCAGGAATAAAAATCAAAAGTAATGTTTCAGGTATAGCTATGGGTCTTATTAGTGAAGGTGATAAATATGCTGTGCTATCAGATATCTTAGGCGATGAAGATCATCTTGGAGATATGGACTTTAAAGTAACAGGAACCAAAGATGGTATTACAGCATGTCAAATGGATATTAAAATAAAGGGATTAAAATATGAAATTCTTGTAGAAGCATTACAACAAGCTAAAAAAGGAAGATTAGAAATACTTGAAAAACTTGATAGTTCTATTCAAATAGCAAATGATACAGTAAAACCACATGCGCCAAAGATGGTGAATATGGAAATCCCAAAAGATTTTATTGGATCAGTTATAGGTCCTGGAGGAAAAATGATTCAAGAACTTCAAAAAGAGAGTGATACAACAATTGTAATTAATGAAAAAGATGAAGTTGGTATTGTTGAAATTTTAGGAGTTGATCAAGAAAAAATTGATAATGCAATTGAGAGGATAAAAAATATAATTTTTCAACCCGTTATCGATGAGGTTTATAAAGTAACTGTTGTAAAAATTCTTGATTTTGGTGCTGTAGTTGAATTTGTTCCTGGAAAAGAGGTTCTTCTTCATGTATCAGAAATTGCTTGGGAAAGAGTTGAGAAAGTTACTGAATACCTTAACATAGGTGATCAAATTGAAGTAAAATACCTAGGTATTGATAAAAGAACCAGAAAACAAAAAGTTTCTAGAAAGGTTCTTCTTGAAAGAAAATAATTTTTTTTTCATTTTGGAACAATTTTTGTGGCATACTATAATCTATGAGACAACTTAAAATAACAAAACAAGTAACTAACAGAGAGACTGCCTCGTTAGATAAATATCTTCAAGAAATTGGCAAGGTAGACTTAATTACTGCAGAGGAAGAGGTTGAATTAGCTCAAAGAATTAAGAAAGGAGACCAATTTGCTCTTGAGAAACTTACAAAAGCTAACTTAAGATTTGTTGTTTCGGTTGCTAAACAGTATCAAAATCAAGGATTAACACTCCCAGATTTAATAAATGAAGGTAATTTAGGTTTAATAAAAGCTGCTCAAAGATTTGATGAAACCAGGGGATTTAAGTTTATTTCATATGCAGTATGGTGGATTAGACAGTCTATTCTTCAAGCTTTAGCTGAACAATCTAGAATAGTAAGACTTCCTCTTAATAAGATTGGATCAATCAATAAAATTAATAAGACCTATGCTTTTCTTGAGCAAGCACACGAGAGAGCCCCTTCTGCAGAAGAAATAGCTAAAGAACTTGACATGACTGTCAATGATGTTAAGGAATCACTAAAAAATTCGGGTAGACATGTATCCATGGATGCACCCCTTGTTGAAGGTGAAGACTCTAACTTATATGATGTTCTCAACAGTGGTGAGTCACCAAATCCAGATAGACAACTTCTTCATGAATCCCTTAGAACTGAAATCGAAAGAGCTCTAGATACTCTTACTCCCAGAGAAGCTGATGTAGTAAGATTATATTTTGGTCTTGGAAATCAACATGCAATGACACTTGAAGAGATTGGTGAGACATTTGATCTAACAAGAGAAAGAGTTAGACAAATAAAAGAAAAAGCTATTAGAAGACTAAAACATACTTCCAGAAGTAAAATTCTAAAAACATATCTAGGGTAAAACATAAACTATTTGTGTTTATAACTTTAAAGACAATTTTTATTTAAGTATTTATATAAATTTTATATTTAAAAAAATTGTTTAATGCCTGTAAAAATTGCACCATCAATCCTAGCAGCAGATTTTGCCAATCTTTCAAAAGAGTGTGAAGACATCGATGAAAGTAATGCTGATTGGTTTCATCTAGATGTTATGGACGGTGTATTTGTACCTAATATATCATTTGGGATGCCTATAGTCAAATCAATTAGACAAATGACAAAGAAACCATTAGATGTTCATTTGATGATTACTAAGCCCGAAAGATATATTGATAAGTTTATCGAATTAGGCTCAAATATTCTAACTGTTCATGTCGAGGCAACTAATAAATTAAATAAAATTATAGATAAGACTCATCAATCAAATATTAAATCTGGAATTGCAATTAATCCTGATACTCCAATAAGTAGGATAGAAGACTATATTAACGATGTTGATTTAATTTGTTTAATGGGAGTACATGCAGGTTTTGGAGGACAAAAATTTATTGAAAAAACATACAGTAGACTTGAAAAACTTAAAAATTTAATTAGTTCAAGAAATTCATCTGCTATTATTGAAATTGACGGAGGTGTTAATGAAACTAACTTTGAAATGCTAAAGTCTTTGGGAGCTGATGTTCTTGTTGCAGGAAGCTTTATTTTTAAATCTACAGATTATAATAAAGCTATTGATTTACTAAAATAAAGACTTGTTATAAATCTTTATATTTATCGGAGCTATGAAATTTTTATACAAAACATTAATAATAAGTTTTTTTACAATATTTTTCTTTGGATGTCACGAATCAAATAATTATGATGAAGAAAATATTATTACTATTAATGTTGCGGCTGAAAGTGAGGACACAGAATCTAGTAATTTAGATGAAAGAACTAATATAGGAAGTAATATTACTTCATCTAATACTCCATTAACTCTTTTAGCATTAGGAGATAGTTATACAATAGGTGAAGCAGTTAGTGAAGATCAAAGATGGCCTAATCAATTTAGGATATTTGCCAATGAAAATGGCTATAACTTCTTGAATCCAAGAATAATAGCTGAAACTGGATGGAAAACTTCTGATTTAATTAATACAATTGAGTCTAGTAGTTTTGAAATAAAATATGATTATGTTTCACTTCTGATTGGAGTAAATAATCAATTTAACTCAAGACCTGTTGATGAATTTAGAAATGATTTAAATAAACTATTAATTAAAATAAATAATTTAAAAACCAAAAATGGTAATGTTTTAATAATTTCAATACCTGATTGGGGTTCATCCCCTTTCGGAGTTAATTTTGATAGAAATAAAATATCTAATGAGATTAATATCTTTAACAATATCTTAAAAAGCTTTGCAAATATTAATGGTCTAAAATATGTTGACGTAACTGAAATATCTAGAAGAGCAATTTATCAACCTGCCCTAATTGCAGATGATAATCTTCACCCAAGCGGAATTATGTATTTAGAATGGGTAAAGAAAATTTATAATATATGGATAGACTAAAAAAGACAGCAATTGATCTGGACTTAAATGATAAACTCTCAAGATTTAGAGAAGAATTTATTATTCCCAATAATACAATTTATTTAGATGGAAACTCCTTGGGTTTGTTACCCAGGAATACAATAGGTAATTTAAATAATACTGTAATAAATGAATGGGGAAATGATCTAATTTCTAGTTGGAATAAAAGTTGGATTGATCTTCCAAAAAAAGTATCAAAAAAAATATCGGCTATTGTAAACTCTAAAGATGAAGAAATTTATGTAGGTAGTTCAACATCAAATAATCTTTATAAACTAATTAAGAGCATATTAGATGCTAATAAACACATACAGAACATATCAACTGATAGTCTTAATTATCCATCTGATATATATATATGTGAGGGAATTTCTAAAGATTATAATATAGGTTTTAATATTTTAAATTATGATAACGATACAATTCCAAATATTAATAATCTTAAAAAATTTATTCTTAAGAAAAAAGGAATTCTAGTTCTTTCTCATGTTACATATAAAAGTTCTTATAGATACCCAATGATTGAAGTAAATAGATTTTGCAAGGAAAATGATATTATTGTTATATGGGATTTAAGCCATTCTATAGGGGCAATTGATATAAATATGAGTAAAAATGAGTTAAACTATGCTATTGGATGTACATACAAATATTTAAATGGAGGGCCAGGATCCCCAGCATTTATATATGTTAGAAAAACTGAAATTGATAAATTAAAATCACCAATAAGAGGATGGTTTAGCCATAATAATCCATTTAACTTTTCTGAAAAATATGAAGAATCTAGTTCTATGAATAAATTCTCTAATGGGACACCTCATATACTTTCATTATCATCTCTAAAGACATCACTTGATATAACAATGGATGCTTCAACAAAAAAATTGGAAAATAAGTCTGAAAAATTATTTAATTTTTTTCTCACCATATATAAAGAAGATTTAGAAATTTTAAATTTTAAATTGATAACTCCTGAAAATAAAAATGAGAGAGGTTCCCACATTTCAATTAAACATAAAGAAGCATGGAGAATTTCAAAAAGTTTGATTTCCCCTACTAAAAAAAAATCAAAAAAAATAATTATTGACTACAGACCTAATGATATTATTAGAATAGCTTTAACTCCTCTATATACTTCATTTGAAGATATTTATTTCTTTTGTTATAGATTAATAGAAATAGTGAAAGAAGAAGAGTTTAAGAAAAAAGATAATTCAATGCATGGAGTAACTTAAGATTATAATTTAAGTTAATCTATCTAATTCATCAATTTACTTTTTACAATTTGTGCAATAATTCTACCTTCAGCTTTTCCTGAGACTTTCTGATTAACTGCAGCTATTACTTTTCCCATATCTTTCATAGAGGTTGCACTAAATTCCTTTATTACGGAATCAATAATAAAAGATAATTCTGATTCACTTAATTGTTGGGGTAAGAATTCTGAAATTATATTTGCTTGTAGAATTTCAACATTTGCCAATTCATCTCTTTTCTGCTCATTATATATTTTTGCGCTATCATTTCTTTGCTTTACTAGTTTTTGAAGAATTTTTAAAATAATAGATTCATCAATTTTGTCATTAGAACCGGTTTTAGTTTTTTCGAGTAATATTGCAGATTTAACTGCCCTTAAAGAATCTAATCTAACGGTATCTTTTTTTTTCATTGAATCTTTAATAGATTCATTAATTTTATCTTCTATTTTCATATTAGTCTACGTTATCATGAAGATATGTATTTACATCTGGAATTTCTAACTTATTATCTTCATTTAGAATAGTTTTAGAAAGTATATCATCACTTTTATTTTTTGAATCAACTATTTCAATTCCCATTCTTTTATAAGCCGGGACTTTTTCTAATTCCTCCACTGAAGAGTTTTTATTTTTAAACACATAATTATATTTTTTTAAATTTTGTCTTCTAAGAATGTTTTCATCTTCTATTTCATTATCTATTGGCTTTTCAAAAACATTTTCTGATTTTTCAATTTTAACTTCAAGTTCTTCTCCATTATATATTTTATTTTCAACAGCATTAAACTCTTCACTAATTTCATAATCAAGATCCATTTTAATAAATTCAACATCTTCTTCTTGATGATTCGATTCGGATAATTCTTGAGTACTATTTATTTCATTTTTAAAATTATCAGATTCGGATAATTCTTCATTTTTATAGTTTTGATCAGAAAAAAGACCAAATGTAATTTCACTTTCGTTATCAAAAGGATTTTCAGGACTTAAATACTCAATATCATTTAATTCAATATTATTGAGATTAATATTTTCATTTTCAGAAGTTACATACTCAATATCATTTAATTCAATATTATTAATATTAATACTTTCATTTTCAGGACTTATGATTTCATAACTCATATCTATGTTTCTCAATATTTCAGTGATTTCGCTATCAATTTTCTTTTGTTGTGAATCATCCTGAGATATATCATTATCAAAAGACGAAAATCTATCATTAATATTATCTAAATTTTCTTCTTTATTATTTAATTTTTTTTCAAATGGATGATCTTGATCTAAAGTATATATGACTTTTTTTACTTCAGAATTAAGTAGATTGTTTTGTCTTTCATCACCAAATCCAGTAGCAATTACAGTAACTGAAATATTATTTCCTAACTCGAGATCCTCACCTACTCCCATAATTATATTAGCATTGTTACCTGTTTCATTTTGAATGTGCTCATTTATCTCACCTATCTCATCAATTGTAATTTCCTCAGCTCCTGAAACAATTAATAATAAAACATTCTTACTTCCTTCAATTTTGTTATCATTAAGCAATGGCGAATCTAGTGCCTTTATAACTGCTTCATTTGCTCTATTAGATCCACTCGCTAAAGATGATCCCATTATAGCAGTTCCACTGTTTGATAAAACAGTTTTTGCATCTTTTAAATCTATGTTTTGAGTGTAATGATGTGTAATTACTTGAGCTACACCTTTTGCAGCAGTTGCTAAAACCTTATCTGCCATAGAAAAACCTTCTTTGAACCCTAAATTTCCATAAACTTCTCTTAACTTATTATTGTTTATTATTATTAACGAATCTACAGATCTCTTAAGTTTTTCTAATCCCTTAGTAGCTTGTAATTCTCTATTCTTTCCTTCAAAACTAAACGGAATAGTGATTATTCCTACAGTTAGAATATCAAATTCTTTAGCCATTTCAGCAATGATTGGAGCAGCGCCCGTTCCTGTTCCCCCACCCATACCTGCAGTAATAAATAGCATTTTTGTTTGAGTTTCCAATAAATTCTTTAATTCTTCATAACTTTCCAGAGCAGCAAGTTTACCTATTTCAGGATTAGCACCGGCGCCAAGACCTTCAGTTAGATTTGCGCCAAGCTGAATCTTATTTGGAACAGGACTTTCCTCTAAAGCTTGAGAGTCAGTATTACAAACAATGAAATCAACACCTTTAATTCCTTGTTTATACATGTGATTTACTGCGTTACTTCCTCCTCCTCCCACTCCCATAACCTTCATTACATTGCTTTTATTTTTTGGCAAATCGAAACTAAAATTTGAATCTATTTCTGTTTTCATTTTTTAAATATTTATTAATTATCAACGTTGTCTACTTTATCTATAAATTTCTTAAAACCTTCTCCCCACTTGGTAAGAATTGTTTTTCTTTCTTGATTTACTAAATCATTTGCAGTTGTATTTGATAAAAGAGACTTATCCTCTTCATCATTTTCTATTGCTTTCATTAATAAACCAACAGCTGTTGAGTATATAGGGTTGTACTCACCTTGATCTCCAGCCAAATGTTCACCTGGGAAACCTATTCTAGTATCCATACCAGTAACATACTCGGTTAATTGCTTTAAATGTCTTAACTGACTTCCTCCTCCAGTCAAAACAATACCTGCAATTAATTTCTTTTTAGAATCTTCATGTCCATAATTTTTAATTTCTAAATATGCTTGTTCTATAATTTCAACTACCCTTGCATTAATAATTTTAGAAAGTGTTTTTAATGATATTTCTCGAGGGTCTCTTCCTCTAAGGCCTGGAATAGAAACGATTTCAGAATCTTTATTTTCTCCTGGCCAAGCTGATCCAAATTTAATTTTTAATTGTTCAGCTTGATTACCAATAATTGAACATCCTTCCTTAATATCATCTGTAATAACATTTCCGCCAAATGGAATAACTGCTGTATGTTTAATGATACCATCTTTAAATATTGCTACATCAGTAGTTCCCCCTCCAATATCAATTAGAGCTACTCCTGCTTCTTTTTCCTCTTCTGATAAAACTGCATCAGATGATGCTAAGGGTTCAAGTGTTATATCTCCCATTTCTAATCCTGCACTTTTTATACATTTTCCTATATTTCTTATAGATGATACTTGACCAACAACAATATGAAAGTTAGCCTCCAATCTGCTTCCATACATTCCTATTGGTTCTTTTATCTCTGATTGACCATCAACTTTAAAATCTTGAGGTAAAACATGAATAATCTCCTCACCTGGAAGCATTACAAGTTTATACACTTGATCAATTAGTTTATCAATATCGCTATGATTAATTACTTCATCTGGATTTTCTCTTGTTATATAGTCGCTATGCTGAAGACTTCTAATATGTTGACCTGCAATTCCTACAGCTACCTCAAGAATTTCTTTATTAGATTTTGATTTTGCCTCATCAACGGCTATTTTAATTGATTGAATCGTCTGGGTAATATTATTAACAACTCCTCTATGTACTCCAAGACTCTGTGATTTTCCTAAGCCTAGGACTTTGACCTTGTTAAATTGATTTCTCTGTCCTACTATTACAACAATTTTAGTTGTTCCTATATCTAACCCAACTGAATAACTTTCACTCATATTATTATTTTTTTATTGCTATTAAACGATTATTGTAGACTAAATCAATTTGTTCATATTTCGACATTAGTGAATCATTATATATGTAGAAATAGAAACCCTTTAGCATTTCTAACTTATTATTTAATTTGTTAACATTTCCAAACCTGATATCAAAATCTAGATTTTTTATTCTTATAAATAATTCATCTTTTTCATACCATAGTTTTTCAAGTTTATTTTTAAATACCCTATCTTCATTAAACTTTCTAATAATTTTTACAATTTTTAATCTATTTTGATTTTCTAATGATCCATATATTTTTGGTAAACTATCAATAACTTTATCCACTCTGTCTATTAAGATGCTTGAATTATCAAGAAAACTATTAGAATTTAAAATATAAGCAATTGGCTCTCTATCAGAAATCTTAAATCCTAGTTCAATATTATTTTTACGATAGACTTCTATATCTTTTATTGAATTGATTTTTTTTAACTCATTTTCAACCTTTTGAAACTCATTATTATTAATTAATTTTTTAAAAAAATCATTATTCATTAAACTATCTACAACTTTTTTATTATCAAAAAAACCATTGCTTTCATAAATTATGTTCTCGCTTTTAAAATTATTTTCGTATTCAGTTAATGAACTGAATAAACATAGACTTATAACTAAAATTAGTAACCCTATCATCTTTATAAAACTAACCATCTGTAAATATTTTTTTATTTAAATTATCTGTTATATTCCCAGCTCCAAGAATTGATATAACCTCTATCTCTGAATTAATAATTAAATCATTAATTGATTCTTTTTTTATGATTTTCTTCTTTTTGGAATTTATTTTTTCTAGTAGTGCTTTAGAACTAATTCCTTTTATTGGCATTTCTCTTGCTGGATAAATTTCTAAAAGATAAACTTCATCAAACTTTGATAGAATCTTGGCGAAATCATCCATAAAATCTCTAGTTCTTGAAAAAAGATGTGGTTGAAATATAACTGCAGTTGACTTATTATCATAATTAGATTTTATAGTATCTAAAACTGATTTAATTTCAGTGGGATGATGTGCATAATCATCAATAATAATCCTATCGCCCAATTTATATACTTCCATTCTTCTTTCAATACCTCTGAAATTTGAAAGAAATTGAAGTAAATCTGAAATATTAATTTCTTTTATCTGATCAATTATAGATAATGCGCACAAAACATTTTTCAGATTATGATTTCCAATAACATTTGTAAAAATATTTGGATAGGATTTGCTAGGTGTTTTAAAGTCAAAAGAAAAGCCATCTTTAAGAATATTAATATTATTTATACTATAATCTGCATCATTTGTTATCGAAAAGGAGAAATCTCTATTGATGTTGATTCCTTTTTCCACAATTAATGTGTTATTAACATTCTGCGAGAAAAGCTCAAAACTATTTTTTAATGATTCTAGATTGCCATAAATATCAAGATGATCACTTTCAATTGAGGTGATTACAGCGTAATCTGGTTTTAAATTTAAAAATGATCTGTCATATTCATCAGCTTCAACTATCGTATACTCTTCTCCTGTGTTAATATAATTTGAATCATATCCCTTTAATATTCCTCCAATAAATGCCTTGAATTGAATTCCATATGAATAAAATAGATGACTAATTATTCCAGTGGTGGTTGTTTTTCCATGTGTGCCAGCTATCGCAATACATATGGATTGACTTGATATTTCACCTAAAATTTCTGACCTCTTATATATACTGTTTCCATTTGATCTAAAGTACTTCAGAAATGCATTTTCGTAACTAACTGCAGGCGTATAAATAACTATAACATCCTCTTTTAGCATAGATTTTGGAACATTTTCAAAATCTAATTTATTTGTAATGTTGATTCCTTTTTCTAATAAAATTTTAATTGGTCGATTAATTGATCTATCATATCCAAAAATATTATTTTTCTTATCATGAAGATATTGAGCAATAGATGACATCCCTATTCCACCAATTCCAATAAAAAAATATTTTTTATTAATCATTACTCAAATGTTTTTTTATTAGCTGAACTATATCACTTGATGCATTAGGCATTGCAATTTGAGATATATTCTTGGAAAGTTCATTTCTTAATTTTTCATCTTTTAATAATAAATCAAGCTTATTTTTAAAGATTATATCAAGATCTTTTTCTTCAACACATATACATGCATTAATTTCCTCAATTTTTTTGGCATTCTCTAATTGATGATTTTCTGCAACATTAGGAGAGGGAATTAGAATTGAAGGCTTAGAGACGATTGCTAATTCAGAGAGTGTTAATGCTCCACTTCTAGCTATTATTATATCAGATGAGTTATATGTTGAATTTATATCTTCAATATATTCAGTTACATAAATTGAATTAGATTTAAAATGCTTAAAATCATTAAAGTATTTTTTTCCACATTGCCATATTACATTTACATCTTTAGAAATGATATAATCAATATTTTTTTCAACTGTTCTATTAATTTTTTCTGAACCTAGGCTTCCTCCTAAAATTAAAATTACAGTCTTATTATCTTCAAAATTTAATTTTTGCTTTATGTCATTAGTATTGTTTATATTTTTAATTGATTCCATTATTGGGTTTCCTGTTTTATATATATTCTTAGCAGGAAAAAATTTTTCCATTTTATCATATGCCACACATATATAGTTGGCAAATCTAGACAAGAGTCTATTAGATATTCCAGGTATCGAATTTTGTTCCTGAATTAAGGTTGGTATTCTTAGAATTGATGAAATAAATACTATTGGAAAGCTTGCAAAGCCTCCTGTTCCAATAACAAAATTTGGTTTAAAAGTTATAATTATGAGAAAAGACTGAATAAAACTTATAAAAAGTTTAATAGGTAAAAAAATATTTTTTAATGTAAATGACCTATGTAATCCACTTATCAATAATCCTTGAATTTCATATCCATGTTTGGGGACAATATTCATTTCCATTCTTCCTTTCGCCCCAATAAATTTTAACTCACAATCAATAAAATTTTTACCTATCTCCTTGGCAATAGATATTGCAGGGTATATATGCCCGCCTGTTCCTCCCCCTGAAATTATAAATTTATTATTTTTTGCCATTTTTATTTTTTATAGAAGAGCTAACACTTAAAATCATCCCAAAAGAAACACAAGTCATCCATGCGGAGGTTCCACCACTACTAATTAATGGAAGATTCTGTCCAGTAACAGGGATAATTTGAGTTGCAACTGAGATATTGGTAAATGCTTGCAGCATTATGAAAACTCCAAGACCAGATACTAGTATCTTTCCAAACCTATCATTAACTCTATGAGTAATCACCAAGATTCTGAAGAACATTAGTACGTACAAAATAATAATCAAAGAACCACCTATTATCCCATATTCTTCAATAATGATTGCAAATATAAAATCTGAATTGCTTTGAGGAAGATGATTTTTCATAACACTTTTTCCAGCTCCAACACCAATTAAACCACCATTATTTATTGCAATTTTTGCTCTCTCTATTTGATAACTGGCATCTAAGTTTTTATTTGAATTAAAATTCTCAATTCTACTTATCCATGTATCAATTCTATTTGGAAATTTATCTGGAAAAGTTTTAGCAAAAAAGAAAAATGTTATTGATAAAAAAACTAATATTAAAAACATTTTGAACAAATGAAATAGAGGAACCCCTGAAATAAAAAGTATAATTATTAAAGAAGTAAAAATTAATAATCCTGAAGATAGATTTGCTGGTAATATCAAAAATATATATGCAAATATTGGAATCCAAAGTGGTATTATTGTTTCTGAAAATTTTGTTTTTGATATTTCAACTTTTGATAGGTATCTAGCAGTATAGGTTATTATTATAATTGCAGCTAATGATGAAGTTTGGAAACTTATTCCAACGATTGGAATGTCTATCCACCTACTTGCTGCAGAACCACCTATAATAGTTCCTATAGATAAGGTGTATACTAGTAATGCTAGACCAATCGGTAATAGGATTACTGAGATACCTCTATAAAAATTATAAGGTACTAACTGAATTGAAAGCATAAGAAAAAGTCCAAATAGAAGAACAATAAAATGTTTTAACAAATAAAAAATTGGAGATGAACCATCTATTACATATGATAGATATGAACTTGAAGAAAAAACAGGAAAAAAAGAAAATATTGATAGTAGTAAAATGATTACTAACAAAACTTTATCACCAAATATTATACTTTTTGTATTCATTTATAAACTTCTAACTGCCTCTTTAAATTGATTTCCTCTATCCTCATAACTATCAAACAGGTCAAAACTTGCACATGCAGGGGAGAGAAGAACATTATCTTTCTTTTCGGCTATTTTATTTGCAACTTTAACTGCTTCAGTGATAGATTCTGTCTCAACGATAATTTCAATTACAGGCTTAAATGTTTCTATAATTTTAGAGTTGTCAATTCCAAGACAGATAATTGCTTTGACCTTCTCTCTAACTATTGGAAGTAGTTCAGAATAATCGTTCCCTTTATCTACACCACCTGCAATCCATACTGTAGGTGATTGCATTGAATCAAGAGCATAATAAGCTGCATTAATATTTGTAGCTTTTGAATCATTAATATAATTGACCCCTTGAATTTTTAAAAAATTTTCTAGGCGATGAGGAAGGCCAGAAAACGTCAAAAAACTTTCTCTGATTACTTCATTATCAATTTTAAGCAAATCTGAAACTGTAATAGCAGCCATTGCATTTAGCAGATTATGCCTTCCTTTAAGTGCAAAATGTTCTGTATTTATCATAATAGTTTTTTTTTTGTTAGAAAGAATATTATTACTAATTGTTATTTGATTTTCTTTATTATTTAATCCTATTGAAATTTTTTCTACATCTGATTGTAAATTATTTACAGCTTCAGATAATATTTTATCATCAGAATTATAAATTAGATAATCAGATGATTCTTGATTTTTTGAAATTTTCATCTTTGCATTGACATATTTTACAAAATCATTCTCGTACCTATCTAGATGATCTTCAATAATATTTGTAATTACAGAAATATTTGGTCTAAAGTTTTTAATATCATCAAGTTGAAAGCTGCTAATTTCTAATACATATATATCCTTATCTCCAGATAAAAGCATTTTTGAAAAGCTATCTCCAATATTCCCTGCAAGTCCTACGTTTAACCCTGCATTAGCAAGGATGTCATATATTAGCTTTGTAGTAGTAGTTTTTCCATTTGAACCAGTTATACAAATCTTATAAGAGTTTGAATGATTACTTGCAAATTCTATTTCGGAAACTATTGGAATTTTAGTAGATTTTATTCTAGATATTATTTCAGAATTATTTGGAATACCAGGGCTCTTAATTATAAGATCTGATAAGGCTATTTTATCAAAAGAATGATTGTTTTCTTCAAATTGAATTAGATTCTTAACTAATATTGATTTTATATCCTCGCTTATACTATCTAATTCAGAAACAAATACATTAAAGCCTTTTTGCTTAGCTAACATAGCTGCTCCAAATCCACTTTCACCTGCTCCAAGAACTGTGATATTCTTCATTATCTAATTTTTAATGTTAGGATTGTTATTACTGCTAAAAAAATTCCAATTATCCATAGTCTGGAGACTATTTTACTTTCATGATAACCAGCTTTCTGATAATGGTGATGTATTGGAGACATTAAAAAGATACGTTTTCCAGTTCCAGTTCTCTTTTTAGAAATTTTGAAATAACCTACTTGAAGTATTACTGATAAAGCCTCCAAAAGAAAAACTCCACAAAGAATTGGTATTAATAATTCTTTTCTAATCAGTATTGAAATTACTGCAATTAAGCCTCCGACAGTTAAACTTCCAGTATCTCCCATGAAGACAGATGCAGGGTATGTGTTGTACCAAAGAAATCCAACTAGTGAGCCAAGTAAAGCTGATATAAAGATGGTTATTTCACCAACTCTTGGAATGTACATTATATTCAAGTAATCTGAGAAAATTATGTTTCCAGATGTCCAAGCAAATACTCCAAGTGTAAACACAATTATAGCAGATAGTCCTGCAGAAAGTCCATCAAGACCATCAGTTAAGTTATTTGAATTTGATACAGCAGAAATGATAAATATTATAACTGGAATTAGTATTATCCATATGAATTTATCTCCATATTTAAATATAGCATTTGAAATTTCACTATAGTCTAACTCATTATTTTTGAAGAATGGAATTGTAGTTTTAAATGACTTAACTTCTTCAAGTACAGAAAATTCAGTTTTATCTTTATTAGGGTTTTTATCAAATTCAACTATTGTAATTTGATTATTTAATAATAAAACAAGTGCGACAAAAATTCCTAATAATGATTGACCTGCTATTTTAAATTTTCCTTTAAGTCCTTTTTTATCTTTCTTAAAAACTTTAATATAATCATCTACTAACCCAATAAATCCTAAAATTAGAGTTGAGACTAATAGGATCTGTATATATATATTTTGAAGGTTTGACATTAAAATAACAGGAATTAGTGTCGCAATTATTATTATTATTCCACCCATAGTTGGTGTTCCCTTTTTATTATCTTCTCCTTCTAATCCTAACTCTCTTACATTTTCTCCAATTTGTTTTTTCTTTAAATAATTAATTATTTTTTTTCCAAAAACAATTGATATCATTAATGACATTATAATCGTAATTGCAGCTCTGAATGATAAATAGCTAAATAAACTTGCACCTGGAAGATTAAATTGATTTTCTAATATTTCAAATAGATAGTATAACATGTTTAATTATTAAAAATTTCTTTTGCAATTTTAAAATCATCAAAATAGATTCTCTTATTATTTTTAAACTCCTGATAATCTTCATGACCCTTACCTGCAATAAGGACTATGTCTCCCTTTGAAGAATTATCTTTTGCATGTTTAATTGCTTTCTCTCTTTCAACCTCAATTATTATTTTATCCTTATTAAAATTTGATACTCCATCAACCATGTTTTCAATAATAGATTTTGGATCTTCAGATCTTGGATTGTCAGATGTAAAAATTACTCTAGAGCTTAAGTCAGATGATATTTTACCTATCATGGATCTTTTATCTTTATCTCTATCACCACCACAACCAATAATAGTTATTAGATTTTGATTTGATTTTTTTACTTTATTAATAGTTGATATTACATTTTCAATAGCATCGGGAGTATGAGCATAATCGACTATAACAGTTACTTTATCAGATGATAAAAAAGATTGTAACCTTCCAACAACACTATCTAGCTTACTTATGCTTGTTAACAATTTAATTTTGTCTAGTTTATATAATTTTCCAACTGAATATATTGCTAGTATGTTTGAAGCGTTAAACTGACCAATAAGCTTAGTCCAAATTTCACTATTATCAATATTTAATAACATTCCATCTAGCTGAAGTTCAATAATTTTACATGTAAAAATTGATTTTGATTTTAAAGAATAAGTATATATACTAGCTTTAGTATTTTGAACCATATAATTAGCATTCTTATCATCTATATTTATTAATGCAAATGAGTCTTTATCAAGTGAATCAAATACATTTTTTTTAGTATCTCTATAATCTTTAAATGATTTGTGATAGTCAAGATGGTCATGGGTAAGATTTGTGAAAATTATACCTTTAAATTTCAAACCACTAACTCTCTTTTGATGAATGCCATGAGAAGAAACCTCTACGAAGCAAACTTTTAGTTTATTTTTTATCATTTCAGACAAATGATAGTTCATAGTTATGGGATCAGATGTTGTATTATTTGAAGACTCCACAAAGTCATTATATCTGATATTTATCGTCGAAATTAGCCCTGATTTGACTTTTAAATCATTAAATAATTTATTTAATAGGGAAGAAATTGTTGTTTTGCCATTGGTGCCTGTCACACCAACTAAGTCAATCTTTGAAGATGGATTATCATAAAAATTTGATGCAATGAAACCTAAAGCTGATTTTGAACATTTTACACATACATATACAATCTTATTTTCTTTGTAATTTTCTGGTAACTTTTCACATACAACAACACCAGCCCCATTTTTTAGTGATTGATCTATATAATCATGACCATCTAAATTATATCCTGAAATTGCAATAAAAAGACCATCTTGCTTGACTTTTCTTGAGTCAAAAGTTATATGACTAATATTAACATCAGTATCACCATAAACAGAATCAATCTTTACTCTAAATAATATGTCTTTTAATTTTTTCAAAATAATATGTCTATGTCTTGTTTACTTATCTCAATTTTAATTGGAATTCCATTAATAATTTTTTGAGCTACATTTTTAAATACTGGAGCAGCTACAGAATTCCCATAGTATCCTTTTGATTTTTTTGGTTTATTGATAACTACTATTGCAGAATACTTAGGTTTATCTGAGGGAAAATACCCAACAAAGCTAGAAACATACTGGGTTTCACTTGAAGCATAATCTATTTGACTTGTACCTGTTTTACCAGCAATTTTAATATTTTTATCATAAATATTATTTGCAGTTCCCCATGGTTTTTCAACTACATTTTTTAACATTTTTTGTACTGCTATTAATGTCTCTCTTGAGCAAATAGAAGGCATTATTACCTCTCTCTGAATTGCATATACCGGTTTTTCACCAAATGCACCAATACTACTAATGAAGCTAGGCTTAACCATCTCCCCGTTATTAGCAACAGCATTGTAAAATGTAAGTGTTTGTAAAGGTGTCATCATAACTCCATAACCAAAAGCCATCCATGGGAGTGATATTCCACTCCAATTATTATCTTGTGGATGAGGAATTTTAGCATCACCCTCACCTTTTAAATCAATTTTAATCTTTTGATCAATTTTCATATTAATTAATCTGTCCACTAATCTTTCAGGATTATCTTTATAATTATCATATATGAACTTAACCATTCCTGTATTCGAGGAAACTTCAAAAGCTTTAGATATTGGTATTTTTCCATATCCCCTCCTATTAGAATCTTTTACTTCATATTTATTATAAAATTTCAGAATTCCATTACCAGTATCAACTGTATCATTAGGACTTACGACTCCGTCTTCTAAAGCAGCTATCATCGTCATTAGCTTAAAAGTTGAGCCAGGTTCTTGACTTTCCCAAATCCCATAATTGATTTTTTCATAATACTTACCTTCAGAAGTTCTTCCTAAATTTGATATTGCTTTAACCTTTCCTGAATTTGTCTCCATGATAATCATAGTTCCATGATCAGCCTCAAATTTTTCTAATTGAAATAAAAGCTCGTGATGAACTATGTCCTGAATCTGAGTATCTATTGTAGTATGTATATCATATCCTTGAACTGGTTCTCTTTCATAATATGGAGTCATTGGTTTCCATTGACCATCTGCAATTTTTTGCATTAATCTTATGCCACTTTTGCCTGATAGATATTCTGAATAAGCACCTTCTAATCCAACTCTTATTATTCCATTTTTATCAATCTTTTCATATCCAATTGTTCTTTCTGCAATTTTTCCAAGATGACTTTGTCTGGTGTGAGTTTCTTTAACTATCAAACCTCCTTTATATAGTCCTTGATTAAATATGGGAAAAGATTTAATTTTATTTACCTCATTAATTGATAAATTCTTGCCAATTAAGAGGTATCTATTGTTATTTTTTCTGGCTTGATTTAATTTATCTTGAAAATACTGTTTATCCTTCCCTTGAAAAAAATTAGATAACTCTGATGATAAATCAATAATATTATCATCATAAATTCTAATTGAAGGCATCTTTGAGTCCCATCTTAACTCATGCGTTACAACTGTTGAAACAATTAAATCTCCATTATCAGAGTAAATATTTCCTCTTGGTGATTCGACCTCAATATTCTTTACTGCTTCAATTGTAGTTATTGAATTTTTATCAAGTTCAAAATTTTGCAAATAAAAAATCTTTCCAATTAAAAAAAATGAGAATAACATAAATAAAAAAAACATAATGTTCATTCTTGCTGCTATTCTATTTATTGACTTATTCATTTTAATCCGTAATTATTATTTTAATAGGTGGGTGATTTGAGTTTGTTAGGCCTTTATTTTTTAGTTTAGAGGTAACCTTAGACTCCATTTTAGTATTCATTAAATTGACTTTGGTAGAGACAGAAATACTGTTTAGAGTATTCACTTCTTTATTTAATTTTGAGATTAAAAAAATTTTTTGATCTGCACTATGGCTACTATAAATTGAAGCCATTAGCAACAATGAAATAAATAATAACATCCTCCAATTCTTATTAGAATCTTTTCCTAATAAAAACTCAATATTTAAAAATGATAAAAAGCTTTTCATATTCTTTCTGCAATTCTAAGTTTTGCACTTCTTGATCTTCTATTTATTTTAATCTCTAACTCTGAAGGAGTTATCATTTTTCCTATTTTTTTAAAATTTAAATCTTTAATCCCATAGATATCCGATTCAATTTGGCTTTTAAAGCCTCCGTTTTGTATAAATTTTTTTACTATTCTATCTTCAAGAGAATGATATGATATACAAACTAGTCTTCCTCCCTTTTTAAGGTATTTTGATGTTTTATCTAGTAACACTTTTATAACCTCTAGTTCGTCATTAACCTCTATTCTTATAGCTTGGAAAACTTTAGCAAAAAATTTATTTTCTTCTTTAGGATTTGTTAGAGGTTTTAATATGTTTTTAAGATGGTCAGTTGTTTCAATATACTTTTTTGATCTTTCAGAAATAATTTTGTGAGTTATTTTTTTATAATTTTTTATTTCACCAAAATTTTTAAAAATAAATTCTAGTTGATCTTTTTTATATTCATTTAAAACTATTTTAGCATCAATTCCTTGAGAATTATTCATTCTCATATCTAACTTGGAATTAAATCTTGTTGAGAATCCCCTTTCTTTATTATCAATATGGTGAGATGAAATTCCAAAGTCAGCTAATAATCCATCAATTTTTTTAATTTGTAAAAAGTTTAGATAATTATTTAAGTATTTAAAGTTTGATTTGAAAAGGTTGAGTCTTTTGTCTGACAACTTATTATTTATTGCATCTTGATCTTGATCAAATGCAATTAATTGACCGTTTGAATTTAATTTATTTAAAATTTGCTTTGAGTGTCCCCCACCACCAAATGTTGCATCGACGTATATTCCGTTTGGATTAATTTTTAAACCAATTATTGATTGCTCAAGAAGGACTGGTTTATGATACATCCTGATCATTTTTATCTCCCATTACCTCTTCAGCAAGACTTCCAAAATCAAATTTTGCATTATCAATTGCATTTTCATATGAATCTTTATCCCATATCTCAAGAATATTTACCGCAGAAGAAACTACTATCTCTTTGGAAATATTTGCATGAATAATTAAATCCTTTGGTATTAATATTCTTCCTGATATATCGATTTCTATTTGTCTAACACCAGCTGTAAATCTTCTTATGAAATCAATATTTTTTTTATTAAACCTATTTAGTTTATTTACTTTAAGCATTAACTCATCCCATTCTTTTTGCGGGTATAATTCTAGGCAAGAATTGAAAACAGCTCGTTTAATAACAAACCCATTTTTTAATTTATCAGAAAGCTGCTTCTTTAATAATACAGGAAGCATAATTCTCCCCTTATCATCTGCCTTACATTCATAAGTTCCAATAAAGTGTTGCATTAAAATATTGCTTTTCTCAAATATAAAATTTATTTACCACTTTTTACCACTTTTTACCACTTTGTTAATAAATTATTGTTTTTTAATACATACACTTGATATTCAATAAATTAGATTGTAAAAAAACTAGCTAATTCTTTATGCATATATTTGTGTTCAACTCAATAATTATGGATGAAACTTTAATAAAAGAAGGAGGGTTCAACTATATTGAAAAAGGTAATGGTAGACCAATAATTATTCTACACGGATTAATGGGAGGGTTAAGTAATTTTGAAGGAGTTTTTAAATATTTTCCTTCAAAAAAATATAAAGTCATTATTCCAGAACTTCCACTAGATAGCACTCCTATTTTAAAAACTAATGTTGCAACTTTTTCAAAATTTATTTATGATTTTATTGAGTATAAAAAACTAAAAGAAGTTGTTTTATTAGGAAACTCTCTTGGCGGACATGTAGGATTACTTTTCACCAGAGATTACCCTGAACTTGTTAGCGGACTAATAATCACTGGAAGCTCTGGCCTATATGAAAAGTCTATGATTGGAGATGGATATCCTAAAAGAGGCAATTATCAGTATATTAGAGCAAAAACAGAAGAAGTTTTTTATGATCCTAAAATTGCTTCTAAAGAAATAGTTGACGAAGTATTTGAAAATGTAAATGATCGTGAAAAATTAATAAGAACATTATCTCTAGCAAAAAGCGCAATTCGTCATAATATGGCTGACGATCTTCCTAAAATGATGACTAGAATTTTAATAATTTGGGGTAAACAAGATGTTGTAACACCGCCTAATGTTGCTAAAGATTTCCATTCACTTCTTCCTAATTCAAGTTTGTCATGGATTAATAATTGCGGTCATGCACCAATGATGGAACATCCAATTAAATTTAATAAAATTATGGAAAATTGGCTTTCTGATAATAAATTATAATCATTAGGTTTATGAAAATGATTAATTCAGTTTTTGAAAAAAGCAGCAAGAATGTAAATCAATGTCCTGACAATAAACTATTAGAATTTGCACTTGTAGGAAGATCAAATGTTGGAAAGTCTTCACTAATTAATTCTCTTTTAAATAATAAATCGATAGCTAAGACATCTTCAAAACCAGGAAAGACTATTCTTATCAATCATTTTCGAATTAATGACACATTTTATATAGTCGATCTACCAGGGTATGGTTATGCAACAATTTCAAAAAAAATAAAGAAAGACATAAAGGTTATACACAAAAATTATTTTAAATCTAGAAAGAAATTGCTTTACACTTTTCTTTTATTAGACATAAGGCATGAAATACAAAAAAGAGATCTTGAGTTTATGAAATTTTTAAGTAAAAATTATTGCCCATTTGTTATAGTTTTTACAAAATCAGATAAATTAAAAGCAGGTAAAATAAATGATCAGATAAAAAAATTAAAAAAAGAACTGTTAGAATATTGGGAATACTTACCAGAGATGTTTGTTACTTCATCCAAAAACAAAATAGGAGTTGATACTATTCATGAATTTATTGAATCTTGTTTAAAAAAATTTAGCAATTAACTTTTTTTTGAAATTCTATTTTCAAATTCAATGCAAAAATCATCAACCAAATTGACTAGGTTTTCTTCACCAGTAGCCTTAGATATTAAATTTTTCATAGAGAGAAATGTTTGAAGAATGAAAGCTTTCATCTCATCAACCGGCATTTCTTTTGTCCACAAGTCCATTTTTAAAGTCTCTTTTTTTTTACTATCCCAGAATGAAAGTAAAATTGCTTTTGAAAATTCGTCTTTTACTCCTCCATCTGGAGCTGACCAAATTATTTCTTCAGGAATATTATTATTATCTAATTTAACCTTAATTGTTATTTCTGTTTCTTTCATTTAATTTTTATATGTGTTAAATTTGCACAAATATAATTTAATATTAGTATATGAGATTTCCTGAAAAAGTTTCAAAACATATTATTAATTGGATTAACGAATATCTAAAAAACAGTCAGATAAATGGATTAGTGGTTGGTGTTTCAGGTGGAATTGACTCTGCATTAACTTCCACTCTTTGTGCAGAAACTGGAAAAAAATTAATATGTATTGAAATGCCAATTAACCAAGGTAAGGATCAAGTGTCTAGATCAAAAAAACATATTGACTGGTTAAAATCAAAATACCCCAATGTAAGTTCAAAATTAATTGATTTAGACAATACATTTGATTCATTTGTGAAGTCTGTTCCAGAGAATAATTCATATGAACATGAACTAAGTCTAGCTAATAGCAGATCAAGATTAAGAATGGTTACTCTATATTATTTTTCAGCATTAAATAAATATATTGTGGCAGGAACTGGTAATAAGGTTGAAGACTTTGGTATTGGGTTTTACACCAAATATGGAGATGGAGGTGTTGATATTAGTCCAATAGCAGATTTATTAAAATCTGAAGTTTACTCTCTTGCTAAATTTCACAATATTAATGAAGAAATAATTAACGCAAAGCCAACCGATGGGTTATGGAATGATAATAGAAATGATGAGGATCAAATAGGGGCTTCTTATGATGAAATTGAAATTGCAATGTTCAATGATCATAAATCTGAAAGAGATTTATCCGAAAGAGATAAAGAAGTTTTAAAAATATATAAATCATTTAACTCATCCAATAGGCATAAAATGCTTCCAATTCCGGTATGTAAGATACCAAAAGACTATATTTAATAATTGAAAAAGTTAAAAATATTAGTAATTGATAGCAGTCCTATTATTTATATTGGGCTAAAATCGGTATTTAAGAATTCAAATTTATTTGATGTTACAACTTTTATTGATATCAAAAATAACATTATAGATGTTTTAAATGAATTTGAAATTGATATTATTATATCAGAAATAAACCTTAAAGATTCTTCTGTTTATGATATATTAAAAGTTCTTAGAAAAAATAAAATTGAGATACCTATAGTCATTTTTACGTCAGAGAACAATGAAAGTAAATCTGTAAAAATACTTAAATCTGGAGCTTCTGGATTTATGACTAAAAACTTAAAAAAAAAATATATAAGAAAAATTATTCAAGACGTTGCATTTTCTAGATATGGATCTAGCGAACTAAATAAATTTACTAGACTCAAAAATAGATTTAATTTTGACTATAATACTGAAAAACTAAATAGTTTATCAAAAAGGGAAATACAGGTTTTAAAACTATTTTTTAAAGGAAAAAGAAATATTGAAATTTCAGAAAAACTTAATATTAATCAAAAGACTGTTAATACATATATAACAAGGGTTATGAGAAAGCTAGAGGTTAATTCAAAAACTGATTTGTATCTATTGGCTAGAAAACATCTTAAACTACCCTATTAAGCTTTGCAGAAAGCCTCTTTTTAAGATTATAATAGCTCATAACCTCTTCCAAAACGTCATCTTTTCTTCCATCCTTTTGAAACTGTTGAAGTTCAATGATTTTTTTATCAATTAAAAACCTTCTCATATTAAGAATTGTCTCATTAACAAGTTGACTCAATTCACTTCCAATTTTTTTAACATAGATATTTTTTCTTTCCCAATCATGAAGCTGATATTTTTCATCATTTATTAAAATATCTGATACTATTTTACTTGAGTCAGAGTCTAATTCATTTATAAAGTTATCAATAGAAACTGATGTTTGATTATTGAAACCATTTATTAGATTATTGTATATAATCTTAAACGGGGAATGGGTAAATTCAATTTCATCTTGTTGAAGATCTAAATATATCTTTTCAAAAACTTTTAATCTAGTTTCTTTTTTTGTTTCAGTCAAATTTCCATTTTTGTTCTTACTCAAGATAAGATCTTCAAATAAAATTTCTTCTGCTCCATACTTAAGTAAAATACTTATTATTTGCCTCTCTAATTGATATATATAAGATGAGTATATCTTTTGATCACTAGTTTGAACTTTAGAAATTTTATTTCTATAAAATTTACTTGAGGATTTATTAATTGACTTTCCAACTTTAATATTTGCAAAAGATCTAAAAAGTGAAGATTCATCAATTTCAAGCACTGAAGACAATTTTTTAATATAAACCTCCTGTTTTAAAGAGTCTGGAATAAGTGATATAGATTTTAAAATACTCTTAATTAAAAGAACTTTTTTATCTTCATCTTTAAGAAAATCATTATTAAGCGAAAGCTTAAAATCAATAAAATCTTTTGATTTATTATTTATAAAATCTAACATCAATTCTTTTTTATTAGATTTTACATAACTATCAGGGTCCTCTCCTTCAGGAAATGAACAAATTTTTACATTCAGACCTTCCTCTAAGATCATGTCAATACTTCTCAAAGAAGCTGACAAACCTGCTTGATCTCCATCAAATAAAATTACAATATTAGTCGTTAATCTTTTTATTAAAATTATTTGATCCTTTGTTAAAGAAGTACCAGAGGAAGCTAATACATTTTTTATACCATTTTCGTGAAGTTGAATCACATCCATATAACCCTCAACCAATAAACATAGATCATTCTTAACTATAAATTGTTTAGATTCATAAATCCCATATAGAGTCTTACTTTTGTTATAAATTTTACTTTCAGGTGAATTTATATACTTTGCTATTTTTTTAGTTGAGTCTATTATTCTTCCACCAAAACCTAATATCCTTCCGGCTATACTTTTTATAGGAAAAATAATTCTACCTCTAAACCTATCAATTCTTTGTTTATCACTTGAAATCACTAAACCTGTTTCAAAAAGATAATCATCTGAAAACCCATTATCTGACGCAATCTTATAGAATTGGTTTTTCGAGTCATT
The DNA here is from genome assembly GCA_004213645.1 of Flavobacteriales bacterium. Lineage (GTDB taxonomy): Bacteria > Bacteroidota > Bacteroidia > Flavobacteriales > Flavobacteriaceae > Marisimplicoccus. Next base: position 18,706 of record SGZF01000006.1, on the reverse strand, counting down.
GCTGTAACCTATACTAAAATTTTGAATTGTAGATTTAGACAATCCTCTATCCTCGAGATATTTATTTATTTGATCTTTTTTTAAAAGAATATCTTGAAAATATTTTAAAGCAAAACTGTTAATAATAAACAGAGACTCTCTCTCATTTCTTTCTTGAACATTTTCTGCACTTTCTGCTGTTTCAATTATTTCGATATTATATTTATTGGCTAGATATCTAATTGACTCCGGATAATTAAATTGTTCATGCTCCATTAGAAAGGCAATTACATTTCCTCCTTTACCAGAACTAAAATCTTTCCATATTTGCTTAGAAGGTGATACTATAAAGCTAGGTGTCTTTTCATTTGTAAATGGACTTAGACCTTTATAATTAGCTCCAGTTTTTTTTAATGCTATAAAATCAGATATTACTTCTTCAACCTTAGAAAACTCAAACACTTTATCTATTGTTTCTTTACTAATCAATTTGAATATTTTAAGGTTAAGATAATAAATTAATATTTTCTTTCAATTATATAATCTAATAGAATTTTAATTGAATTTTTTGAATCATTTTCAGGAAAATTATTCATTATTTCTAATGCCTTAAACTTATACTCATGCATAATCTTATTAGCATAATCAAAGCCTTTATATTTGACTATAAATTCATTAACTAATTTTTTTTCACGCATTGTATATCTTTTCCTCTTTAGAATACTCTTGATATTTTTTCTGTCTTGATAATTGGATTTATTAATTGAATGAATTAATGGTAAGGTAATTTTTTGTGTTTTTAAGTCCAATTTATTTGGTTTTCCAATTCTTTTTGTGGTATAATCAAACAAGTCATCTTTTATTTGAAAAATAATTCCTAAGTAATTTCCAAACATTTCTATGTCATCTAGATTATAAATTTCTGATGAAATTGAACCCACTTTACAACAACATGAAAACAATGATGCTGTTTTTTTTGAAATTAACTCTATATAATTTTCCTCAGATAAATTAAAGTTTTTGGATTTTTGTATCTGAAGTAGTTCTCCTTCAGAAATTTCTTTTACCGCAATTGAAACTTCATTTAACAAATCGTAGTCTTTGTTTTTTGTAGATAGAAGAAGAGCTTTTGATAAAAAAAAATCTCCAACAAGAACTGAAATTTTATTTTTCCAAAGAGCATTAATTGTTAAAAAGTTACGTCGAATATTACTATCATCTACAATATCGTCATGAATTAATGAAGCAGTATGTATTAGTTCAACTAAGTTAGCAGCTCTATATGATTTTTGATTTAATTTACCATTGGAAAACATCTTTGCAAATAGCAATACTAAAATTGGTCTGATCTGCTTTCCTTTTCGATTTAAAATATAAATCAAAATAAGGTCTAAAAGTTTAACCTTAGAAGAAACTGAATTATAAAATTGTTTCTCAAAAATTTTTAATTCTTGAAGAATTGGTTTTTTTATTTTATGAGTTACCTTCAAAGCTTTTCATTAGATAATCAACATAGCATCTCCATATGAAGAAAATTTATATTTCTTTTTCATTGCCTCTTTATATGCTTTTAAAACAAAGTCTTTTCCACCAAATGCAGAAACCATCATTAATAGGGTTGACTTTGGAGTATGAAAATTTGTAATCATTGAGTTTGCTATTGAAAAGTCAAATGGTGGATATATAAATTTATGAGTCCAACCATTGTATGTATTTAAAGTTCCAAATGTTGAAACAGAACTCTCAAGACCTCTCATTACAGTAGTTCCAACAGCACAAATCTTTTTTTTATTTTTTAATGCACTATTAATTATATTAACTGAATCAAGATTTATTTTTAATTCTTCTGAATCCATTTTGTGCTTAGAAAGATCTTCAACATCAACTGGGCTAAATGTGCCAAGTCCAATATGAAGTGTAATTTCAGGGAGAAGAACTCCTTTAATTTCTAATTTTTTTAAAAGATGTTTTGAAAAATGAAGACCAGCTGTTGGTGCAGCTACAGCTCCCTCATCTTTTGCATAAATTGTTTGAAATCTTTCTTTATCTTGAGGCTCTACAGCTCTTTTAATATATTTAGGTAAAGGGGTTTCACCTAATTCTTGAAGTTTAGTCCTAAATTCAATGTATGGGCCATCAAAAAGAAATCTTAAAGTTCTTCCTCTGGACGTAGTATTGTCGATTACCTCAGCTACTAAACTTTCATCTTCACCAAAATATAATTTATTTCCAATTCTTATTTTCCTGGCTGGGTCGACTAAGACATCCCAAAGTCTTTGATCTTGATTAAGTTCTCTCAATAGAAAAACCTCAATTCTTGCTCCAGTTTTTTCCTTATTTCCAAACAATCTTGCAGGAAAAACTTTAGTATTATTTAAAACAATTACATCTCCTTCGTCATAAAAATCTATCATATCTTTAAATATCAAATGTTCTATTTTTTCCTCTTTTCTGTTAAGAAGCATTAACTTAGATTCATCTCTTTCCTGAGATGGATGTTGTGCAAGATATTTGTCTGGTAGCTTATAATCAAAATCAGATAATTTCATGTTAAGTTATTAAGTTTGCAAATATAACCTTATCAGATACCGGAAGTCAAGTATTTTGTTATTTATTTTTTAGAAATATTAAATCCTAATAATTCTAAATCATTCCAAAACTTACTATATGATTTAGTGACAACTTCAGGGTTATTGATTATTATTGGAGTAATTATAGATAAAGGAGCAAAGGACATAGCCATTCTGTGATCATTATATGTGTCAATACAAACCTCTGATTTTAAGTTTGAGCTATTTCTTAACTCAATAGATTCTTCGGTTATTTTAACTGAATCAACATCAAATTTTTCAATCTCTTTTTTAAGAGCTAATAATCTATCTGTTTCTTTAATCTTTAATGTATGTAATCCACTTAAAGTACAGTCTACGCCAAGACCTAAACAAGTTATTACAATAGTTTGAGCGAGGTCAGGATTATCTTTTAGATTAATAGAAATTTTATCTGGAAGTTTAATCTTTTTTTTCTTTAAATGTATTTTATTCTCTTTAAAAACTGTTTTGACTCCCAGTTTTTTGTATATCTCTACTAATTTGGAATCCCCCTGTATACTTTTTTTAAAAAAAGTTGAGAGAGTTATATCACAATAATTTGATAATGCAGCTAAACTGAAGAAATAAGAAGCTGAACTCCAATCAGATTCAACATTTTGATCAGTTATATTTTTTGATTTTAATTGTTGAATAATAATATAATTTGAATTAATTTGAACACTCCCTCCTATTCTTTCTATAATCCTTTTAGTCATCAAAATATAAGGTAATGATGTAATTTTTGTTGATAGTTTGATCTTTAAGCCATTTTCAAGAGAAATACCTAACATCATCAAAGATGATATATATTGAGAACTAATATTTGCAGATAAGCTAACAGTAGTATTTGAGATCAATTTACCATTAATCTTAATGGGAGGATAACCGATCTTATCAATATATTCAATATCACAACCCAATTCATTTAAAGCTTCAACTAGTAATGAAATTGGTCTATTTTTCATTCTGGAAGAACCTGTTAAGATCTTCTTAGAATTTGAAATAGATGAATAATATGAAGTCAAAAACCTCATTGCAGTTCCAGCATGTCCAATATTTATTTCCTCATTATTAGATTCTAAGGCATCCATAACTGTCTTTGTGTCATCGGAATCAGAAATGTTTAAAATATTAAAATAGGAAGTGTAAGCTCTTAGAATCAGAAGTCTATTTGACTCACTTTTAGAACCACTTATGTTTATTTTACCTTTTAGGTCTTTACCCTTTCTTGATATTTGATACACTACTTAAGTTTAATATTTGACTTATGTCTATTTATATCTCGGTTTGTTTTTTTTTCAAGATTTCGAAGAAAAGATTGTTCAAGGTCGATCCCTGTTTGATTGGCTAAACATATTAAAACAAAAAGTACATCAGATAATTCATCCGCAAGATTATCAGTTTTATCATCATCCTTTGAACTCTGTTCTCCATATTTTCTTGCAATTATTTTTGCAACTTCACCGACTTCCTCAGTTAAAATAGCCATATTGGTTAACTCATTAAAATATCTTACCCCGTGTTGATTTATCCAATCGTCTACAGTTTTTTGTGCTTTTTTTAAGTTCATATTTAATTCTTTTGGTTAAGTAATTTCCATAATTCTTCTTTAAGCTCAGAAACTCTATGAGAACTAACTGAAGAAATAATTATAAAAGGTATTGATTTAAACTCTTTTTTTAACAAAATTTCAAATTCTTCAAGTAATTCATTATCCATTAAGTCAGATTTACTAAATGCAATCATAAAATCTTTGTCTGCAAGTTCAGGGTTGTATTTAATTAACTCGTCCTTTAAAATATTAAAATCTTTTTTAACATTTTTTGTATCTACTGGAATCACATATAATAAAACAGAATTTCTCTCAATATGCCTTAAAAAATGATGACCAAGACCACGTCCTTTACTAGCTCCCTCAATTATTCCAGGTATATCTGCCATAACGAATGATCTATAATCAGACATTGCAACAATGCCTAGATTTGGTTTTAAAGTTGTAAACTCATAGTCAGCAATTTTTGGCTTTGCATCAGATAGGGATGATAATAATGTAGACTTTCCAGCATTTGGATATCCAACTAAACCGACATCTGCAAGAACTTTAAGCTCTAATGTAATTTGAAGTTCTTCTCCTGGAAGACCACCCTGAGAATATCTAGGAGTTTGGTTTGTAGGAGACTTAAAATGAAAATTTCCTAAACCACCTTTTCCACCTTTTACAAGCAATGTATCTATCATATCTTCATTTACCTCAAAAATAATCTCATTAGTATTAGTATTCTTTACTATAGTTCCTAAAGGCACATTAATTACAATGTCTTCCCCACCCTCACCTGATTTTCTTGAACCACCTCCATCTCCTCCATTACCAGCTTTAAAGTGTTTTTTAAATCTAAAATTTTGAAGTGTCCAAAGATTACTATTTCCTCTTAAAATTATATTTCCTCCATCTCCTCCATCTCCTCCATCAGGACCACCTTTGGGAATATATTTTTCTCTTCTTAAATGCGTTGAGCCTTTCCCCCCTTTTCCAGATCGAACATAAAGCTTAACATAATCAACAAAATTATCAACTATCATTTGATCTTAAATTAAACTATCTATAAGGTTGAATAGTCTTCTGGTAATATCATTAACTGTTCCCTTTCCGTTAACTGAATAAAACTTATTTTGTTTATTATAAAAATTAATAAGAATAGAAGTTTTAGTGTTATACTCGTTAAACCTATTTCTAATTTTTTCTATGTCTTGATCATCTGATCTATTTGTAGTTTTTCCTCGATCTAGTAATCTAGTAATTAATTCATCTTCACTAACATCCAATGCTATCGTTGCGTTAATTTTAAGTTTAATAGAGTCTAGAAAAGAATCAAGAGATTCAGCTTGGTTAAAAGTTCTTGGGAAACCATCAAATATATAACCGTTAACATCTTTGTTGGAAACTACTTCATTTTCTAACATTTTGATTGTGACTGAGTCAGGAACAAGATCTCCTTTATCTAGATATGACTTTGCCTCAATTCCTAGATCGGTTTTATTCGTAATATTTTTTCTAAATAAATCACCAGTAGATATGTGATAAAGATCATATTTTTCCTTTAAAAAATTTGCTTGAGTTCCTTTACCTGATCCTGGTTTTCCAAAAATTACAATATTAAACATATGCACAAAGATATTTAAAATGTTTAGTATTTTTTACTGAGTTTAAAGGAATGCTTATTTTTGCGCAATGTTTGTTAAGAAAAAAATAATAGGAATATTAGGTGGAGGTCAACTTGGCAAGATGGTGCTTGATGTTTCAAATAAATGGGGAATTGATGTTCATATTCTTGACCCAGATAAAAACTGCCCATCAAGCAGACTATGTTCTAAATTTTTTGTTGGCGATTTAATGGACTATGAAACTGTTATCAAATTTGGGCAAAGTGCTGATATAATAACAATTGAAATTGAAAATGTAAATGTTGAGGCTTTAAAATTTCTTGAATCTCAAGGTAAAAAAGTATTCCCTCAGCCAAACATAATAGAAATTATACAGGATAAATCAGAACAAAAAAAGTTTTATTTAAAAAACAATATTCCATCGTCATCATTTAAAATTTTTGAAGGAATTGATAAATTAAAAGATTTAATAATTAAAGGACAAGTGTCCTACCCTTTTATATGGAAGGCTTCAAAGATGGGTTATGATGGTTATGGTGTTAAAAAAATAGTTGACAACAAAAGTTTAGAGAAGGTTAACGACTGTAATTTTATTATAGAAGAGCTTGTTCAAATTAAAAAAGAACTATCAGTAATGATAGGATCCAGGGAGTCAGGAGAAACAGTTGTATACCCAGTAGTTGAAATGGAGTTTAATAATGAATCTAATCAAGTAGAATATATTTTATCTCCTGCAAATATTAGTAAAGAGCTTGAAGTTAAAGCAAAAAAACTTGCTCATGAGGTATCTCAAAAATTTAATATATATGGAATAATAGCCGTTGAAATGTTCTTGACTAATGACGATGAACTTCTAGTTAATGAAGTTGCTCCTAGACCACATAATAGTTATCATTATTCAATAGAAGGATCATACACTAGTCAGTTTGAACAGCTTTTAAGATCAATTTTAGATTTACCTTTAGGTAGTTCTCAAAATATTCAAAATTCAGTAATGGTTAATTTAGTTGGTGATTTAAATTCAAAAGGTCCAGTAGTTTACAAAAATTTTGATCAAATTATTGGAATAGAAGGTGTTAATCCTCATATTTATGGTAAGTTTGAAACTAGACCCAACAGAAAAATGGGTCATATTACGATTGTAAATAAAGATTTAAAAAAGGCAAAAGATATAGCTAAGCATATTAAAGAAACAGTAATTATAACAGGAAAAAAATGAGTCAAGTAGCAATTATAATGGGAAGTAAATCTGACTTCGATATAATGAAAGAAGCAATTGAAATTTTAAAATCTTTTGGCATTAAAACAGAATATGACATAGTTTCAGCTCATAGAACTCCTAAGAAAATGATTAAATATGCAACTAATGCAGAAGCAAATGGTATTAAGGTAATTATTGCTGGTGCGGGAGGTGCTGCGCATCTACCAGGAATGGTTGCATCAATTACTAGTCTTCCTGTGATTGGCGTTCCTATTAAATCTAGAAATTCTATTGATGGTTGGGATTCAGTTTTATCTATATTACAAATGCCTGGAGGAGTTCCAGTTGCAACTGTAGCTTTAAATGGGTCAAAAAATGCAGGAATTTTAGCTGCACAAATTATTGGTTCTTTTGATTCAAAAGTTTCTGATAAAATCAAAGCTTACAAAAAAGACCTTGAAGATAAAGTTATTGAGAGTAGTAACGATCTTAAGAAAAAAGCTTAATCCTTGATCCAATCTTTATAACCGTTCTTATAATGGTATATAACTTTAAATCCTAAAGACTTCATTATCAAACTAGCTTTTCTACTTCTGTTTCCTGACATGCAATAAATCATGTATTCATTATTTTTATCAAGATTCTCGAGATTGTCAATAAATTCACTTTTTTGAAAATCTAGATTAAAAGAGCCTTGAATATTTCCACTCATGAACTCTTTTTCTGTTCTCAAGTCAAGAATTAATATTTTTTTGTCTAATAAATTTTCAACCTCTTCCTTATTGACATCCTGGATAAAAGGAGATTGAAGAAAAACTAATAGTGTATAAAAAAAAAGTTTTAACATTTAATCAACAATATTATTATTATTTTCAATATTACATATTTTTGCATAAAAATTTCATGTTTAAAGAAAATTTTACTCGAAGACATATTGGTCCAAATCCTTCAGAGTTAAATATAATGCTTAAAAAAATTGGTGTTAAATCAATTGAAGAACTTCTTGAGCAAACAATTCCAGATAAAATTCGAATAAAGGGAGATCTAAAAATACCTGATGGAATTTCCGAAATGGAATTTTTAAAAGAAATTAAAAAACTATCATTATTAAACAAAAAATTTAAAACTTACATAGGTCTAGGTTATCATGATTCTTTTACTCCATCAGCAATTCAAAGGAATATTCTGGAAAACCCTGGATGGTATACAGCATATACACCATATCAACCAGAAATTGCCCAAGGTAGATTAGAAGCTTTATTAAATTTCCAAACAATGATTTGTGATATCACAAAAATGGAAATTGCAAATGCATCCTTATTAGATGAGGGAACTTCTGCTGCTGAAGCTATGATTATGATGTATAACAACATGTCTAAAGAAAAAAAATCTAGAGGTGAAAAAAAGTTTTTTGTTGATTCAAATATTCTACCTCAAACATTATCAGTTTTAAAGACAAGAGCAAATCCTCTAGATATTGAGATTATTGTTGGAAATATTGAATCTATTGTATCAGAACACTATTTTGGATGTATAATTCAATATCCAGGTAAATCTGGAAATCTTATTGATTTAGATAAATTTTTAGCTGAGATTAATAATGAAGGTTTAAAAGTAATTCTTGCAGTTGATCTTATGTCGATGGTTATAATTGAACCTCCGTCACCTGAGAAAATTGATGTTATAGTTGGAACAACTCAAAGGTTTGGAATTCCACTTGGATATGGTGGACCTCATGCAGCTTTTTTTGCTACAAAAGAGAAATATAAGAGAAATATTCCTGGAAGAATTATCGGTGTTACAAAGGATATTGAAGGAGATTATGCACTTAGAATGGCACTTCAAACTAGAGAACAACATATTAAAAGAGATAGGGCTACATCAAATATTTGCACAGCTCAAGTCTTGCTTGCAGTTATGGCTGGAATGTATGCAGTATATCATGGTCCTAATGGATTAAGAGATATATCAAATTCCATACATTTAAAAGCTGTTTATTTATTTCAAAAAATTTCATCACTAGATCTTAAGATCAAATATTCTAAATTTTTTGATACAATTTCAGTAGAGTGTGACTCTAATATTGTAAATAAGATTTCTCTTTCTAAAAATATAAACCTATATAGTCTCAGTAAGAATGAAATATTAATTTCAGTAAATGAGAAAACTGACCTTAAAGATTTGGATTCAATTGTTTCAATATTTGAGGAATACATTGGGAAAGAATCAGTTATAATTAATTTTCCAGAAAAATCATTAATTGATAATAAAAGGAAATCTAAAATTCTATCACATCCTGTTTTTAATTCATACCACTCTGAAACTTCATTAATGAGATATATCAAATCTCTTGAAAACAAAGATTTATCTCTAACACAATCTATGATATCACTTGGTTCATGCACTATGAAATTAAATTCAGCTTCTGAAATGATTCCTTTAAGTTGGTCTGAGTGGAATAGTATTCATCCTTTTGTTCCAATTGATCAAGCTATGGGATATCACAAGGTAATAAGTAATCTCGAAGATTACCTTTGCGAAATAACTGGCTTTTCTTCAACTTCCCTTCAACCAAATTCAGGAGCTCAAGGAGAGTATAGTGGTTTAATGGTAATTAAGTCTTATTTAAACAAAATTGGACAACATCATAGAAACATATGCCTTATTCCTTCATCAGCTCACGGGACTAATCCTGCATCAGCAATTATGGCAGGTCTGAAAGTAGTTGTGATTGGAACTGACGAAAAAGGAAATATAGATATAGAAAATTTAAAATTAAAGGTACAAGAACATAAAGCTAATCTAGCTGCTTTGATGATAACATATCCATCCACTCATGGAGTATTTGAATCTGAAATTCAGTTTATAAATAATCTTATACACGAAAATGGAGGGCAAGTATACATGGATGGCGCAAATATGAATGCTCAAGTTGGATTAACTAGTCCAAAAATGATTGGTGCAGATGTTTGTCATTTAAACCTGCATAAAACTTTTTCAATTCCTCATGGAGGAGGAGGTCCAGGAGTTGGACCTATATGTGTTGCAGAACATCTTAAGGATTTTCTTCCTTCAAATCCAGTAATTCCTTCAGGCGGCAAAGATTCCATTGATGCTATTTCATCCGCACCATGGGGGTCAGCCCTAGTTTGTTTGATTTCTTATGGATATATTAGAATGTTGGGAAATTCTGGTATCAAAAGATCTACTGAAATTGCGATTGTTAATGCAAATTATATGAAATCAAAACTTGAAAGTAATTTCACAATATTATACAGTGGAGAGAATGGAAGATCAGCACATGAATTTATAATTGATTGTAGAGAATTTAAAAAGTTTAATATTGAAGTCACAGATATAGCTAAAAGATTAATAGATTATGGATTTCATGCACCTACCGTATCTTTCCCTGTTCCTGGGACAATGATGATAGAACCCACTGAAAGTGAAAAGTTAAGTGAATTAGATTCATTTTGTGATGCTCTTAATTCAATATATTCTGAGATAACTTCAAACAACGAATCTGATAGGGAAATGCTTAGGAATTCTCCACATACCTTAAAAATGCTTACTTCCTCAAAATGGCCTTATAAATATTCTAGAGAAGATGCATCTTTTCCTAAACAACATTTAAATAATAATAAGTTTTGGCCATCAGTCAGAAGAGTTGATGAAGCTTATGGCGATAGAAATTTAATATGTAGCTGTCCACCTATAGACTCTTATGAATATTTTAAGTAATTTTATAAAATGAATTATAAAATCACTGGAACAGGCAGTTGTATTCCAGAAATTACAAAGAAAAATTCAGAATTTATTAATAATGATTTTTTTGATATTGATGGTAATCAAATTCAAAGCTCAAATATTGATATTGTAAAAAAACTAGAATCTATTACTGGTATCAATGAGAGAAAATATGTGTCTGATAAAACAAATTCTTCTGATTTAGCTTCAGTGGCAGCAAAAAATGCAATTGTAGATTCTAAAATAGATCAAGAAACATTAGACTACATAATTGTTGCTCATAATGCAGGTGATGTTTCATGTAATAGCAGCCAAGTTGATGTTCTTCCATCAGTCGCGTCCAGGGTAAAAACTAAACTAAAAATAAAAAACCCAAAATGTGTAGCTTATGATATTATTTGTGGATGTCCAGGTTGGGTTGAGGGTATGATACAAGCTAGATCATTTATTAAATCTGGAATGGCAAAGAAATGTCTTGTAATTGGTTCCGAAACTCTTTCTAGAGTCTCAGATAAAAATGATAGAGACTCGATGATATATGCAGATGGCTCAGGTGCGGCGATACTTGAAATGGATAATTCAAATAGTAGTGGAATATTATCATATAGCTCTGCAACGTATACCTTTGAAGGTGAAAATGAATTTATTTATTATGGGGTTTCAAATAATCCTGAACTCAATAAAAACTCTAACAAAAAGTATATAAAAATGCAAGGAAGAAAGGTATATGAATTTGCCTTAACAAATGTTCCAGCAGCAATGAAAGAGTGTTTTGATGAATCAAATTGTAAGATAGAAAACTTAAAAAAAATATTTATTCATCAGGCAAATAAAAAAATGGATGAAGCGATAATTAAAAGATTCTTTAGGTTATATAAATTATCTACTCCTTTAGATATACTTCCAATGAATATTGAAGAGTTTGGCAACAGCTCTGTTGCTACTATACCAACCCTCTTTGATTTAGTTAGAAAAACTAATTATAAAGGGCACAGTCTTAAAAAAGGCGATATAATTATGTTTGCAAGTGTTGGAGCTGGCATGAATATCAATGCCATAACATATAAGATATAAATCTAATGAAGTTTTTTTTTCATATTGGAAGATACTTTTTAATGATTAAATACACCTTCACCAAGTTCACTAAATGGAGCGTTTTAAAAAAGTTAATTTTTCAAGAGATTGAAGACTTAATCATTGGATCTATAGGAATCGTCGCTTTTATGTCATTTCTTATTGGAGGGGTTGTTGCTATTCAAACTGCTCTAGCTATTGAAAATCCTTTATTACCTGGAAATTTAATTGGTTTTGCCACGAGGCAATCTGTAATCCTAGAATTTGCTCCAACTTTGATATCTATAATAATGGCTGGAAAGGTAGGTTCTTATATTACATCAAGCATTGGAACAATGAGGGTAACTGAACAAATTGATGCTCTTGAGGTGATGGGAATAAATTCCTTCAACTATTTGATATTCCCAAAGATTATATCACTTCTTTTGTACCCTTTTTTAATTACTCTTGCCATGTTTCTTGGAATACTTGGAGGTTACATAGCTAGTGTTTACGCAGGCTTCTCAACCAGCTTTGATTTCATCCAAGGTATTCAACTTGATTTTAAAGTATTTCATATTATTTACACTTATATAAAAACTATATTATTTGCATTTGTTTTAGCAACTATTCCTTCATATCATGGTTTCTTTATGAAAGGAGGAGCTTTAGAAGTTGGTAAAGCAAGTAATATTTCTTTTGTTTGGACAAGTAGTGTAATAATCATTATTAATTTTATTGTAACTCAACTTTTGTTAGCTTAATGATTACTGTTAAAAACATATCTAAGTCATTTGAAAATATTAAAATTATAGATGATATATCTGCTGTATTTGAAAAAGGAAAAACTAATTTAATTATTGGACAAAGTGGTTCTGGAAAAACAGTATTAATGAAATGTTTGCTTGGTTTATTTGATATAGATGAGGGTGAAATTTTATATGATTCTCAGAAATTTAAGAAAGATAACATTAGTATGATATCAGATTTAAGAAAACAGATTGGTATGGTCTTTCAAGGAAGCGCATTATTTGATTCAATGTCTGTTATAGAAAATATTATATTTCCACTTAGAATGTTTTCTAACAAAACTGATTCTGAAATGATTATCAGAGCTAGAGAAGTAATAAAAAGAGTTGATCTTAAAGATGTAGATCATAAATTTCCTTCTGAAATTTCTGGAGGTATGAAAAAAAGAGTTGCAATTGCTAGGGCAATAGTACTTAACCCAAAATATCTTTTTTGTGATGAACCTAACTCAGGACTTGATCCTAAAACTGCAATTATTATTGATAAACTTATTCAAGAAATTACCATTGAGTATGATATCACTACTGTAATTAATACACATGACATGAACTCAGTTATGGAAATAGGTGATAAGATTATTTTCTTAGTAGAAGGTGAAAAGATATGGGAGGGCACTAATAAGGAAATATTAAATACAGATGATAAAATGATTAATGACTTTGTTTACTCATCTGAATTATTTAAAAAAGTAAAACTTATTCAAAAAAAATAACCTAGGGGTTTGAATTTGATACAGAAATAAGTTTGCCGTTAAATAACTTATTTCCATTAATAGCAAAGTCAATTATATATTTTGCCATTTCATCTGACTTTGTATTTACATTATAATCTGGGAAAGCTTCTTTTAACATTTTTGTTTGAACAGCTCCAAGAGCTAAAACATTAAAAGATGGACCTTCTTGATATTCCTCTGCTAAAACCTCAGTTAATGCAATTACAGCTGCTTTACTACTTGAGTAAACTGAAAGGCCTGGAAATTTTTTTGAACCATTAACACCACCTATACTGCTTATATTAATTACATGACCTTCTTTATTAATATATGGAATAAGTGATCTTGTAATTTCAGCTAGACCAAAAATATTAACATCAAATGTTGTTTTAAATGATTCATAAGTAGTGTCTTTAAAAAGCTCATTGGCTAAGTATCCCGCATTATTAATTAAAATATCGATTTCTATTTCTTTATTCTTCAAATCATTAATAAATCTATTGATACTTGACTTTTTAGTTATATCGATTGAATAAGATTCTATTCCACTTATATCTTTTAAAGGTTCTTTATTTCTTGAAATAGAGATTACTTTATGATTTAGTTTAGCTGCTTGAGTACAGATTTCAAAACCTATACCAGAACTTGTACCAGTTACAACAATAGTTTTCATCAAATAAGAATTGAGACAGGGTTTTCAATAAACTCTTTTAGAGTCTTTAAGAACATAGATCCAGTAGCACCATCAACCGTTCTATGATCGCACGCTAAAGTAAGCTTCATTGTATTTCCAACTATAATCTCACCACTTTTAACAATAGGTTTTTGCACTATAGCCCCAATGGAAAGAATAGCTGAATTTGGTTGATTTATTATTGAGGTGAAGCTTTCAATTCCAAACATTCCAAGATTAGAGATAGTAAAGGTGCTTCCTTCGATCTCAGCAGGAGTTAATTTTTTATTTTTTGCTCTAATAGCAAAATCTTTAATCTCAGCATTTATTTCAGGTAAATCTTTAGAATTAGCAAACTTAACAACTGGAACAATTAATCCATCCTCAACTGCTACTGCAACTCCTAAATGAACATGATTGTAAAAGACGGTTTTATCATCATACCATCTTGAATTAACTTTTGGATGCTTAGCTAGTGATAGTGATACAGCTTTAGCAATAATATCATTGAAGGATATTTTTACATTTTGAGTATTAATAAATTGTTCTCTAAATGAAATTATATTATCCATTTCTAACTCAATATTAAGATAATAATGAGGAGCTGAGAATTTAGAATCTGATAATCTTTTAGCAATAGCCTTTCTCATTGTAGAATTTTGAATCTCATCAGATGATTCAGTTAAATGAGGTTTAGGACTTAAAAATTGGGTGTAATTGGATGGTTTATAAGAATCTATATCTCTTTTTATAATTCTTCCATTATCACCCGAACCTTTTATAGAAGATATATCTATTCCCTTTTCATTAGCTAATTTTCTAGCAAGTGGTGATATAAGAACTCTGTCCAATGAATCATTCGAAGTAAAATAAGGCTTAGATTCTTCCTTTACCTGAACCTTTGGCTCCTCCTTCACCTGAACCTTTGGCTCCTCCTTCACCTCAACCTTTGGATCCTCCTTCACCTGAACCTTTGGATCCTCCTTCACCTCAACCTTTATTTCAGGCTTGTCAGTTTTAACTAGATCAGTAATATCCTCACCCTCAGTTCCAATTATTGCAATAATACTATCAACAGGAGCAGTAGATCCTTCATCTATTCCAATATGAAGAAGAACTCCATCATAAAAAGACTCAAACTCCATAGTTGCTTTATCTGTTTCAATCTCAGCTAAAATTTCCCCTTCTTTTACTGAATCACCAACTTTTTTAAACCATTTTGCAAGAGTACCCTCTTCCATGGTATCACTTAATCTTGGCATGTTTATTACTTCAGCCATTTTTAATTAATTTTATGATTTATAAAGGGATAATCTTTTTGTTCATAGACAACATCATACATAATTGTCTTTTCAGGAAATGGAGATGATTCGGCAAATTCTTCACATTCTGTTATTATAGATTTAACCTTTTTTTCAATCTTTTCAATATCAGATTTCTTTCCAAATTTCTTTGAAAGTATTACATTCTCAATCTGAGTAATTGGATCAATCTTTCTATATTCTTCAACTTCCTCCTTTGTTCTATATTGCTGAGCATCTGACATAGAGTGTCCACGATACCTATATGTTTTAACATCAAGAAGTGAAGGTCCTTTTCCAGCTCTAGCATGTTTTACGCATTCATCAATTGCTTCAGCCACCTTAATTGGATCCATGCCATCTACTGGCATCGAAGGCATTTCATATGGCTCTCCTAGTTTCCAAAGATCTTCTTGACTTGTTGTTCTTGCAACAGAAGTACCCATGGCATATCCATTATTTTCTACTATGTATATAACTGGAAGTTTCCAAAGTGCAGCAAGATTAATTGATTCATGAAATGACCCTTGTCTAATTGCTCCATCACCCAAAAAGCAGAGAGTCACACTATCTCTTTTAAAATATTTATCACCAAATGCAATACCCGTTCCGAGTGGAATCTGTCCTCCAACAATACCGTGTCCACCAAAGAAATTATACTTTTTTGAAAAAATGTGCATAGAACCTCCTAAACCTCCAGATGTTCCTGTTGCTTTTCCAAACAATTCAGCCATAACAAATTTAGGATCTTCTCCTAGCCCTATTGCATGGACATGACTCCTGTAAGAGCTAATCATCCTATCTTTTTTTGGATCTGTAGAGTGAAGACATCCCGCAAGAACTGCTTCTTGACCATTGTATAAATGGAGAAAACCTCTAATTTTTTGTTGAATATATTTTGCAGCAAGTTTATCTTCAAACTTTCTCCATAAAAGCATATTTTCATACCAATCTAAATAAGTCTTTCCGGTTATTTTTTTCATATAAATTAGTTGAAGTCTGTTATTCTAAGACGAAGCAAAAATACTCATTTCTTTAGTATATTGCAATAAAATTAAAGTGGATACTAAAAAATTACATTCTTTATTTACTTCATCTAGTGGAGTGTCCATTGATAGTAGAAAAATAAGCAATGATCAAATATTTTTTTCATTGAAAGGTGAAAATTTTGATGGTAATAAATTTGCTCTTGAGGCAATCAAAAATGGAGCTAAATTTTCTATTGTTGATTGTGAAGAATATAAAAATATTAATGATCAAATAATATATGTAAAAGATTGTCTTAAAGCTCTTCAAGACCTAAGTAATTATCATAGGTCACTTTTTGATACAAAATTAATTGGAGTAACAGGTAGTAATGGAAAAACTACAACTAAAAATTTAATTTATTCAGTTCTAAATCAGAAATATAAAGTAATTAAGACTGTTGGTAATCTTAATAATCATATTGGAGTTCCTATTTCACTTCTTAATATTAAAGAGGACGTAGATATTGCAATTATTGAAATGGGTGCAAATCACGTTGGCGAGATTGAAACTTTATGTAAAATTGCAATGCCAGATATTGGGTTAATTACAAATTACGGCCTTGCTCACCTTGAAGGATTTGGTGGATTTGAAGGAGTAATCAAAGGCAAAACCGAGATGTTTGATTACCTATCTCAAAACTATGGACATATAATCTTAAATAATGATGATGTTCTTCAAGTTGAAAACTGTAAAGGAGATTTAGCTATAACTTTTGGTGAAAATGTAGATTCTGAATTTGTTTTTAATTATAAAAAAGTGAATGATGTTCTTCAAATTGAAAATGAGGGGTTTAAATATAAGTGTAATATTTATGGTGATTATAACTTTTCAAATATTGCTACTAGTATTACAATTGGTAAGTTTCTTGAAATGTCAAATTACGATATACAACTTGGACTTGATTCATTTGAAAATGATTCTAATCGATCACAGATAATAAAATATGCAACTAATAAAATATATCTAGATGCATACAATGCCAACCCTACAAGTATGAAGGCAGCTATTTTAAATTTTGAAAATAGTATAAAAGAAAATAAGATTCTTGTTCTTGGAGATATGTTTGAACTTGGTTCATTTTCTAATAGAGAACACCAGGATATTATTAATTATATTGAAAATAAAGATTATATAAAAGTTTATTTAGTTGGAGTAAACTTTTATGAGTGCATAACCAGTAAAAAAAAATTTGAAAAATATAGATCTACTAAGGATATGTCTAATACAGTTAGATTAAAAGATTTTAAATCAATGAATATTTTAATTAAAGGTTCAAGAGTAATTGGCCTAGAAGCTCTTATTTCTGTTTAGCTCCTTTGATTATCTCTTCAACAACATCCGGATTAAGCAAAGTTGAGGTATCTCCTAAATTTTGAAAATCATTACTAGCAACCTTTCTTAAAATTCTTCTCATAATTTTGCCTGATCTTGTTTTTGGCAAACCGCTCACAATTTGAATTTTATCTGGTTTTGCAATAGGACCTATTACTCTTCTAACTACATCTGTAATCTCTTTTTTAATAATATCAATTGAAGAGTTAGAGTTTACTATTACATAAGCATAAATACCTTCACCTTTTATATCATGAGGATATCCTACTACTGCAGATTCGATCACTTCCTCATGCTCATTAATTGCATTTTCTACTTCAGCAGTGCCCATCCTATGACCTGAGACATTCATTACATCATCAACTCTTCCCAATATTCTTAGATATCCATCATGATCTCTTTTTACTCCATCACCAGTAAAATACATTCCTTTGTAATTTGAAAAATATGTGTTAATACATCTTTGGTGATCACCATATGTGGTTCTTAAAATAGATGGCCATGGAAATTTGATGCACAAATTACCTTGAACATTGTTACCTTTTAACTCATTACCTTCAGAGTCAACAATTACAGTATGAATTCCTGGCAATGGTAATGATGCGTGTGCAGGTTTATTTGGGGTTATTCCAGCAAGAGCTGAAATCATAATTCCACCTGTTTCAGTTTGCCACCAAGTATCAACTAAAGGACAATTTCCTTTTCCGATATTATCATGATACCAGTGCCATGCTTCTTCATTAATAGGCTCTCCAACAGATCCAATAACTTTTAAGGACTCTAATGAATTATTTTTTATTGGTTCTAAACCATGAGCTTGTAATGCTCTAATAGCAGTAGGAGCAGTATAAAATTGATTAATTTTAAATTTATCAACTATATCCCAAAACCTACTTACATTAGGAAATGTAGGTACCCCCTCAAACATTACAGAAGTTGCGCCACATAAAAGTGGACCATAAACAATATATGAATGTCCTGTTATCCAACCAACATCTGCAGTACACCAATAAATATCATTTTCATCATATTGAAATACATTTAAAAATGTGTAAGATGAATATACCATATAACCAGCTGAAGAATGAACCACACCCTTTGGCTTACCAGTTGATC
>SGZF01000005.1 GCA_004213645.1 Flavobacteriales bacterium | reverse complement strand
TTGGGCTGTTCGCCCATTAAAGTGGCACGCGAGCTGGGTTCAGAACGTCGTGAGACAGTTCGGTCTCTATCTGTGGTGGGCGTTAGAAATTTGAGAGGATCTGTCTTCAGTACGAGAGGACCGAGATGGACTGACCTCTAGTGTACCGGTTGTTCCGCTAGGAGCATCGCCGGGTAGCTATGTCGGGAATGGATAAGCACTGAAAGCATCTAAGTGCGAAACCAACCTCAAGATGAGATTTCTTTTAAGGGTCGTTGGAGACTACAACGTTGATAGGTCACAAGTGTAAAGGCAGTAATGTCAGAGCTGAGTGATACTAATTACCCGTAAGTCTATTGTAACACACTTTCTTGATTGTTAGCTTCGATATTTTCAAATGTTATATGACCTTATTAAAATTTTAAGGTGGTTATAGCGATAGGTCTCACCTCTTCCCATTCCGAACAGAGAAGTTAAGCCTATCAGCGCAGATGGTACTACGTTTAGTGGGAGAGTATGTCGCCGCCTTTATCTCATAAAAACCCTTTTTATTAAGGGTTTTTTTATACCCTTTTTTTAAGATATATTAAATTACAGATATGAAGACAATATATAAAGTTGCAATATTTGGAATTATTATTCAAGTTGGTGGAATTATTTATGGAATAATAAATAATGCACAAGATGTGCTTGTAATGTCTATACTCTTCTTGTTTGCTACTTCAATTTCATTAATTAATAAAAAAAAATAACTTTATTTTTTCTTTCTTAGTGGTATAGAGTATGTTAGTGTGTAGTTGAATCCACTTCCCCAAGTATTGTTGTCTGTAACTTTATTAAATCCTGGAATAAAAAGATTATCAAAGTTATTAGGTTTTTTAGTAGATAATAGTTTGTTTAATCTAAAGCTTAATCCAAGATATATGTTATTAAACATTTCAACTTTAATTCCTGTTACTACTTCAATCCAATTCCCTGACAGATTAGAGTGATCAATAGTCTCAAAATCATTTTCTACAGTATTAGAGAAGTAAGAGTCACTATTTCTTATATTGTAACTTTCAATTTTATTAGAAAAATTAGATGAGGCATATCTTAATCCTATGTAAATAGAATTATCCATTCCTACCCAATTCTTAAACATGTTATAATCAAAACCAAAACGTAAAAAACTTCCATTAGAGTTAAAATTGATATTTTCATCCTCTATCAATCTATCAATTAATCCATATTCTGCTGCTAAATATAAATTTTCAGTAATCTGTAAATCACTTACTAATTCATAGTTTAAATCATCACCATCTGATGACGATTTAATTGGTTTGAATAAATCAAAACCTATTCTTAGTTTGTTTATCTTCAGTATTTTATTATCAATGATTAAAGAATCATTAGAGATTGTTTCAGTTTGAGATAATACCATAGATGAAGGTAATACTAAACTAATAATGAATATATATATTTGTCTTTTCCTCATTAAAAATTGAATCATTTACTATTGAAACCTCACGAATCCATCCAGTTTCTTTTATTATTTCTGTTTGATTATTAATTAAAAAATTTGATTTATATCCACATGATCTATTTAGATATTGATGTATAGATTGGTAGTGAATAGTTAAAGTGTCACTTGTAAACTCGTTATCTAATATATACTGGGTTTTATTTAGGTTAACTTTTAGTGGGAGTTTAAGAATATTTTCGGAGAATTCCTCATGTATAATTGAATCAACACCAATTGCTTTAAGATTAATTAAATTTATACCAACTGGGGTTTTAGTTTCATTATCTAAAAATTCAATTGTAATTCTATAGGTATTTTCAGAACCTTCAATGCATATATCATCCTTTTCACAAGAAATTATGAACAAAGTTGTTAGTAATATTTTTATAATTCTGGTGATAATATGTAGATTATCTTTTCTCAAAATTACTATATTTATGTAAAACCAAACACATCTTGTTAAACAAAAAAAATGGAGACATAGAAAAACTCTTTGAAATTGAAAATCTTAATAATTATCATCTAAACTTAGAAAAAAAGTTTGGAGCAAATGATTATCACCCATTACCTGTTGTTCTTAAAAAAGGAGAAGGTGTTTTTCTGTGGGATGTTAATGAAAAAAAATATTATGATTTTTTGTCAGCTTACTCTGCTGTAAATCAAGGTCATTGTCATCCTAAATTAGTTAATTTAATTAAAAATCAAGCTGAAACACTTACTCTTACTTCAAGAGCTTTTCATAATAATAAACTTGGAGAGTATATGGCATATGCCTCAAAACTCTTTGGATTCGATCAACTTCTACCTATGAATACTGGAGCAGAGGGTGTTGAGACATCTATAAAATTGTCAAGAAAGTGGGGTTATCTTAAGAAAAAAATTGAGCATAACAAAGCAAAGATTGTTGTTTGTAATAATAATTTTCATGGCAGGACTACAACTGTTATTTCCTTTTCTACTGATTCTGGTTCAAAAGATTTTTTTGGTCCTCATACTCCAGGTTTTATTCATATCCCTCATAATGATATAGATGCATTAGAAAATGAATTTAACAATGATAAAAATATAGTTTCTTTTTTAGTAGAGCCAATTCAAGGCGAAGCTGGAGTTAATGTTCCGGATTCTGATTATTTAAAGAAAGTAAGGGAATTGTGTACTAAATTTAATGTTTTGATGATTTCTGATGAGATTCAGACTGGTCTCGGTAGAACTGGCTCTTTGTTGGCATCCTGCGGAAATTGTAGTTGTAATTCTTACTGTGAACAACAAAACTCGTATGTAAGGCCTGATATTCTTATTCTTGCAAAAGCCTTAAGTGGTGGTACATACCCTATTTCAGCCGTACTTTGTGATTCTGCAATTATGGAAGTAATTCAACCTGGTCAACATGGAAGTACATTTGGGGGTAACCCTTTTGCTGCTAGTATTGCAAAAAAAGCACTTGAAATAATTATTGAAGAAAATCTTGCACAAAATGCCAGAAAGCTTGGTGAAATATTTAGGTATTCTATGAGTGAGTATATTAAAACCAGTAAAATTATAACTAAGATACGAGGTAAAGGTCTACTAAATGCTATAGTTATCAATGATTCACCAGATAGTGAAACTGCTTGGAATATTTGTCTTAGACTAAAAGATAATGGCCTGTTAGCAAAACCAACACATGGAAATATTATTAGATTTGCCCCTCCATTAGTTATTACTAAAGATCAGCTTATTGACTGCATAAATATTATTATTTTAACCATAAAAGAATTTGAACCTAAATAATGAATGTATATTTTGATAACGCTTCAACCACAAAAATAAGAGAAGAGGTTGTACACGAGATATCTTCCATATTAAAGAACTGTTTTGGAAATCCCTCGTCTAGTCACTCCTTTGGAAGGTCAGCTAAATCTTATATTGAAACTTCCAGAAAAACAATTGCAAATATTTTAAATTGTGAACCTAAAGAAATTATATTTAACTCGGGTGGAACAGAATCTGATAATTCAATCTTAAAGTCTGCTGTCAAAGATCTTAGAGTTAAACACATAATCTCATCAAGAATTGAACATCATGCAGTAACTCACACTCTTGATGAATTAGAATTGCAAGGTATAAATATTCATTATGTTAAGCTTAATGAAAATGGAAATATTGATTTTGAGAATTTAGAAAACTTGTTAAATGTAGATAATGAACCAAAGTTAGTTACCTTAATGTATATAAATAATGAAATTGGTAATATACTAGATATAAATAGAGTATCTATTTTGTGTCAAAAGTATAATGTATATTTCCATTCAGATGCAGTCCAAGCTGTTGGACATTATAAGATTGATTTAAGTTCTTTAAAGATTGATTTTCTATCATCAGCTGCGCATAAATTCCATGGCCCAAAGGGTGTTGGGTTTACATATATAAATAAATCAACAAAAATTAAATCATTTATTTCTGGAGGTCCTCAGGAAAGAGGTATGAGAGCAGGAACAGAATCTGTTCATAATATTGTAGGCATGACGAAAGCACTTGTTATTGCTGATCAAAACATGGAAAAAGAAGCTGAATATGTTAGGTCAATCAAAATTAAAATGATTGATGGTTTGAAAAGCTTATTTCCAGATATTCATTTTAATGGTGATTCTGGTGACATGCATAAAAGTACTTATACAGTATTAAATGTTTGCTTTCCAATCTTAAATGAGAAGGCTTCTATGCTTGATTTTCATCTAGATTTAAAAGGGATTGCGTGTTCAAAAGGAAGTGCTTGTCAGTCAGGTAGTTCTCAGGGATCACATGTTTTAAATGAAATTCAGAGTAATGACCAAAAAAAGTTTCCATCGGTTAGATTCTCATTTTCTCATAATAACAAAATGGATGATGTTGACTATCTTATCGAAACACTCAAAGAATTTATTAGTTCTTAATAATATATAGTAGCTTTATAAATTCCTTTATTTCCAACTCCATCTTGATAATTTATAATTAGAGTATTTTCGCCTTCATTTATAATTTTATCTGAAATATTATGAAAAATCAAATTTAATTTAGGCTCATATTCAAACAGTGCCCATTTTCCATTTAAAAAAGCATTATAACTCTTAATACCTGAGATATCATCTTTAAGTCTAAGCCTTATTGAAGATCTGTTAGAAATATTAGAATTTTGCTTAAAATTAATTGGTCTTATATCTGGCTTAACTGTATCTCTAGATATAATATATTTACCTAGAGATGAAGTCTTAGCATAGATATATGAATCATCTCTTTTGGAGTTTATATATGTTATCTTTTCATCTTTTACTCTGCCAATAAATGATTGTCTTAACTCTAATGTATCAGATATTGCTTGAGGTATCTTAATAGTTATAGATGATCTAAAAGGGTTTTTATCCTCACCTAGGTCAAGAGTATCTCTTTCGTATGATATATTTAATAAAAGATCATTGTAAAACGAATTTTTTCTTATTTCTATTAGTGACAAATTTTTATTTATTTCATAATTCTGATTAGTCAATATTTCTATTCCATCATAAGTAGAAATTTTATCTTTTGAGTCAGTAGCTTTAATTCTAAAGTTTAAATAAGATGAGTTGTTGTTCCAATCCGATACTCTTATTGATATATCACTATTTAAATACTTTATTGGATCTAATATTCCATTGAAATCATTATTTCTAAGAAAAGATAAGTCTGCATTTCGAGGAGTAAAAACTTTTAAAACTTTAATTTTATTCTTAATAGCAGAAATATAATCATACATGATTTTTCTATAATGATTTTGACTAAATTTAATTCTATCCATTTTAAATGAATAAACCAATATGGAGTCAATCAATAAATCTACTTTGTAGACGCCATTTTGGTTAAATAAACCTTTGTACTGTATATCATAAATATCAATTCCAAGTCCTGTTTTCTTACTATATTCAATGTCATCAGTTGTGTAAGTTGAGTCATTTAATTTTCTGATTTCTTTCTTTACAGGCAAACTACTCACCAATGTATTCTCTTCATCAATTAGATATAAACCTCTAATTATTGGTCTTTCAGTGTCAAGATATTCATAATTAAATATCAGAGGATTAAGTGCATCCTGAGTATCAGTATCTCTTATTTCAAAATGAAGGTGTGGTCCAAATGATCCACCTGTGTTACCTGAGTAACCTATTAATTCTCCTTTTTTAACTTTTAGCTCATCTTTTTTTGGAAATTTTTTAAGAGTGCTAGACTTAAGTTTGTAATGTTCGGATTTTATATAAGTATCTATCTCAGTATTAAAGTTATTTAAATGAGCATAAACTGATGTATATCCATTAGGATGATCGATATATATTACTTTACCATACCCATAATTATTTACTTCTATTCTAGAAATATAACCTTCCTCAATGCTAAAAATTTTTTGATTAAGGACACCTCTGCTTTTGAAATCAATACCAGTATGGAATCTTGATCTATATTCACCAAAAGTCCCAGATAGATCAAAAGGTGAGTCGATCGGAGTATGAAAGTCAATATCTTGTGACAAAACTATATTAACATTACATAAAAAAAATAATATGTAAAGAATTTTTAGAAATAATTTCATTTAGAGTCAAATTTAACTCAAGATTTTTATAAATTGAAATGTTTAAATTATTAATTAAATTTTATGCTTTTAGAACATGTTAACTCTTTACAAGAAAAAATTGAAGTTCTTTTGGATAAATTAAATGAAACAAAAGTTATGAATGATTCGTTGGTATTAAATAATGAATATCTTAAGAAAATTAATAATGAACTTGAGACTAAAATTAAAATAATACAGGCTAAAGAAAAACAATTAAAGATTGTTTCTGCATTAAGTGAAGATAACACTGATAAACAATACTTTAAAAATAAGATTGATTATTTAGTTAAGGAAATAGATTATTGTATTGATAGAATATCAATTTAAATATAATGGGGGATAGTATAAAAATAAAATTAAATATTGCAGATAGGCTTTACCCTCTTACAATTCAAAGATCACAAGAATTCTATTTTAGAGAGGCATCAAAAATAATTGATAAAACAATTAAAAATCTTGAAGAAAATTATTCTGTTAGAGATAAGCAAGATGTTCTTGCAATGAGTTGTATTCAATTTGCAGCAAAAAGTCTTCAGAATAAGTCCAAAGCAGATGATTCAGATGTAGAAGTTGAAAAAATTATTCTAAAAATCATTGATGATATTGATAATTCCATTTTAACTTCTTAAATTTATAACGAACCTGTATTAGTGATTTTTGGTAAACTCAACGAGTATTAATTAAGAAAGGTGAGTTTAAATGCTAAAGCAAGCTATCTAGAATAGATCCTTGAATGTTTAATTAGCCTTAATCCTGTTTTTAGGAGTTTACGCAATACTCACTTTAATACAGGTTTTTTTTATTTAAGTCAATAAGTTTCCATCATCATCCCACTCGGCTAAATCATTTCTCTTTGACTGGTCGACACACCTTGAGATCCATTCTTCATCATACGATACAGAGTAATCCTTCAGAACATCATCAGGTACTCCATCCCATACGTTTGGTGTATTACCCTTGTAACCTAAATCATTGATACCAACTTCTGAGGTAAAATATCCAGTTAGCACCATGCCTCTGTATACAGCGAATAATCTAATTGCCTCTTGTAAACCTTCATCTTTATTATCATTAAATGCTATGGAATCAAAAACTGATTTAATTTGATCGTCTGAACAATCTATAAGGTTAACACCAAATCTTTCATTACAAATTTTATCAAAAACATTTAGTCCTCTCCTAAGAACTTTCTCACCATATTCATCATGAGCTGGAGTACTAAAATCTTTAGCTATAATTTCAAACAATTCAACTACTCCGGCATCTTTAATGTTACCTTTTTCATTGGGTGGAAGAATAATATTTGCAATTTTTTCTATTGTTTTTAATTCACTATCAGAGAAAAACTTACTAGTTAAGACTTTGTAATCCCACTTTAATTCCTCATATGTTCTACCATAATTATACTTCCAGACTTGATCAAGCATAACCTTATCCTCTGTGGTTATACAACTATTTAGTGTTAATGAAGCACCAATTGAGCCTAAAAACATTGTCTTTATACTATCTCTTCTTTTCATTAGATATTCTGTTTCTTAAATTCGCTAATTATGTGTTCAGAAGTTCTCATTGACAATGCCATAATAGTCCAAGTTGGGTTTTTGTCTGCCTGAGATACAAAAGGAGCAGCATCAACTACATAAACATTATCAACATCATGAAGTCTCTCATATTTATTTACTACTGATTTATTAGGATCATTTCCCATCCTAGTTGTCCCTACCTCATGGATAATTTCACCAGGTACAGAAATTCCATAATTATCTTTTTTTGTTGGTTTATTCCCAAGTGGAATACCTCCTAAATTGTATGCAATTTCTTCAAAGGTATCGTGCATATGTTTGGCCTGTTTATACTCGTTGTCAGTCCATTTATATCTAAATTTTAAAACAGGGACACCATACTTATCTTTTGAGTTAGGATCAATTTCACAATAATTTTCTTTTAACGGTATTGCTTCACCACGACCCATAAGGTATATTGTTGAACCATAATATTTTTTCACATCATCTCTTAAAGAATCACCATACCCTCCAGTTCTAAGTCCAAAAAATTTATTAAAATCATTTGGATTCCATCCAATACCATATTGAGGCATTGGCATTCCACCACCAATTTCAATATGATAACCTCTTGGAAAATCAAGTTTTTTATTATCTAACCACCAAGGTGAGTAAACATGCATTCCTCCCACACCATCTTCATTATATATTTTTCTATTCATAAGCTCTGGAATGAATACACCTCTTCCAGCACCAGTAGTATCATGAAGATATTTTCCAATCAGATTGCTACTATTACCAAGACCATTTGGATGAGCTTTACTCTTTGAATTTAAAAGTATCCTAGCAGTCGCACACGCAGAGGCTGCTAAAACAACAATTTTACCTTTCAATTTATAATCTTTACCGTTTTCTTTATTAATAAAAGAAACTCCAGTAGCCCTTCCATTTTTATCAGTAATTACTTCATTAACCATTGAATTTACATATAAATCTACCTTACCACCTTTAAGTGACGGTATAACTAAGCATGAGCTTGATGAAAAATCTCCATAAACAGAACAAGATCTATCACAATGACCACAATAAAAACAAATACCCCTTTCATTATTAATTCTCTTAGTAAGAATAGATAGTCTGGAAGGCATCACTTTCACATTAGATTTTCTAGCACCTTTAATGTAAAATAGTTCATGAAGTCTTGGTTTAGGTGGGGGTAAGAAAAAGCCATCAGGTTCATTAAACATGTTTTCTTTTGTCCCATAAACTCCAACTAACTTATCTAACTTATCATAATAAGGTTTAATATCTTCATATGAAATAGGCCAGTTCTCACCAAGACCATCGTAATCTTTACTTTTAAAATCTTTAGGACCGAACCTCAATGAAATACGTCCCCAATGATTTGTTCTACCACCAAGCATTCTTGATCTCCACCATTTAAAATCAGTTCCTTCAACAGAAGAATAAGGCTCTCCATCTAGAGACCAATCACCATATGACATATGAAAGTCACCAAATGCTCTATTTGTTCCAGCCCCTCTTCTTGGGGACTCCCATGGCCATTTTAATTGAGTTTGTGTCTCTGGATCTGCAGGATCAAAATACGGGCCCGATTCAACTAAGGCAACTTTAATACCCGCATCACTTAAGGTTTTTGTAGCCATACCGCCTCCTGCACCTGAGCCAACTACAATTACATCATACTCTTCTTTGCTTTTAATTATTTCCATAAACCAATTTCAATTTATAAAAAACTATCAGATTAAGTTACACTTACCAATAAAGTTTTCTTATATTATAATTAAAGATCTATAAAAATTTTAAGTAATAAAAATATTATATACTGCAAAGATACTGCTACTTTAAATTATGAAAATAGAAATTTGTGCTACATCATTACAGTCTGTAATAAATGCTCAAAACGCAGGAGCTGATAGAATTGAGTTATGTGAAAATTATTTAATAGGTGGTGTTACACCAAAATTAGATTTTCTAAGAAGTTGCATAAAGACCTCTAATATTCCAATTAATGTATTAATTAGGCCTAGAGGTGGTAAATTTATTTTTAGTGATGATGAATTTAATTTAATGATAAATTCAATTTATAAGTTTAAAGAATATAACATAAATGGATTTGTTATTGGATTTCATGACCAAAATAAAAATTTAGATGACCAGCTTTTAAAAGAATTTAGAAAAATTACAAAAGGTTATGAGCTAGTTTTTCATAGGGCCTTTGATTATCTTAAAAACCAAGAGAAGTCTTTAGAAATGTTAATTCATAATAAATTTGATAGAATCTTATGCTCAGGAAGTATCTCTAACTCAGTTGAAGGTATTAAAAGGTTAATATATCTTAAAGTGTTATCAAAAAATAAAATTTCAATTATGCCAGGTGGAGGCATTAATGTCAAAAATTTTAATTTATTTAAAAGCTCTAATTTCTCTGAAATTCATTTATCTGCAATAGAAAAAAAAATCTCTTTAGACTCAAATTATAATATTATTAAAGAAATTGTAGAGATGAGTAAGCAATAAAATATTATTTTTGAAAAAAAAAACATGGCATTTGATATTGATGTTATAAAGAGAGTTTATTCAAAAATGTCTTCTAGGATTAATAATACTAGAAAATCTATTGGTAGACCACTTACTCTTGCTGAGAAAATATTGTATTCCCATTTATGGGATGAATCATCGAATACAGTTTATGAAAGAGGTTTAGATTATGTAGACTTCGGTCCAGATAGAGTAACTTGTCAAGACGCAACTGCTCAAATGGCTTTACTTCAATTTATGCAAGCTGGAAAAGACAAAGTTGCTGTCCCTACAACAGTTCATTGTGATCATTTGATTTTGGCTCAATCTGGTGCTCAAAAAGATCTTAGAAATGCTAATAAAGTAAGTTCTGAAGTATTTAACTTTCTAGAATCAGTATCTAGAAAATATGGTATTGGATTCTGGAAGCCTGGAGCAGGAATCATACATCAGGTAATATTAGAAAATTATGCTTTTCCTGGGGGTATGATGATTGGCACTGACTCTCATACTGTTAATGCCGGTGGGCTTGGTATGATTGCAATTGGAGTAGGTGGTGCTGATGCTGTTGATGTAATGGCTGGTATGCCTTGGGAATTAAAATTTCCAAAATTAATTGGTATAAAATTATCTGGCAAACTTAATGGTTGGGCCTCGGCTAAAGATGTAATATTGAAAGTTGCAGGAATTCTAACTGTCAAGGGTGGGACAGGATATATACTAGAATATTTTGGAGATGGAGCAGAATCTTTGTCATGTACAGGTAAAGGTACTATATGTAATATGGGTGCTGAAGTTGGAGCTACTACCTCAATTTTTCCTTATGATGAGTCAATGGAGAGATATCTTAATTCTACTGAAAGAAAAGACATAGCAAGTGCAGCTTCTTTGGTTAAAAATGATTTAAGAGCTGATCAAGAAGTTTATGACTCACCAGAGGAATATTTCGATGAAGTGATTGAAATAGATTTAAATACTTTAACACCACATATTAATGGTCCATTTACTCCAGATCTTGCTACACCTGTAAATCAAATGAAAAATAAAGCTAAAGCTGAGGGTTGGCCTACAGATATAAAATGGGGGTTAATAGGTTCGTGTACAAATTCTTCCTATGAAGATTTATCAAGAGCAGCATCCATAGCTAAACAAGCACTTGATAAAAAAATAAAAATTAAATCACAACTTGGTATTAACCCAGGTTCTGAGCAAGTTAGATATACTGCAGAAAGAGACGGAATAATTGATCTATTTGAAAGATTAGAATCTAAGATTTTTACAAATGCCTGTGGTCCATGTATAGGCCAGTGGAAAAGAGAAGGGGAGGATATTACTGAAAAAAACTCAATAATTCATTCATTCAATAGGAACTTTGCAAAAAGAGCAGATGGAAATCCAAACACACATGCCTTTGTAACATCACCCGAAATGGTTATGGCTGTTGCTCTTTCTGGTAATCTTGATTTTAATCCAATTACAGATAATTTAATTTCTGAAGATGGGCAAGAGGTATTTTTAGATCCTCCAGTAGGAGATGAATTACCTTCGAATGGTTTTGATTGTGAAGATAATGGATATGTAGAGCCACCTCTAGATGGTTCAAAAATTGAAATTAATATTAATCCTGACTCAAAGAGACTGCAAATTCTTGAACCATTTAAACCATGGGATGGAGAAAATATTTATGATGCAAAACTTTTGATAAAAGCACACGGAAAGTGTACAACTGATCATATATCTATGGCTGGCCCTTGGTTAAGATATAGAGGCCATTTAGATAATATTTCTGATAATTGTTTAATTGGAGCTGTAAATCATTTCAATATGAAAACTAATTTAGTTAAGAATCAAATTACTGGCGATTACGGACCAGTTCCAGAAACCCAAAGATTTTAT
This sequence comes from Flavobacteriales bacterium, assembly GCA_004213645.1. Taxonomy (GTDB): domain Bacteria; phylum Bacteroidota; class Bacteroidia; order Flavobacteriales; family Flavobacteriaceae; genus Marisimplicoccus. The sequence continues at coordinate 53,846 of SGZF01000005.1, read as the reverse complement.
AAAAAGAACCAAATTGATACAATAGTTGTTGGTGATCATAATTATGGTGAAGGGTCATCAAGAGAACACGCTGCAATGGAGCCTAGACATTTAGGCATTAAAGCTGTTATTGTTAAATCCTTTGCAAGAATACACGAAACAAACTTAAAAAAACAAGGTATGTTAGCGTTAACATTTGATCAAGAGAGTGACTATGATGAAATACAGGAAAATGATACATTTAATTTTATTAATTTAAAATCATTCTCACCGGGTAAAACTCTTTCACTTGAAATAATTCACTTTGATGGATCAAAAAAAGTTATTAAATTGAATCATACTTTTAATTCACAGCAAATTGATTGGTATATAAATGGCTCTGCGCTAAATCTTATTAAATCAAATAATTTGATATGAAAGACCTTAAATACTTAATGTCATATTCTATTGCATTCACTGCATTATTAGGTATTTTAATTGGTGGTCATTTTGTTTACTTAACTGTAATTTATACTTTTATTTTTATCCCAATCTTGGAACTAAATTTAAAACAGAATAATGAAATTTATTCTGAAGATGATAAAATGAACAGAAATCTTGATCCATTTTTTGACATACTTCTTTATCTAAATTTACCACTAGTATACGGGATTTTTTTCCTGTCATTAAATACTTTAATTAATACAGATTCAACTAGTGAAATTATTGGTATAATACTATCCGCTAGTATTGTTATGGCTACAAATGGTATCAATGTTGGTCACGAGCTTGGACATAGAAAGTCCTTGCTAAGTAGAATAGTTTCCAAATTACTTTATTTACCATGTCAGTACATGCATTTTTTTATAGAACATAATTATGGACATCATGTTAATGTAGCAACTCCAAATGACCCAGCAACAGCAAAGTATAAGCAAAACTTGTATAGCTTTTGGATTAGTTCTGTAACTAAAACTTATATAAGTGCTTGGAAGATTCAGCTAAAACTTTTAAAAGTTTCAAAGCAAAGTTTCTTATCATACAAAAATGATATGATATTTTACACACTATTTCAATTTTTATTTCTAATTTTTATATACTTGAATTATGGGTTGATAATTACTATATATTCTATAATCATGTCAATAATTTCTTTTCTATTTCTTGAAACAATTAATTATGTAGAGCATTATGGGTTACTAAGAAAGATTAAACCAAACGGTAAATATGAAAGAGTAAAACCTCATCATTCATGGAATTCTAATCACACAGTTGGTAGAATAGTGTTATACGAACTTACTAGGCATAGCGATCACCATTTTAAAGCTTCAAAAAAATATCAGGTCCTTGAATCTTTAGAGAATAGTCCACAATTACCTTATGGATACCCAACATCAATTTTAATTTCATTTTTCCCTCCTTTGTGGTTTAAAATCATGAATCCACTTGTCAGAGATCATATGGAATATAATGATTAATCTGTCTGTGGACAGGAAATATATCTAATCCCAGGAAAAGATCGTTTAAACATTCTATCCTTTGCTCTTATAAAATCATTTAGATCAATATCAGATCTTGTACTTGATGGATACATTATATCTGCAGGATCAGTGCTATGTTCATATTTAAAAACATCATGACCAAACTCGTGGTACATTACCCATAACCTCTGAATTAGGTTTAAATCTGACCATCCATCATATAAAACTCCAATATTTACTCTTTCATCATTACAATAACCTACAAAAGAAGAATAAGCTAAGTGATTTGGAGTTATTCCAGATATGGTTTGTGTAATATCAGTATATTCAAAGAAAATTTTTAAAAACTTTGTTCTTTCAGCAAAATCTGGTCCTCCGGACGTACATTTAACATCATCGACAAATTTATTCCAATATTGCAATAAGTCATCTCTATCAGTTGTTTGAGGATTCATAAGATCATCATAGTTTACGCAACTGTAATCTTGAATAAATTCTTCTTCAACTATTTCCTCCGATTGAAAAGAATTATCAGATTTTGCACATGATAACACTAGAAGAAAAAAGACGCAAAGTATAAGGTATTTTTTTTTCATAAAACAAAAATTGTAGCGAGAGGGAGATTTGAACTCCCGACCTCCGGGTTATGAATCCGACGCTCTCACCAACTGAGCTACCTCGCCAATTTAAGAAATGCAAATATATAAAACAAATCTCAGGAAATTAATGCTAAAAATCTCTTTATTAATGTAATTACTAACTTTTTTTAATATATTGGAATAATTATGAGTAAGAAAAAAGAATTTGTAATTGAGTATGATTTTCAATCCTCTCCTCAACTTTTGTTTCAATATCTTTCTACACCATCTGGTTTATCAGAATGGTTTTCAGATGATGTAAATTACCGAGGTGAAAAGTATACTTTTTTTTGGGGTGATACAGAAGAATATGCAAGAGTTTTATCTAAGAAGATTAATGAAAAAATTAAGTATCAATGGATTAATGGAGAACCTGATGAAAAAGATTATTTTTTTGAGTTTTTGATTCAGATGGATGAAATTACAAAAGATGTATCACTTATAATAACAGATTTTTCAGAAGAAGATGAGATAGAAGAAGCTAAACTTTTATGGAATAGTCTTATTGCAGATCTTAAACAAGTCCTTGGATCATCCTAATTTAATGTTATGTCATCAGGAGAATTAGACCATATTAAATAACTATTATCTAATTTTTTTAATAATTTTTGCCAGCTATTTTTTTTATTCAAATTTAAAACTTCTTCATTTTCACTATCTAAAATTATCCAGTAATTTTTATCAATCTCGTTATTTAACTGATTTATATCCCAACCTGAATATCCTTGAAAAAAACTTACATCATCTTTATTAAATCTACCATCTTCAATTTCTTGGATAATTAATTCCACATTATTCCCCCAATAAGTATTTTTATTAATTTTTATACTATGAGAATGTTTTTTCTCACTTCTTAATATATAAAAATGATTATTAGATACAGGACCACCAAAGTATAAGTCTATCTTACTATTATTGGAAGTACCTTCTTTAGCTATATGTAAAGATGTAATTCTGTTAAGTATAAAACCAGTAAGTCCATCCTCAGTCTCGTCAACAATTAATATAATTGATTTACAGAAAACAAAATCAGTTAAAAGCTTTGGAGTTGCTAAGAGAATTTTTCCTTTCATAATAAAAAAAAAGAGCTTCTAAATAGAAGCTCCTTTAACACATTTTTTAAATGAATTTAAAACTAGTTTACTGTACTCGAAAGTTCAGATCCAGCTTTAAATTTTACAACTTTTTTTGCAGGTATTTTAATAGTTGCTCCAGTTTGAGGATTTCTTCCATCTCGAGCAGCTCTTTGAGAAACTGACCAAGATCCAAATCCAACTAGTGAAACTCTTCCACCACCTTTTAAAGTTGAACTAACACTCCCTAGAAATGATTCTAGAGCCATTTTCGCTGATGCTTTAGAAATGCCAGAGCTAGCTGCCATTGCATCAATTAATTCTGATTTGTTCATATCACTTAATTTTAATGTTTGTACCAAAATACGGGATATTATGAAAGTCAAGTAATATATAGTCCTAAAAGGTGAATTTTTGTTAATAAATACGCGATTTTGTTGATAATGTCGCTTATTTTCTCAATAAACATAGGAATTTTTATGAAATTTGAATCCATTGATTAACTCCTTTGCATGCATTTTTCTCTTATTTTCTAGCTGGATTATCACACAATTAGTTATTCCACTAGAATTAATAATTAATAATTCTCCATTTTCTGTAACGATATTTCCATTTTTTTTATTTGAATTATAATCCATCTTTTCTTTTGCTTTTAGAATTTTCATTCTTATTTCATCATCTCCATTTTTTATCATTGTCCATGCTCCTGGTCTGGGTGATAACCCTTTGATTTTAGAAATTATTTTTTGTACTGAAAGATTCCAGTCGATTCTAGTGTTTTCAGAAGTTAGTTTTGGTGCAAGATTATATTCATTATTTTTCTCTTGTTTGAAAGACTTTATTTTTTTGGTTGTAACTCCTTTAATAGTATTAACAAGTAGTTCAGCACCCAGGTTTGATAATTTTAAGTAAAGAGACTCAAAGTCATCATCATCATTTATTTTAATGTCTTTTTGAAGTAATATATCCCCTTGATCTATATCCTCATTTATAAAAAAAGTAGTGACACCTGTTTTAGTTTCACCATTTATTATGCACCAGTTTATTGGAGCAGCACCTCTATATTCAGGCAGTAAAGAGGCATGAAGATTTATAGTTCCAAACTTTGGTATTGAAATTAATTCTGATGGAAGTTTTTTAAATGCAACAACAATCATTAAATCAGGTTTTATATCTTTAATTTTTTCTATGAATATTGAATCTTTTAAATCATCAGGTTGAAGAAAACTAATGTTATTATTAATAGCATATTTTTTTATTTCACTTTCATGAATTTTTTGACCTCTTCCTGATCTTTTATCTGGAGTTGTAACGACATAATCTACTGTAAACTTTGAATTTATTGCATTTAGAGAATTAACAGCAAAATCGGGTGTTCCAAAAAAAATTATTTTAAATTCTCCCATTATGTATTTTTTAATATAAAATTGATTCTTTCATTTATACCTATGTTAGGTACTTCGATTAAATTAATTCCAGATTCTTCATAAACTCTATGAATAAAAGGGCTAATTTTTTTTGCATCACTGAAATTTTCAATTCTATTTTCGTCTTTTGTATATATTTCTTCCCAGGGATTAAAAATAAAAATTAAATCATATATATATTTTTTTGGCAAGTTATTCCAATAATCTGATGACATATTTATAGAATTTAGATATGCCGTTATTTCATGAATTCCCCTGTCATAGAAAACAACATTTTTTTTGCATTTAAGTAAATTAGCTTTATTGTAATCAATATCTCTTTTTATAAAAATTTCATTACTTATCTCATATGGATCATTTTTAAATTCCAAACCTTTAAGTTTAAATTTGTCTAGTATTTCTCTAGCAGCTTCATCAAAGCAACAAAAGTTTTTACTTTTTAATTTATTTATAATACTAGTTTTTCCTGTACTAGGTCCCCCAGCTAACACAACTCTTTTATTTATTTTATCTAACATTTCTAAAAAAATGATTGATTATATTTGTTTAATATTTACAAAATTAATTTCCTTGACAAATAAAAGCACTAAATCTGAAGAATTTTATTCAAGATTTGAAAAACAATTGAAAGAATCTCAAGATTGGCCTGGATCTTACTTGTTTAAATTTATAGTTAAAGATGTTGAAGGGGAGGTTAGTAAATTAAAAAAAATTCTAAAAAATTATGATGGAGATATTAGTCAAAAATCATCTTCAAATAATAAATTTATAAGTCTATCTTTTAAATACTTTGCTTCAAATCCATCAAAAATCATTAAGATTTATAAAGAAGTGAGTTCCATTGATAGTATAATTAGCCTTTAAATTGGTAATTAATTTATTAAATTGCGAAATATGAATTCATTAGAATACAATACAGAAAGAACCAAACTGATAATTCCAGAATATGGAAGGCATATTCATCAGATGATTGATCAGGCAGTTGCGTTAAAAGATAAAGATAAAAGGAATAATATGGCTAAAGCTATAATTGGTGTAATGGGAAATCTTAATCCACATTTAAGAGATGTTCCAGACTTTCAGCATAAACTTTGGGCTCAATTATTTATTATGTCAGACTTTGAATTAGATGTAGATTCTCCTTTTGAAAAACCTTCAAAAGAAATCTATGTTAATAGTAAACCAAATAAACTAGAATATCCTCAGAATTATCCTAGATACAGATTCTACGGAAATAACATAAAAAAAATGATTGACATAGCAATGGAGTGGGAGGAGGGTGAACTGAAAGATAAGCTTATAGCTAATATTGCTAATCATATGAAGAAATGCTTCCTAAACTGGAACAAGGATTCTGTAGATGATAAAGTGATCTTTAATCATTTATCTGACTTATCAAATGGTACCCTTAAAGTTCCAGATTCAAAATTGCCATTGACTGACTCGAGTGAATTCCTTAAAAATAGAGTTAAGACAAATAATAATTATAAGTCAAATAATAAAAACAGAAAAAAGCCTAAAAGAAGATATTAATGTCCAGTCTAAGAGTAAGGGGAGGTATTAAATTGTCGGGTGAAATCACACCCCAAGGTGCTAAAAATGAAGCTCTTCAAGTAATATGTGCAACGTTACTTTCAGAGATTGATGTTACAATCTCAAATATACCTGATATAATTGATGTTAATAAGCTAATTGACATATTGGTGAAACTTGGAGTTAATGTCACAAAATTAGAAAAAGGAAAATTTACTTTTAATTCCAAAAACATTGATCTTGATTATCTAAAAAAAGGTAAGTTTTTAGAGGATGCTAAATCACTAAGAGGTTCAATAATGTTAGTGGGTCCATTACTTTCCAGGTTCGGATTTGCATCAATTCCTCGACCCGGTGGAGATAAAATTGGAAGAAGGAGGTTAGATACACACTTTATTAATTTAGAAAAGCTTGGTGCTAAGCTTGATTATAACTCAATAAATAAAACATATTCTGTCTATTCTAAAGATGGTCTTAAAGGATCAAGTATACTTCTGGATGAAGCCTCTGTTACTGGAACTGCAAATATTCTAATGGCTTCAGTTTTAGCAGAAGGTTTTACATCAATTTATAATGCTGCTTGTGAACCATATATACAACAATTATGTTTGCTTTTAAATAATATGGGTGCAAAGATTTCTGGTGTTGGTTCAAATATGTTAGAAATTGAAGGCGTTAATATTTTGGGTGGTGCGAAACATAAAGTTCTTCCAGATATGATTGAAATTGGAAGCTGGATTGGTTTGGCAGCTATGACAAAAAGTAATCTTAGAATAAAAAATGTTTCTTGGCAAAATTTAGGTCAAATTCCTGAAGTATTTAGAAAAGTTGGTATTTCAGTAAATAGAGAAGATGATGATATAGTAATTCCTGCTCACATTAATGGTTATAAGATTTCAAACTATATAGATGGTTCTATACTAACGATTTCTGATGCACCATGGCCTGGGTTTAGCCCTGACTTAATTTCTATTGTACTTGTTGTTGCAACTCAAGCAGAGGGAAGCACCTTAATACATCAAAAAATGTTTGAAAGTAGACTATTTTTTGTTGATAAACTCATAGATATGGGTGCAAAAATAATTCTATGTGACCCTCACCGAGCTTCAGTAATTGGTCATAATTTTAAATCCTCATTAAAACCAACAATAATGTCTTCTCCTGATATTAGAGCTGGAATTGCCTTGCTAATTGCGGCACTTTCTGCTTCAGGTGAGAGTATAATTCAAAATGTTGAACAAATAGACAGAGGATATGAAAATATTGTGGAAAGATTAAAATCTATAGGAGCTGATATTGAGAGATTTTAGCATTATCTCTTTGATATTTTATTATTTGATATATTTTTCTGCATTTTACATTTAAATCTATCAACATTCGTTTCTCTAAGTTTTGTGTGTTTTGTTTTTCTACCGCTGACTCTTTTTCTCCATAATTTAAAACTACTTTCTTTAAGATTATTCCTCATAATACTTTTTAATTCCTTTTCATTTATGTCAAACTGAAGAAAAATGGCTTCAAATGGAGTCCTGTCCTCCCATGCCATTTCAATTATTCTATCTATTTCTTGTGTATTTTTAATTTTCATTGTCAATTTTACATAAATATTTTTCTGCATTAAGGATATGCTTTTCTCTTTTTTCAGGGCTCATTTTATCAAATGTACTAACAAGCATTCTTAGTCTTGGATTTTTGATAAAAAAATCTCTTTGTCTATCCATAAATCTCCAAAATAGACCGTCCCAAACAATATCCCATTCACCTTTTTTATAATCACTCATTTTATATACATAATTACTACTGCTTATATAAGGTTTTGTGGACATCAGTCCACCATCAGCAAATTGACTCATACCATATATATTGGGTACCATAACCCAGTCATATGAGTCAATAAATAATTCCATGAACCACTTGTAAACTTCATCTGGATCAAATTCACATAATAACATAAAGTTTCCAAGTATCATTAATCTTTCAATATGATGTAAATAACCAGTTTTAAGAACTTTTTGAATTGAATTATCAATCGGTTCTATTCCTGTTTCACCAGTGTAGAATGATCTTGGAATTTTTCTTTTGAATCCCCAATAATTTAGTGTTCTTTCATAGCTTCCTTTAACCACATAAATACCTCTAATAAATTCTCTCCAACCTGTTATTTGTCTTATAAAACCTTCAGTTGAGTTAATTGGAATATTATTATTTTTAGAAAAATCTATTGATTTAGATATAATATGTTTTGGACTAAGAAGTCCAACATTCATCAATGGACTTAATACACTATGATTTAATGTAATCTCATCTTTAACTATAGCATCTTCATAGTCACCAAACATCTTGAATCTATTTTCTAAAAAATCATCAAACCATTTTTCAGATTCATCAAAAGAAATCGGGTAATTAAATATACCCATTTCACCATAGTTATCTTTAAAATTTTTTTCTGTATATAATTTAGAATCAATGATATAATCATTTTTTTGAGGTATATCAATTTTAGGAGGAATTTCTCCTTTTGGATACTTCTTTCTATTTAGCATATCATATGTCCACTCCCCGCCTTCTGGTCTTCCATTTGGATCTATAAGGATATTTCTTTTTTTTCTCTCGTTTTTATAAAAAGTAGTTTGAAAAAACTTTTTTTTAGATTCCTTAAAAAAATCTTTAAGATCCTCGTTTGTATTTAAAAAATGTGGAGATTCATGAATTAATAAGTCTATTTTATGTTCCTCACATTTTCTTTTAATCCTTTTATTCAAAAGATAATCAACAGGGTCGTACATTTCAATAAGATTGAAACCTTGAGATTTAATTGTATCTAAAAGTACTAAAATGTTAGATTGATCATCATGTGAATTAATGTAGGAAACTCTTAGGCCTTTATTTTCCAAATAATCCTCATAGAATTTCATAGTTGCTCTATGGAATGAGATTTTTTGTTTGTGAAATTTATATTGTTTAAAAAATAAATATTCCTCTACTAAAAAGAGATGATTATTTTTTTTAATTAAACTACTTTCCTTGAAAAGCTGATTTGGAAAAGCTATGCAACATTTATTAATCATTCAACCAAATTTTTTCATAAGATTTATCTGGATCATATCTTTCAGATTGTAGTTTTGGGTTAAACTTCCTGAATGGCATTGAATCGTTCCCTATGCCAGCATTGTATAGCCAATTTCCATAATTACTATGAACATCATAATCTATTAGCATAGATTCAAAATATTCAGCACCAATCCTCCAATCAATCTTTAATTCTTTTGTTAAATAATTTGCAACATTCTGTCTTCCTCTATTTGACATAAAACCTGTCTGTGAAAGTTCTATCATATTTGCGTTTACAAAGGGCTCATCTGTTTTACCATTTATCCAATTTGATAATACATCTTGATCATTGGACCATTCTTTATCTTTTCCATAAATACCATCTTTGCTAAAAAACTTGTCTTTGTGTTGCATTGAGACATACTTAAAAAAATCTCTCCAGATTAGCTCAAAGTATAACCAATATGTAGAGTCATTCTTTTCAACTTCTGTCTCGTATTCTTTTAATAATTTGTATATATATTTAACCGATACTGAACCATTTGATAACCAGGGTGAAAATTTCGAACTGTAATTTTCACCAATTAGTCCATTACGAGTTAATTTATATTTTGATATGTTTCTAGTTTCGTAGAAATAGTTTTTGATCCTATCCTTAGCACTTGTTTCTCCACCTCTAAACCTAAAAACTGAGTCTTTGTGTATTTCGAAGTCTTTAAATCCAAGATCAGATAATGATGGAATTGGGTAGTCTTCTAAAATTTTATTATTAGAATTTAGTGATTTGGGTATTGATAAAATGTTATTGACGGATAAATATTTCTCACATTTTTTTCTGAAGTTAGAGAATCCTATGGGTATATTATCGTACAAACCTTTTACATCAGTGGGTGAGTAAAGAAACTGATCAAAATCTTTAATTAAATTAATTTTTTCTGGTATAAAAGACTCTTCTGTTAATTCATCTCTTGTCCATTCTGTTTGTAAATAGATGTTTGTTATTTCATACTGATTAATTATTTTCTTTAATGATTTTTCAAAGTCATCATGAGTTATAATTAATGATATATTTAATGAGTCAAGTTGTCTTTTTAAGTCAGATATTGTCTCTAGTAAAAATTTTGCTCTATACTTTTCCGTTTTTTTAAATCCATAATTTGTGAAAATGAAGTTTTTAGGATCAATATTAATATAACCGATAACACTATCTGAGTTACTGATTGCATTTGTTAAGGAACTATTATCTTCAACCCTCATGTTATTTCTAAACCAAACTATACTATTTGTCTTTTGCGTCTGCATAATTTGCTACAGTATTTTACCTCATCCCAATTTTTTTCCCATTTTTTTCTCCATGAAAATTCTAGGCTGCATATGATACATATTTTTGTTGGAAGGTTTTGTTTTTTAACTCCTCTCATTAATTAGTCTTAAGTGAACTCATTCCTCCGTCGAATGGAATTATTTGACCAGTCATCCATTTACTTTTTTCACTTAATAAAAAATTAACCATTTCAGATATATCCTGGGCAGATCCAATCTCTTTCATTGGATGTCTATTCCTAGCATTATCCATCTTTGACTCTGAATTAAGAAACTTTTCTGCCATTGGTGTATTAAGTATAGATGGGGCGATAGCATTTACTCTTATTTTTGGAGCAAATTCTGCAGCAAGAGATCTAGTCAAACCTTCGATTGCTCCCTTAGATGCAGAAACTGAGCTATGAAAAGGCATCCCTAGTTTGACTGCAACTGTACTAAACATAACAATGCTAGGATAATCTGCAGATTGAAGTCTAGGTAAAATCTTTTGAAGTATTTTGACACAACCCATTACATTAATATTAAAGTCATCCATAAAAGTTGAAGGCTTAATGCCCTTAAATGGTCTAAGATTTATTGTACCAGGTAAGTAAACAAAGCCATCTATTTGATCGGGTAACCAATCTAATTCAAAATCATCATCTAAATTTAGTTCATGAGTTTTGATTTCAGTACCATTAAAAATTTCTGTATTTCTAGAAGATACAAAGACATTATTGTTGTCAACGAGTTTTTTTGAAAGTTCATAGCCAATTCCTGTTGAACCTCCTATTAGAAGTATATTTTTCATTTATTTATAGTCTCCAAAAGTTTTTATTAATTCATGTTTTCTGTATTTGAAAATACTTTTTAGTTTAGAATTAATAAAAAAGAAATTAAGAAGGACGCCAATTGGACCCAAGGGTATTTTGTAATGAATTACATCTTCCATTAACACACCACCTTCAATTTCTTTGATGAAATGCTTGTGATGCCAGAAACTGTAGGGACCAAACCTTTGTTCATCAATGAAAAACTCTTGGTACCTAACTTGAGTAATTTCTGTAACCCAGTTAATCTTTATTCCAAGCAGAGGTTTAACAGTATACTGAATGATTTGACCAGGGTAGGCCTTTTTTTTATCCCAATCAGTTATATTAAAGCCCATAGACTTTGGAGTTATTAATTCTAAATTCTGTGGCGATGATAAAAAATCCCATGCTTCATTCAAATTAATAGGTAGCTTTTGTGAATATTTTAACTTAAAGATTTTCATTAATAATGTTAATTATTTCGTTAGTTACTTGAGGTACAGGTAAACCAAGAACACTTGTATAACTACCGTTTACGTTTTCAACTCCAACCATGCCTATCCAATCCTGAATGCCGTAACTTCCAGCTTTATCAATTGGATTTTCTTTTTCAACATAATATTCAATCTCTTTATCAGAAAGATTTTTATATCTAACAGTTGTGCTTTCAGTCAATAATTTAAACTTACTGGAAGTCAAGAATCCAACTGAAGTAATTACATCATGAGATTTACCAGCAAATAATTTAAGCATATATCTTGCTTCTTTTTTATCCTTAGGCTTGCCTAAACATTTGTTTTCAAACCACACAAGAGTATCAGCAGTAATTATAATTTCATTTTCTTTTATTAAGTTATTAAAAGCATCAGATTTATTTTTAACTATATATTCTGAAATTTCTGCACCTTCAAGAGAATCAGGAAAACTTTCATCTACTGGAATGGAGTTCACTATAAAATTGATGCCTGTCATACTCAATAACTCACTCCTTCTTGCTGATCCTGAGCCCAAAATAATTTTATACTTTGATCTATTAACTAAATCCATTTATTATGAATTCTCATTACTTGTTCAATTACATCTCTAACACATCCAAAACCTCCATCTTTATGAGATATATAATCACATATTGACTTTACATCTACTGATGCATCTTTAGGGCATGACGAGATCCCGACAACTTTTAGTGGTCCGATATCTGGGTTATCATCACCCATATAAAGAATATTCTTTTTTTCTAGACCTTTTTCCTTCATAAAATTTTCTAATATTTCAATTTTATTGAAAGCCTTTAGAAAAACATCTTCAACACCCAATGAATTCAGTCTAGTCCTTACATTTTCTTGCATGCCTCCAGATATAATAGCAATTCTATATCCCTTTGAAATGGCATGTTTTATTGCATAGCCATCTTTTGCATTGAATTGTCTATCTATCTTTCCATCATGAGTGTATATAATTTTACCATTTGTCATTACTCCGTCTACATCAAAAATGAAGGTTGTTATATTTTTTAATCTTGTCTTGTAAGTATCCATAATATTTTGATTCAAATTTAAATAAACTTTAACATGATATTGTTACCTAAATGATTAAATATTAAAATTTCATATTTATCTTTGAAGGCTTTAAAATGGGATCTAAAATACTAAATTTTCTTTTTTCTACTCAGCTAATGCTTGTGTTGCTTATACTTTTTCCAATTGCTATGGGTATCGGAACATTTTTAGAAAGTTGGTATTCCACTGATGCGGCAAGAATTTGGGTATACAATGCATGGTGGTTTGAAGCTCTTATGCTTTTATTAATGGTTAACTTTATGGGAAACATAAAGAAGTATAACCTTCTTAGTAGAGAGAAACTATCGGTTCTTATACTTCATTTGTCTTTTATTTTTATTTTGCTTGGTGCTTTGGTTACAAGATATATAGGTGATGAGGGAGTCATGCCAATTAGAGAGAATAATGTTTCTAGCACTTATTTATCAGAAAAAACATATTTAACTATTTTCGTTGACGGTGAAAATAACTCCATTCCAGAAAGAAAAACCTTAAAATCACAGCTTCTTCTTTCTAAGCATGTTAAGAATAATTTTACAATTAAGGATAACTTTTATTCTAAGGATTTTACAATTTCATATGACGATTTTAGAGAGAATGTTACTGAAGGTTTAGTCCTTGATCCATCTGGTGAAAGATATATAAAATTGGTAGAAGCAGTTGATGGAAACAGGCGTGAGCACTACATTAAAGAAGGTCAAATTTCTAGTATTCAAAATATTTTATTTTCATTTAATTCATATCAAAAGGGAGCAATTAATATTACATCTGAGGCAGGAGAATATTTTATTGAATCACCATTTGATGCTCAATATACTATAATGTCAACTCAACAGAATGGTAATCTTTCTAAGGATAACAAACAGCTTCTAGAATTGAGGTCCTTATATCAAATACCTGGATTTCAGTTTGTATTTCCAGAGCCTGCTTTAAGAGGTGTGTTTGAAATTGTTGATGCAGAAGTTACAGACAGAGAAATTGAGGATGCTCTTTACATTAATGTAAGCTATAATGGTATAACTGAAAAGGTTGCATTACTTGGAGGTAGAGGTTATGTTAATAGCCCTAAAACAATTTCAATTGATGATCTTGATTTTCACTTATCGTATGGATCTGACGAAGTTAGACTCCCTTTTAGCATTAAATTAAATGATTTTATTGCTGAAAAATATCCAGGTACTGAAAACAGTTATTCATCATTTATGAGCAAGGTAACTGTTCAGGGTGATAAAATCTTTGACTATGATATTTTTATGAATAATATCCTAAATTATAAAGGCTACAGATTCTTTCAAGCGTCTTTTGACCCTGATGAAAAAGGAACAGTATTATCTGTTAATAATGACTTTTGGGGTACATTTATAACATACGCTGGCTATTTTCTTCTTTATTTGAGTATGATGGGTATCTTCTTTCTTGGAAACTCTCGATTTAAATTTTTATCAAAACAATTAAATAAGAAGACTGCTGTTTTAGTTTTTTTCTTTTTTAGTTCTGGTTTGTGGAGTCAGAATACAATATCACATCCAAAAAGTGAATATATTGACTCAATTATTACTTCAAACACATACAGTAAGGATCATGCTAGTAAATTTGGAGAAATTGTTATTCAAGACAGCGGAGGAAGGATGAAGCCTGCTAATACTTTCTCCTCTGAATTACTTAGAAAGGTGAGTAGGTCTAATTCATATAAGGGACTTAACTCTGACCAAGTATTATTATCCATTATGGATAACCCTGGCGTATGGTTTAATGCTCCACTCATATATATTAAATCAGGTCAAAAAGGTGACACAATTAAAAAAATTATTGGGATAGACAAGAATATTAAAAAAGCTCCATTGGTTTCATTTTTTGATTCTCTTGGAAATTATAAGTTAGCTACAAATCTTGAAAAAGCTTATTTAGCATCTGTTCCAACCCAAATTGAAAAAGATGTTATTGAATTAGATAGAAGGGTTAATCTACTTTATTCTGCTCTAGAGGGTAAAATAATGAGAATATTCCCTGTTCCAGATGATCTTAATAATAAATGGGTTTCATATCCTGAGATAAATGATAAAGGATTTGAGAGTGCTGATTCATTGTATGTAAATAACGTACTTCAACTATATTTTCAAACATTGAGAGTATCAAGAGAGAGTAATGATTACTCTCAATCAGAGGAATTACTTGAGAGTTTAAAGGGATACCAAATAAAATATGGTAAAGATGTAATGCCAAGTGATGCAAAAATATCATCAGAAATAATTTACAATAAAGTAGATATTTTTAACAGACTATATAGATGGTATTTAATGTCAGGTTTATTTCTTTTATTAATTCTAATTCTTCAAATTTTTAATGACAATAAGTTTTATAATCTCCTAATTAAGGTTGTAAAATATATAATATACTTTTTGTTTTTATTAAATACTATAGGTCTTGCAGCTAGATGGTATATAGCAGGACATGCGCCTTGGAGTGATGCTTATGAATCTATAATTTTTGTAGCATGGGCAACTGTGATTTTTGGAATAATATTTGGAAGAAAATCATATTTTTCACTAGCATCTGCAACTTTTGTTTCTTCAATAATTTTGTATGTTGCTAGCATGAATTGGTTAGATCCATCAATAGCAAATCTTCAGCCAGTTCTTGATAGCTATTGGCTAATGATTCATGTTGCTGTTATAGTAGGAAGCTATGGTCCATTTGCAATAGGAATGATCTTAGGTATAGTAGTTCTTTTGTTAACTACAATTGCTAACAAAAGGAACAAGGAGTCATTCACTAGGAAGCTTGAGGAATTAACAATAGTTAATGAATTATCTTTAACTATAGGTCTGGTTATGTTGACGATTGGTAATTTTTTAGGAGGAATGTGGGCAAACGAAAGCTGGGGAAGATACTGGGGTTGGGACCCAAAGGAAACATGGGCACTAATTAGCATTATAATATACACTGCAATACTACATTTAAGAATTGTCCCAAAACTTAACAATAAGTGGCTTTTTAATTTAATGAGCATTATATCTTTTGGCGCCATTCTAATGACTTACTTTGGTGTCAATTTCTATTTAGTCGGACTTCACTCATATGCTTCCGGAGACAAAGTAATAACTCCTAGTTTTGTATATTATTCGATTGCTTTTATAATTATTTTAGGCTTAATTTCTTATTTTGCAAATAAGAAAAACCAAGTTCTTTAATGATTAACATTAAAATTTCGAATGAGTATTCGCCTTTAAAAACCGTATTACTTGGAATAGCCAAAGATATAGGTGACCCCCCTAACCAAATGGAAACATATGATCCAAGGTCATTATATCATGTAAAGAATAATTCTTACCCAAGTGAAAAAGGTTTAATTAAAAATATCGATGATTTTTATAAGAAATTATTAAAACACAACGTTGAAATTATAAGACCTAAAAACATTCAAAAATGTAACCAGATTTTTACTAGGGATCTTGGCTTTGTAATATCTAACATATTTTTTATGTCTAATATTGTGCCTAACCGACATGAAGAGCTAAATGCAATTGAAGAAATTGTAAAAAGTTTTGATGTTGGGTATGTTAAACTTCCCGAGTTTATGCATGTAGAAGGTGGGGATATAATACTTCACAATGATAAGTTATTTATAGGTACATACACTAACCCTGATTATTCATCCATTATTACTGCAAGAACTAATATAGAATCTATAAGTTATTTACAAAAATTGATTCCAAATATTGAAATCATACCTATTAATATAAAAAAATCTAATACAAATATTTTTGAAAATACACTTCATTTAGACTGCTGTTTTCAGACTATAGGTCATGACAAGGCGATTATATGTTCAGATGGGTTTAAAAATAGTGAAGATGTTGATTTTTTAATTAAACTTTTTGGAAGAAAAAATATTTTTTTTGCAAATGCTCAGGAATCTTATATGTTGTCATCTAATGTTTTTGTTATCTCTCCAAATGTTATCGTATCTGACCATAAATTCAAAAGATTAAATCTTTGGTTAGAGGAAAAAGGTATTTTAGTCGAAAAGGTTGATTATTCTAATGTATCTAAAATGTCAGGTCTATTCAGATGTTCTACATTGCCGCTTTATAGAGAATCATGAAACATTTTTCTTCAAATATCTTAATGATTAGCCCAGACAAATTTAGAAGTAATGAACTAACTCTAGATGATAATGTTTTTCAGTCAAATGAATTAAATAATAATAATAATATTACAAAAAATGCACTTTTAGAATTCGAAGAATTGAAAAATAAAATAGAAAAAAAAGGTATAAACATATACTCTTTTATAGATGATAGTAAATATGATACACCAGATGCAGTCTTTCCTAACAACTGGATATCTTTTCACAAAAAGAATAATGTGATTATTCACTCAATGTTTGCAAATAACAGAAGATTTGAAAAGATGTCAAATACTCTATTAAAATTATCAGATAAAGGAATTGATTTAAATGTAATACATGATTACTCTTCTTATGAAAAAGATAATAAATTTTTGGAAGGAACAGGGAGTTTAGTTTTAGATCGTAAATTAAAAATTGCCTATTGTTCATTGTCGATGAGATCAAATGAAGAACTGTTTAATAAATTTTGTACTGATATGAATTATAGACCTCTTATGTTTAATGCAGCTTATAAATCTAAACCAATATATCATACAAATGTGTTAATGTCAATATGTAATAATTTTTCTATAATTTGTTTGGAATCAATCTCAGATAATAATGAAAAACAAAACGTAATTAAGTCATTAGAAAATTCAAATCTGGATATAATAGATATTACATTAGATCAAATGAACTTATATTTAGGTAATTGTATTCAATTAATCAATTCAGATTTAAATCCTTATCTAGTTATGAGTACTTCAGCTTTTAGGTCAATTAAAAAAGATCAGCTTTCAAGAATTATTAATTATACTGATATTATTCATTCAGATTTAAAAGTTATCGAAAATAATGGAGGAGGTAGTGCGAGGTGTATGATTGCAGAAATATTTTAATATTACTATATTTAAAAATAATTGTCCCAATTTTAAAAAACCTAATATGAAAAAAATACTAATAATTACTTTCGCTTTTTTACTTTTCTTTCCTGCTGATTTAAACTCTCAGCGTAAAAGAAATCAAAAAGAAAATGCTAAATCTGAAAATGTATCTTTAAATGCTTTTAAATTTAGAAATGTAGGTCCTGCTTTTTTATCAGGAAGAATTGCAGATATTGCAATACACCCAAATAATGAGAATGTATGGTATGTTGCTGTTGGATCTGGTGGGGTTTGGATGACTGATAATGCTGGTACAACATGGAAACCATTATTTGATAGTCAACCTGTTTACTCAACTGGTTCAATAACTATAGACCCATCTAACCCCAGTATTATATGGGTAGGAACAGGTGAGAATGTAGGTGGAAGGCATGTTGGTTATGGTGATGGAATATATAGGAGTCTAGATGGAGGGAAAACATGGAATAATATGGGATTGAAAGAATCAGAACATATTTCAGAGATAATTGTTCACCCAAGTAATTCAAATATTGTTTATGTTGCTGCTCAGGGTCCATTGTGGTCTAGTGGAGGAGATAGGGGGTTGTTTAAAACATCAGATGGAGGGAAAACATGGAATAAAATTCTTGGTGGATCTGAGTGGACTGGTGTTACAGACATAATGATGGACTCAAGATATCCAAACATAATATATGCTGCAACTTGGGATAGACATAGAACAGTAGCAATGTATATGGGTGGTGGACCTGGATCAGGTATTCACAGGTCTGATGACGATGGTAAGACATGGAAAAAATTGAGTAATGGAATTCCTGGATCTAATCTTGGTAAAATAGGTATAGCTATGTCATATCAAGATCAAGATGTTATATATGCTGCAGTAGAATTAAATAGAACAAAAGGGGGCGTTTTCAAGTCAACAAATCGAGGAGAATCTTGGACTAAAATGTCAAATACTGTATCTGGAGGTACTGGTCCTCACTATTATCAAGAGTTATACACAAGTCCTCATAAATTTGATAGACTATATTTAATGAATGTACAAATATTAACTTCTGAAGATGGAGGGAAAAATTTTCGTGAATTGGAAGGAAGAAGGCAAAAACACAGTGACCATCATGCTATAGTATTTAAGGAAAGTGACCCAGACTATATAATGGTTGGAACTGATGCAGGTATTTATGAGAGTTTTGACTTAGCTCAAAATTGGCATTATTTTTTAAACTTACCATTAACTCAGTTTTATAAAGTTGCTGTGAATAATGCAGAACCTTTCTATCATATATTTGGTGGAACTCAAGATAACGGATCTGCTGGTGGACCTTCTGCAACAGACGAAGGTACAGGTATTACTAATCGAGACTGGTATAAAACCTTATTTGCTGATGGACACCAATCTGCTACTGATCCTGAATATAATAATATTATATATGCCACAACTCAAGAGGGAAGGTTCCACAGAGTTGACTTAGAAACTGGTGAACAAGTTTTTGTTCAACCTCAGGCATTAGACGGTGATCCACATGAAAGGTATAATTGGGATACACCAATACTAGTTAGTCCTCATAACCCTGCAAAAATATACATAGGCTCATATAGAGTTTGGGAATCAGCAGACAGAGGTGATAGTTGGAACCCAATATCAGAAGATTTAACTAGAAACGAAAATAGAATTGAGCTTCCTATTATGGGTAGAAAACAAAGCTGGGATAATGCATGGGATGTTAAAGCTATGTCTCAATATAACACTATTACTTCACTTTCAGAGTCTCCAGTTCAAGAAGGAATTATTTGGGCTGGAACTGATGACGGCTTTATTCAAGTGACAAGTAATGGAGGTGAATCATGGAAATCAATACCTGTCACAAAATTAGGGTTAGCAGATAGAACATTTGTAAATGATATAAAAGCTGACTTATACGATCCAAATACAGTTTATGTGTCTTTAGATAATCATAAAGAGGGAGATTTTTCTCCATATTTATTTAAAAGTGATGATTTAGGTGAATCATGGGAATCCATTTCAAATAATATTCCAGATAAAACATTAGTATGGAGATTTGTTCAAGATCACATAAATAAAAACTTATTCTTTTTAGCAACAGAGTTTGGTATCTATACTTCACTTGATGCTGGACAAAACTGGCAAAAACTTCCTGGTACTCCAACAATATCTTTCAGGGATATCGTAATACAGGAGAGAGAAAATGATCTAGTTGGGGCTTCTTTTGGAAGAGGGTTTTTTGTTCTTGATGATTACAGTGCACTTAGGGAAATGACAAAAGAAAATTTATCTAAAAAAGGAAAACTGTTTAAGCCAAGAGACGCTAAACTATTCAAGCCAAGGAATTCTTTAGGTAATACTGGAGGTCAGTTTTATGTTGCAAAAAACCCTACTTATGGTGCAGTGTTTACATATCATTTAAATGATATTCCTACAACATCAAAATCTAGAAGAATAAGATCTGAGAGAATGTTAAATAAAGATATGAAGGATATTCCTTTTCCAGGTTATGAAGTACTTGCTTCAGAGATGGAAGAAAAATCTGCAAGTATAATCTTGACTATTAAAGATTCAAACGGTAACCATATTAGGAATATAAAGCAAAATGCTTCAAAAGGTTCTGGAAAAATTGCATGGAATCTTAGACATAAAAGTTACTATCCCGTTAGAGCTGGTAGATCCCAATCAAGTTGGTACTATAACCCATCAGGCCCATATGTCACTCCAGGTGATTATCAAGCAGAATTATTCATGGAAAAAGATGGATCTGTTGAAAAGCTAGATGGACCAGTTTCATTTAGTGTTAAGCCATTAAGAAAAGGTACACTTCAAGGATCTTCATATGATGAGTACAATGCTTTTAGGAATAGATTATCATCCTTATACATAAACATGTCAAAATATGAAGATGAATTTAACATGATTGGAAATAAAATTCAATTATTGGATAAAGCATCTATGCAATTAGAAACTTTTTCTCCGGAAATATTAAAAAAGATAGCTGATATTAAAAATAAATATAACACCCTTGAATTAGAATATGATTCAAACCCAGCTAGAGATGAAATTGGTGAGTGGGATAAGGTAACTTTGTCTACAAGAATTAGAATAGCTATGCAAGGTTTGTCTACATCTTACGGTCCTACTGAATTAAATTCTTCAAATCTTGAAATTGCAGAAAAATTGTTTAGAGATTCAAAAGGAGAAGTAGAGAGTTTAAAATCTGAGGTAGAAGCTTTAGAAGAAGAATTAAAAGATTTAAACCCACCTCATCTAATTGGAAGTGGAATTAATTAGAAATATATTGGTTTAGTTCAAAACACTCTAAATCAAAATATTTAACAGAAGATAATAGGTGGTCAAAAATGTCCGAGGTTAATGCTTCGTATTTTGTCCACTCTTTATCTTTTGAAAATGTATAAATCTGAATTGGAATACCTTGAGATGTAGGTTCTAGTTGTCTACACATTAAAGTTAAATCGTCATTCGTTAGAGGGTGAGCTTTAAGATATTCTTCAATATAAACTCTAAATACTCCAAGATTGGTCAAGTTTCTTCCATTTAATAACATCGACTTGTCAGCATTATTATTTTTATTATACAAACCAATTTCTTCTATTTTTGTTTTTAAATAATTTGAAATTAGTTTAATATCTGTAAGCTTATTTATCTCATTTTGCTCAAGAAACTTAACCGAGCTAGGTTTAATTAATAAAGATCTTTTAATTCTTCTTCCCTTTGATTCTTCCATACCCCTCCAATTTATAAACGAGTCAGAAACTAGTTTATAGGTTGGTATGGTTGTGATTGTATTATCAAAGTTTTGAATTTTAACTGTTGATAAATTTACCTCAATAACAGTTCCATCAGCATCCGATCCATTCATTGTTATCCAATCCCCAATTCTAACTGTATCATTAACTGTAATTTGAATACTAGAAACAAAACCAAGAATTGTATCTCTAAATACTAAAATAATTATTGCAGATAAAGCTCCAAGAGACGCTAAAAAAGTCCCAATCTCTCTTCCAGTTAGAACAGAAAGTATAAGAATAATTCCAATAAACCATAAGAAAATCATTACTACTTGTATATAACTATCTATCGGTATATGCTTTAAAGATGAACTTAACTTAAAATAGTCCTTTACAGTATTTAGTACTGATTTAACAGTAACTATAAATAAAACTATAGTTAATGATTCTATAATAATTATAAGATTGCTGGTATATGAAGGTATTACAATATAAAGAAAGAATAATGATGGAATAAAAGACAGTAATCTAGGCACCTTATTTTTAATCAACAAATCATCAAATGTTGAAGATGTTGATTTTGCAATTCTCTTGAAAAATGATAAAATCAATTTTCTTGTTACAAAGTTTATAATTATAACTATTACACCTATTGAAAGTGATATAAGGCCTATTGTAATTATTTCTGAAACATATAAGCTTAGCCCATAATCAGATAAAAATTTAATTATTTCTTCTCGATACATTTTACAAAAATAAAAAACCCACCATAAAGGTGGGTGTTTTATCGATAAAAATTAAATATTAGTTATGTATGGATACTAATTCAAGAGATATTGAGTCTGCATGATTGCTGGCAGCATTTAATCCTTCCTGAAGTTTTTGAAATTTAAAGTCTTGATCAATTTCATTGAACCAATTAGAGCCCTCAACACTTATATTCCAGAAGAAATGTGAAATACCATCGTATGCATTTTCAGTTTTGTCTATTACTTTAGTTAGACCCCAGTACCTGTGTTGTCCATTGAGAATAGCTTTTTCAATATATGGCATCCAAAACATAGTTTCATAATTTTCAAAATCATCATTTAAGGCTTGAGTAGGAGTCAAGTTCATAGCATCTCCGGGTTGTAAATCACCACCTGCCCAAATTGTTTGATCTACTCCTTGCAAAGTATAATTTCTTCTCTCTTTACTTTCTGACCCAGTTGAATTTGCCATTCTAGTTATACGTCTTGATGACATTTTTCCCTTATATGCCTCCTGTAAAAGCTCACCATAATTTACACCTCCACTTGTGTAATTATCCAATTGTTCTTTAGAATTAAATCCAGTAACAATTACAAAATGAGGACCATTTTCAGCATCTGTTTCAGATGTAACCTTAAAAACAGCTTGGAAAGTTTGAAAACCTTTTTCAACTGCTAGATCGTGTGCAGGCCCATAAAATTCTTCTAAATTAAGATACTGTTCCTCAGCACCCTCATTTAATGCAACAGCACTTATAATTGAATACTGCGCAGATAAGCTTAGTGTTAAAAATAAGCTTAGTGTTATTAATAAATTTTTCATAATAGTTTTAGTTTTAGTTTGTTAAAATTTAAATTATTGAACGACCATTACACAAGTCAATTCAGTTCCATCGGCCATATCTCTTGAGGACTCGATTCCTTCCCAGAGTTTATCCCATTTGAAACCACTTGGAGAGTATCCTTCCACAGAATTATCACCTCTAAGATTCCATGCAAAGTGAGTCCAACCATCATAGGCATTATCGGTTTTATTTATCAATTCAGCTAGTACCCATTGTCTTAAATTCCCAGATAATATATTTTTTTCAGCAACGGGTTTCCAAACTTGAGTTTCATAGTTTTCAAAGTCATCTGTTTTTTTATTCATAAGATTAATTGAAGCCTTATCTCCAGGCTTAACACTACCTCCTGCTGTGATAGTAGCATCGACAACCTGAATAGTGTAGCTTCTCCTCTCTTTCCATGGCTGAGTTGAATTCAGCATTCTTTGGATAGCCCTTCTTGACATTTTACCTTTGTAAACCTTTTGTGCAAGTTCTTCATAGTTAATACCAGCTTGGAGCTGTTCTAGAGAACTGTGAATATCGAAAATAAAATATTCAGCAGCAGAATCTTCATCAGTATCTTTTGGAGTTCTCTTCCAAACAGATTGACCAGTTCTTAGTCCTTGAGCTATTGCTTCTTTATGAATTTCAGAATAAAAACTCTCAAGTTTAATGTAGTCCTCTTCTTCTCCTTCGTTTAAATCAACAGCTGTCATTACAACAATTTGAGAATTAACAGATAAGAATAGAAAAAGGGTTAATAATAATAATAAGTTTTTCATTTTAATTAAATTGGTTTGTTAGAAGTGCCAAATTTAAAAAAGAAAATGAATTTTAAAAATTGAAATCAATAATTATTTAACATTTACCGTTTTTTTTTAAGGAAATAAGTGAATTTTTTGAATAATGTGATTGTATTATCAAAAATTTGACCAAATAATCACGAATTATTTAAAAAAAAATGTGGAGTCGGCGGGATTCGAACCCGCGTCCAAACAAGTAATTAGATTACATTCTACAAGCTTATTTATCTTTAATTTTTCGAAAAAACACTTGGTAGATAACAACCAAAATATTTTCCTTATCACTTTTATTTTTGAGTTATGCCCAGTGATTGCAAAACTCTAGATTAACTTAATGGTATCTCTTATATAAAAACTGTTAATCAGAGTTTTTATGAGACATCCAGCTTCTCAACCTAGTTGAGATTCGCAATGACTTACTATAGTTCAGTCAATTATGCAGCTAGAGCGTAGTTGTTTTCGCCATTTAAAAGCTGAAAATTAGTTTTACGAGTGTATTTTCAAAACTCGACTTGCTAATAAAAAAATTAGTCATGCTGTCAATACCTGTCGACCCCAAAATTTCAAAGTACAAAAGTTTTGCAAAGATATGATAATTAAGCTTATAATTTAGATGAGGCTTTCCTAAGCTCAAGAAGATTTGATAAAAGATTTTTGAGATTTCTAATATCAAGCATATTTGCTCCATCACTTTTAGCATTAGATGGATCAACATGAGTCTCAATAAATATACCATCAATATTATTAACAATACCTGCTCTAGCAAGAGATTCGATATACTCTGGATTACCACCCGTAACTCCTGAAATTTGATTAGGCCTTTGAACTGAATGAGTCACATCCAATATTGTAGGAGCTATTTTTTTTAATTCAGAGATACCTCTATAATCTACGATTAAATCATTGTATCCAAATTGAGTTCCTCTTTCAGTTAAAATCACATTTTTGTTACCTGATTGAATAACTTTATCTACAGCAAATTTCATACTATCGGGACTCATAAATTGACCTTTTTTAATATTTATTATTTTTCCAGTTTTTGATGCACATACAAGTAGTTCTGTTTGTCTTGAAAGAAATGCAGGTATTTGAATAATATCAACATATTCAGCAGCAATATCTGCTTCAATACTACTGTGAATGTCTGTTATAACGGGGATACTAAATCTTGAGTTAATACCCTTTAAGATTTTCAATGCTTTTTTATCACCAATTCCGGTAAAGCTATCAATTCTAGTTCGATTGGCCTTTTTGTAACTACCTTTAAAGACAATTGGTATTGATAGTTTTGAAGTAATCGAAACCAGTTTTTCTGCAATTTCAAAAGCTATTTTTTCTCCTTCAATAGCACATGGTCCTGCAATCAGCAAAAACTTATCTTTTGGTATATTGTTTAAAAACATATTAAAATTATTTTCGTTTTACTTCAAATATACTACCATCTTCACATTTATATACCTGACCTTCTAATTTTAGAATTAAATTATAATCGTGCGTAGCAATTATCATTGATGTTCCCATTGAATTAAGTTTTTTGAATAAAGATATTATTTCAGAACTAGTTTCAGGATCTAAATTACCTGTTGGTTCATCAGCGATTATAAGTTCAGGCTCATTTAACATTGATCTCGCAATTGCAACTCTTTGTTGTTCACCTCCTGATAATTCATCAGGAAATTTATCAAGTGGATTATTAAAACCCACAAGTTTAAGTACTTTATCAATTTGATTGTTAATTTCGTCTAAATTTGTCCATCCAGTAGCTTCAAGCACAAACTTTAAATTTTCATATATGCTTCTATCATTAAGGAGTTTAAAGTCTTGAAATACAAATCCAATTTTTCTTCTCAAAAAGGGTATGTCATTATTAGTAATATTATTTATATTGAAATCTAAAACGTTAAATAAATCAGATTTAGAAGGAGTAAGGTTTCCAAAAATAGAGTTAATAAAGGTTGTTTTCCCACTTCCAGTTTTACCTATTAAAAACTTCATATCACCTTTTTTTAATTCAAAATTAATATCTGTCAGAACATTAATTGAATTAATTGAAATTGATGTATTTTTTATTTCAACAACTAACATATTTTATCAATGCCAAATTAATAAATAATTGTAATATTAAATTGTTAAATATTATTTAGTTTTTTTTTGTTTGATATGTATCATTTGATTTAATTTGTATTTTATTTTTATGAGTAAAAAAATTATATTTCTTTTTGTCCTAACATTAACATCTTGTTCTGAAAATGTAGATCTCATTGTTTACAATGCAGAAATTTACACATCTGATGTTAGTAATACAAAAGCTACTTCTTTTGCAGTTAAAGATGGTAAGTTTATATATATTGGTGACGACTCAGTCACAACAAAATACTCCTCATCTAATATTGTAAACGCCGAAGGTCTTCCAGTTTTTCCTGGTTTTATTGATTCTCATGCTCATTTTTATAATCTTGGTTTTTTTACTGATCAAGTAAATTTAAATAATACAACAAGCTTAAGAGACATCATTAATAGAGTTATTGATTATGATAAACTAAAAGACAAGAAGTTTATTATTGGAAGAGGATGGGATCAAAATGATTGGGCTGTTAAATCTTTCCCTACCAATGAGTTGTTAAATAAAGAGTTTCCAGATAAAGCGGTTATTTTAAGAAGAATTGATGGTCATGCATACCTGGTTAATGATTATGCTTTATCTGTAGCAGGAATTGATGAAAATTCTGAGATTGACGGTGGAGAATTTATTAAAGTAAATGGAAAATTAACAGGAGTTCTCATAGATAACGCGATGAGGTTAGTAGATAATGTAATTCCTGATCCAACAAAAGATGAATCAATCAAAGCTTTATTGTCTGCACAAGATATTGCATTTGAAAATGGATTAACTACTATTTCAGAGGCTGGTATTTCAAGAGATCAAATTGAATTAATTGATAGTCTTCAAAAGGCTGGTATTTTAAAAATAAAAATCTATGCAATGATAGAGAACAACTATAAAGATGTGAATTACTTTATAGAAAAAGGCCCATATAAAACTGAAAGACTAAATGTGAGATCTGTTAAAGTTTATGCAGACGGAGCTTTAGGCTCAAGAGGTGCAAGTATGATTGATGAATATTCAGATAAAAAGGGATACTTTGGGATAATTAGAACTCCAATTGATTCAATCAAAAGTTTAGCATTTAAATTATCTGGAACTCCATTTCAAATGAATACTCATGCAATCGGAGATAATGCTAATAGAATTGTTTTGGAAGCTTATGGTGATGCATTGTTTAATTATAGAGACCCTAGATGGAGAATAGAACATGCTCAAGTAATAACTGAAGATGATATTGAATTATTCAATCAAAAAATAATTCCATCTGTTCAACCAACTCATGCTACAAGTGATATGTATTGGCTGTATGATAGAATTGGAAAGAATAGGGCTCAGAATGCATACGCATATAAAAAGCTTTTAGATCAGTCCTCAGTAATTGCCTTTGGAACTGATTTTCCTGTTGAAGACATAAACCCAATTATGACATTTTATTCAGCAGTGGTTAGAAAAGATATAGATGGTTATCCTGATGATGGCTTTCAGATGGATAATAGTATTTCTAGGGGAGATGCTATTTTAGCAATGACAATTCATGGTGCTTTTGCAAATTTTGAAGAAAACGAAAAAGGAAGTATCGAAATCGGTAAAGATGCTGATTTTATTATTTTGGACAATGATATAATTAGATCTGCAGAGTTAAGAATACCTCAAACTAATGTAGTCGCAACTTTTGTAAATGGCGAGTTAGTATTTAACAGAAGATATAATTAATCAATATGTGTGGAATTGTTTGTGCCTTTGACATAAAAGGTGATAAAAACGAGATTAGATCTAATGTACTTAAGATGTCTCAAAAGCTAAGACACAGAGGTCCAGACTGGAGTGGTATATACTCATCAGAAAATGCAATCCTAGCTCATGAAAGATTAGCAATTGTTGACCCTACATCTGGAAAGCAGCCTATTATTTCTGATGATGGTAAAAAAGTAATTGCAGTAAATGGTGAAATATACAACCATATATCACTTAGAGATTCTCAAGTACCTGAATATAACTATAAAACAAAATCAGATTGTGAGGTTATACTAGCTCTTTATGAAAAAAAAGGTATTGATTTTCTAAATGATTTAAATGGAATTTTTGCTTTTGCTCTTTATGACTCCTCTACAAATAAATATATAATCGCTAGAGATCATATGGGTATTATTCCTTTATACATGGGGTGGGATCAAAATGATGTTTTTTATGTCTCTTCCGAACTTAAATCTCTTGAAGGTGTTTGCTCAAAAATAGAACTTTTTCCTCCTGGTCATTTTTTTGAAAGTGATTCAAGATTATTAAATAAATGGTACAACCCTGAATGGACTTCTTATGACGCTGTTAAAAATGCAAAAACCTCAATAAAGGCAATACATGATTCATTATCCTCAGCTGTTAAAAGACAACTTATGAGTGATGTTCCATATGGAGTTTTATTGTCTGGTGGCTTAGATTCATCAATAACCTCTGCATTAGCTAAAAAGTTTGCATCAAAAAGGATTGAATCTAATGATAACCAAGATGCATGGTGGCCTCAATTGCACTCATTTTCAGTTGGTTTGAAGGATGCTCCTGATCTGAAAGCTGCAAAAATTGTAGCTGATCATATTGGAACTATTCATCATGAAATTAATTTTACTATTCAAGAAGGTGTTGATGCAATTAGAGATGTTATCTATCATCTTGAGACTTATGATATTACCACTGTAAGAGCTTCAACTCCAATGTACTTGATGGCTAGAGCTATTAAATCTTTAGGAATTAAGATGGTCCTATCTGGAGAAGGAGCTGATGAACTCTTTGGTGGATACCTATACTTTCACAAAGCACCTAACTCAAAAGAGTTTCATGATGAAACAGTTAGGAAATTAGACAAACTTCATCAATATGATTGCTTAAGAGCAAATAAATCGCTTGCTGCATGGGGAATAGAAGGAAGAGTCCCATTTTTAGATAAAGAATTTATCGATGTTGCAATGGGTATAAACCCAGAAGACAAGATGATTAAAAATGGGAGAATTGAAAAATGGGTTTTAAGAGAAGCCTTTAAAGACTATCTTCCAGAGAGTGTTCTTTGGAGACAAAAAGAACAATTTTCAGATGGTGTGGGTTATTCATGGATTGATAGTTTAAAAGAATTAGTTAATGGCGAAGTCAGTGATTCAGACCTTAAAAATGCATCAAAAATTTTTCCAGTTAACACCCCTCGAAATAAAGAAGAATATTATTACAGATCAATATTTAATGATCATTTCCCAAGTGATACAGCTGCTAAATCTGTTCCATCTGTACCATCTGTTGCATGTAGTACTCCAGCTGCTTTAGAATGGGATGAAACTTTCAAAAATATGAATGATCCAAGCGGTAGATCCATATCAAATATTCATAATGAATCTTATGAATAATATGTTGATAAGTTTACTTTAAATACTGACTGTTTCAGCACATTTAACCCTACGATTTTTAGTATATTTATTACAACATATTTATACTTAAAAAATGTCCACTGACAATCCGAAAAATCAATATTCTGCAGATAGTATTCAGGCCCTTGAGGGAATGGAACATGTAAGAAAAAGACCTTCAATGTATATTGGTGATGTTGGGTCTAGAGGTCTTCATCATTTAGTCTATGAAGTTGTTGATAATTCTATTGATGAAGCCATGGCTGGCTATTGTTCACTAATTTCACTTGAAATAAATGAAGACTATAGTCTTACTGTTGAGGATAATGGAAGAGGAATTCCAGTTGGAATGCATAAAAAAGAAGGAGTGTCAGCTCTTGAGGTAGTTATGACTAAAATAGGTGCTGGTGGAAAATTTGATAAAGATTCCTATAAAGTTTCTGGAGGACTTCATGGTGTAGGTGTTTCTTGTGTAAATGCATTATCTGAACTACTTATAGCTAAAGTCTACAGAGATGGGAAAGAATATGAGCAATCTTACAGTAAAGGTAAAGCAAACAGTCCAGTTAAAGAAATAGGGAAATCTGATAAGAGAGGTACACTTGTAACTTTTACACCTGATAAAGAAATATTTAAAGAAGTTACTGAATTTGACTATGAAATCCTTTCAAATAGGATGAGAGAGCTTTCCTTTTTAAATAAAGGTTTGACAATTTCAATTACTGATAATAGAAAAAAAGACAAAGAAGGTAATGTATTAAGTGAAACTTTCCTTTCAAAAGAGGGATTAAGTGAGTTTATAAAATATTTAGATGAATCTAGAGAGCCTATTATCAATAATATAATTAAAATGGAAGGAGAAAAAAATGGTATTCCAGTTGAAGTGGCTATGGTGTACAATTCATCTTTTTCAGAAAATCTACATTCTTATGTAAATAATATCAATACTCATGAAGGTGGAACTCACTTATCTGGTTTCAGAAGAGGGTTGACAAACACACTTAAAAAATATGCAGATTCTTCAGGTCTTACTGATAAACTTAAATTTGATATCTCGGGAGATGACTTTAGGGAAGGTTTAACCGCTGTAATTTCTGTAAAAGTTGCTGAGCCACAATTTGAAGGCCAGACAAAAACTAAACTTGGAAATAGAGAAGTTAGCTCAGCTGTTTCACAATCTGTTTCACAAATGTTGGAAGATTATCTTGAGGAGAACCCAGATGACTCTAAAATTATTGTTCAAAAAATAATTTTAGCTGCTCAAGCTAGAAATGCTGCTAAAAATGCTAGGGAAATGATTCAGAGAAAGACTGTAATGACAGGAGGAGGGCTTCCGGGTAAATTATCTGATTGTTCTGAAACAGATCCATCAAAATGTGAAGTATTCTTAGTTGAAGGAGATTCAGCAGGTGGTACAGCAAAACAAGGTAGAGATAGGGTTTTTCAAGCTATACTTCCTCTCAGGGGTAAAATTTTAAATGTTGAGAAGGCACAACAACATAGAGTTTTTGAAAATGAAGAGATAAGAAATATATATACTGCATTAGGTGTTTCTGTTGGAACACAAGAAGATAGTAAAGCACTTAATACTGAAAAATTAAGGTATCATAAAATAATTATAATGTGTGATGCAGATGTAGATGGCAGCCATATTTCGACATTAATTTTAACTTTTTTCTTTAGATATATGAAAGAGCTTGTAGAAGGAGGTAACATATATATAGCAACACCACCTCTATATCTTGTTAAAAAGGGTAATAAAAAAGTTTATGCATGGAACGACAAGGAAAGAGACAACTTTGCTAAAGATTTAGGTAGCGGAGTATCTATTCAGAGGTATAAAGGTTTAGGTGAAATGAATGCTGATCAGTTGTGGGATACTACAATGAACCCTGACACAAGAACTTTAAGACAAATATCACTAAACTTCGATAATTCTCAAGAAGCTGAGAGATGGTTTTCTACATTAATGGGTGATGATGTTCCTCCAAGAAGGAAATTTATTGAGGATAATGCAGTTTATGCTAAAATTGACGTTTAATTATGAAAGTAACTATTGTAGGTGCAGGTAACGTAGGTTCATCTTGTGCAGAATATATTCTAATAAAAGAAATAGTTGAAGAGATTGTTCTTCTCGATATTAAAGAAGGTTTCGCTGAAGGAAAGGCACTTGATCTCACTCAGACCATGAGTACTCTTGGTTTTAGTTCCAAAGTATTAGGAGTTACTAATGACTATTCTAAGACCGCTAACAGTAGTGTTGTTATTATAACTTCAGGTATTCCAAGAAAACCTGGGATGACAAGAGAAGAATTAATAGGTATAAATGCTGGTATTGTTAAATCAGTTTCTGAAAACCTTCTAAAATATTCTCCAAATGCTGTTATTATTGTCGTTTCTAATCCTATGGATACGATGACTTACTTAGTAAACAAATCTTTTGATATTCCTAAGAATCAAATAATAGGAATGGGTGGTATCCTTGATAGTTCACGTTTTAAGACTTATATTTCAAGATTAACAAATTATAATCAACATGATATTGATGCAATGGTTATTGGAGGTCATGGTGATACTACAATGATCCCATTAACTTCTCTTGCAAAATATAAAAATGAGCTTTTATCAGATATTCTGTCAAAAGAGGAATTATTAAAAATTGCCTCAGATACAATGGTTGGTGGAGCTACTTTAACTAAGCTTTTAGGAACATCTGCTTGGTATGCTCCAGGCGCATCAGTTTCATACTTGGTTGATGCAATTGTAAACGATACTAAAGAGATATTGCCTTGTTCAGTTTATTTAGATGGCGAATATGATAGTAATGATATATGTATAGGAGTCCCAGCAATTATTGGTAATAATGGTTTTGAAGGTGTTGTAAATTTAGATTTAAATAAAAAGGAGTTAGAAATGTTTAAGAATAGTGTAAAGGCTGTAAAACAAACGAATTCAGCTCTTAATGGTTTAATATAGATAAAGTTGTCTGTTCAATATTCAAATGCTATATTTGCTACCGTTAAAAAAATATCATGCAAGGAAACTCTCTAATTAAAACTTTTGCAATTTTATTTGGTATTGTTAGTGTCTACCAATTATCTTTTACTTTTATCTCTTCAACACTTGAGAATAAAGCTAAAAATGCAGCAATTGATAAAATATCTGAAGATGAGATTTCTTTTGCTGAAAAAAGAGAGAGTGAAGAGGTAAGATTTCTCGATTCTATTGGAGATCTCCCCGTTTTAATGTATTCATCTTACAATGATGCTAAACAAAAAGAATTAAATCAAGGTTTAGACCTAAAGGGTGGAATTAATGTAATTCTTCAAATTTCAATAAAGGACTTATTGAAGGGTCTATCAGAAAGCTCTGTAAACGAAAAATTTAATCAATCTCTTGATGATGCTGATGAATTACAAAAGCAATCTGACCAGACTTATTTAGAGTCCTTCTTTGATGCATTTGATTCGAACTCTGATCCAACAAGATTAATTTCTCCTGAAATTTTTGGAAATAGAACTCTAAGCTCTGATGTTTCATTTGATACTTCAGATGATGATATGAAATCTATTATTAGAACTAAAGTTGATGAATCAATTGTTTCAGCTTTTGAAGTACTAAGAAAACGTATTGATAAATTTGGTGTAACTCAACCAAATATCCAAAGACTTGGAACATCTGGAAGGATATTAATTGAATTACCAGGTGCTAAAGATGTAGATAGGATTCAAAATTTATTACAGAGTACTGCTCAGTTAGAGTTCTGGGAAACCTTTAAAAATGATGATTTATTAAATTTTATAGTTAGTGCAGATCAATATCTAGCTTCTATTGAAATTGAAAACACATCAACTGAATCAACTGAATCAGATATTGATGATCTTTTATCTGAAGTTGAGCAATCTGCAGACTCAATTCAAAAAAGATCTAATCCTCTTATTAGTCTTGTAAGAGCATATAGTTATCAAGGTGGACCAATAATTGCAAGGTTTTTACCAAGAGATCAAGATTTAGTTAATTCATATTTGACTAAACCTGAAGTAAGAAAGCTTTTACCAAGAGATTACAGGTATGCAAAATTCTTGTGGGGTAAAGAGGATCAAGACGGTTTAACTAGTCTTTACGCTATTAAATCAAATAGAGAGGACCAATCTCCGTTAAGTGGTGGTGTTGTAGTTGACGCTTCTCAGAGCTATGATGCTGTCGGTAATGCTGCTGTATCAATGCAAATGAATGCTCAAGGTGCAAGAGTATGGGAAAATTTAACAGGAGTAGCCTACACACAAAACTCGAATATTGCAATAGTTTTAGATGATATAGTTTATTCAGCTCCTGGAGTTACAAGAGGTGCAATAAGTGGTGGAAGATCAGAAATTACAGGCGATTTTGATCTTAATGAAGCTATTGATTTAGCAAATGTTTTAAGAGCAGGAAAACTTCCAGCTTCAGCCTCTATTATCCAGTCAGAAGTAGTTGGACCATCCTTAGGTCAGGAAGCAATTGATAGTGGAGTATATTCTTTCTTAATCGCTTTAGTATTTGTTTTGTTATGGATGATATTCTATTATGGCCCATCAGGGGTTTTTGCTGATATAGCATTAATTCTGAATATTGTTTTAATTTTCGGAATACTAGCAGGTTTAGGTGCAGTTTTAACTCTTCCTGGTATTGCAGGTATAGTCCTTACAATAGGTATTTCCGTAGATGCAAATGTTCTTATTTTTGAAAGAGTTAGAGAGGAGCTTAGGAAGGAAAAAGGATTAAAACAATCTATAAATGATGGCTTCAATAATGCTTTATCATCAATTTTAGATGCTAATATCACTACAGGTCTTACAGCTTTGGTTTTATATATTTTTGGTACAGGTCCAATAAAAGGTTTTGCTACAACATTGCTTATAGGTATAGCAACCTCCTTGTTTACTGCAATATTTATTACAAGACTCTTAATTGATAACAAAGTATTCAAATCTGGAAAGCTTTCATTTTCAACTAAAACAACAAAGGATCTATTCAGTAATTTAAAGATTAAATTTTTAGGAAAAAGAAAAGCTACTTATTTGGTTTCTGCTACTCTAGTTTTAATAAGTATAAGCTCTTTATTTATTCAAGGTTTAAATCAAGGTGTTGATTTTTTAGGTGGAAGATCATACATAGTTAGATTCGACAAGGAGGTTAAGTCCTCTGATATTGAATCTACTTTAAATGATGCTTTTGGAAGTGCTGAGGTTAAAACTTTTGGCGCATCTAATCAGCTAAAAATTACTACAAAATATAAAGTTGATGAGGAGGGTCTTGTTGTTGACAATGAGATAAAAAATATTCTCTTTGATAATCTAAAGGACCAATATAATACTCCTTTATCTCTTGAAGAATTCAGGTCAGGCGAGAATGTTGGGATAATGTCAAGTATTAAAGTTGGTCCTACAATTGCCGATGATATTAAACAAAATTCTGTATGGGCAATCTTTGGTTCTCTTATAATTGTTTTTTTCTATATATTAATAAGATTCCAAAGATGGCAATTTTCTTTAGGGGCTGTTTCTGCTGTTTTTCATGATGTCTTAATAGTTCTAGGTATTTTCTCTTTGACATACAAGATAATGCCATTTAATATGGAAATTAATCAAGCTTTTATTGCAGCTCTATTAACTGTAATAGGTTATTCTTTAAATGACACTGTTGTTGTTTTCGATAGAATTAGAGAGTTCTTCAGGATTCATAAATCCTGGGATAATGAAGTAACTGTAAATACTGCTCTTAATAGCACTTTAAGTAGAACTCTTAACACTTCGCTAACAACTTTAATAGTACTTACAGCAATTTTTATTTTTGGTGGTGAATCAATTAGAGGATTTATGTTTGCACTAATAATAGGAGTTATGGTTGGAACATATTCTTCTGTTTTTATTGCAACTCCAATAATGTTTGACTCATTTAAAAACAAAGTTACTAACTAAGTTTTTTTCTTTTTTTAAATAGTAATATAAAACCTAATATTATAAATGGAATACTCAACCATTGACCTGTTGACAAAGTAGGTAAAAATGTTTCTATACCCCCTTGACTTTCTTTAACAAACTCAACCATAAACCTAATAAAACAAAGTCCAATTAAAAAATATCCAGATAGAGTACCCTCTTTATCTCTAATATAAGATGATTGATAGAGTCTGTAAAGAATTACAAAAAGAACAATATAACCAAGAGATTCATAAAGTTGAGCTGGATGTCTTGGAAGAGTTTCTCCTCTATTCTGAAAAATTACTCCCCAATCGGTACCTGTATATTTCCCTAATATTTCTGAATTAAAAAAGTTACCAATTCTTACAAATGCGCCACCAATAGAAATTGGAATAGTAAGTCTATCAAAAATCCATAAAAGATTCTTGAAATTATATTTCTTTACAAATAAATACAAGCCTATAAAAACTCCAATTGCAGCCCCGTGGCTTGCAAGACCTCTAAAACCAATAAATTTATAACCGTCAATTAGTCCAAGGAAAGAAGAGTTAGGTGACTCTTGTATAGGTAATAATATTTCAATTAAATGATTTTGATAGTACCCCCATTGATAAAAAAATACTTCTCCAAGTCTTGCTCCAAGAAAAATTGATAGAACCATATATATAAGCATTGGATCAAGGTACTTTTGATCAATATTTTCTTTTATAAAGAAAGACTTCATTAGGTTGAGGCCAATAATAAATGCTAGTATAAACATTAAACTATATATGTATATAGAAAAACCTCCAATTTCAAAAAGTGTTTCACTTGGAGACCAATTAATTTGGGATATTATCATTGTTAAATATAAGTATAATTTATGGCACAGGATCGTGGCCTCCTTTATATAATGAATTACATTTTAATATCCTTATTGATGTTAAAAATAATCCTTTAAAAACTCCGTGTTTTTTTAGGGCAATAATACCATATTGCGAGCATGTTGGTGAATATCTGCAGTTACTTCCTATCAAGGGTGATATAAAAAATCTATAAAATTTTATTAAATAAATAAAAGGTATTGCAAGAATTCTACTAATCGTTGTCATTAAGTTTAATACCTATTTGATTAAGTTCATCTCTAATTTTATCAGAAATTTCAAAATTCTTATCCTTTCTAGCTTGATTTCTAACTTTAATTAGAATACTAAGAATTAAATCATTTTGTGAATTTGTTTTCTTAAAAGTTAAACCAAGTAATTTATTTAAAAAAGTATCAAATATATTAAGGAAATAATTTTTTTCTCTTTCACCAATTTCTCCTTTATTCTCAATATCGTTAATTAACTTAGAAGAATTAAAGATTTCTGCAATAAGCATAGGAGTGTTAAAGTCATCATTAAGACATTCAAAACATTTATTCTCCCAATCTTTAATAAGGCCTAATAATTTATCATTATTATTTTTAATCGATTTAATGTTTTCTATCCTTTCTATCATGTCCATTAATCTAACAAATCCTTTCTCAGATGCAATTAGTGCTGCTTCACTTATATCAAGTTCATTTCTGTAATGTGCTTGTAAAAAGAAAAACCTTATAACATTAGGACTAAAAGATTTTGAAAAGAAATCATTCTCTCCAGAAAATAATTCATTCGGTAGTAAATTATTGTCAGTTGACTTGGACATTTTCTTATTGTTAAGAGTCAACATATTTGTATGAATCCAAAATTTCGCAGGTTGTTTTCCTGTATATCCAACAGCTTGAGCTATTTCACAATCATGATGAGGGAATTTAAGATCAATACCTCCTCCATGAATATCAAATTCATCACCTAAATATTTATTACTCATAGCAGTACATTCTAGATGCCACCCTGGAAAACCTATACCCCATGGTGAAGTCCATTTCATTAAATGTTTTTTATCAGCTTTTTTCCAAAGTGCAAAATCGTATTCATTCTTTTTATCATCTTGACTATCTAATTTTCTTGAATTTGATTTAATTTTTTTTAGATCTCTACCTGAAAGAACTCCGTAACTGTTTGTCATATTATATTTTCTTATGTCAAAATATACAGAGCCATTTGACTCATATGCGAGATCTTTTTTTAGTAAATCTTCAATTATCAAAATTTGCTCAGTTATGTGACCTGAAGCAATTGGTTCAATGCTTGGATCCAGTACATTAAATTTTTTTAGTGTTTCTTTAAAACTATTAGTGTATTTTTGGGCAATTTCCATTGGCTCAAGCTTTTCAACTTTTGCTTTTTTAGAGATTTTATCTTCGCCAGTATCTTCAAGATGTCCAACGTCTGTGATGTTTCTTACATACCTAACGTTATTACCTATATACTTTAGATACCTGTATATAACATCAAAAGAAATAAATGTTCTACAATTTCCAAGGTGTACATCACTATATACCGTAGGACCACAAACATACATTCCAACATAACCTTTTCTCAGTGATTTAAATTTTTCCTTAGAATTTGAAAGTGAGTTATATATATGTAATCTTTCCAGGACCATTAAACATCAGTTTCTAATTTAATATAGTCTAAGAACTCTCTTCTATATTTAACCTTCTTAAATTTACCTCCAAACTCAGCTGTTACAGTGCTTGAATTGTAGTCTCTAATTCCTCTTGAATTTACACAAAGGTGTTTTGCATCAATTACACATGCAACATCCTCTGTATTTAAAACTTCCTTAAGCTCTTTGACAATTTGAATATTTAGTCTTTCCTGAACTTGAGGTCTGTCAGCATAGTATTTTACTATTCTATTCATTTTTGAAAGACCTACAACAGTTCCACTTGATATATATGCAACATGAGCAAGACCAACAATTGGCAGAAGATGATGCTCACAAGTTGAGTAAAGAGTTATGTTTTTTTCAACCAACATCTCTCCATATTTAAACTTGTTGTCAAAAGTAGATGCAGCAGGTTTATTTTCGGGATTAATACCACCAAAAATCTCATTGACAAACATTTTTGCTACTCGCAATGGTGTACCTTTAAGACTATCATCATTAAGATCCATTCCCAGAATGTCTAGTATATCGTAAACTTTTTCTTGAATGAGTTTAATCTTTTCTGAATTAGAAATTTTAAAAGCATCTTTTTTTATTGGGTTATTAATACTTGAGCCAAGGTGATCGTCTCCTAGAGAATCAATCTCATCTTTAAGTAAATCTTGAAATTTCATAAATAATATTTGAGTTATGCAAAGATAGTTAATATGTAGTTAAAACGAAGTTAAAGTTTAATACTTATAGAGCTGTAAATCCTATTACTTAGATTTTCAATTGAATATTTAGAATTAATATCATTACTACTAAATAAGTTATTGGAATATGTGTTGTTAAATTTGGTATACCCAATATCTATATGGAAATACCCAAAGTTATATCCTACACCTAAAGAAATCCCGGTAATTAAATTATCTTTTTCGTTTAGAACTCCATCATAGGTAAAACCTCCAGCTCTTATACTATAGTTCTTAATTCTATACTCACCACCTATTCTAATTGACTTTGAAGAAGATGAGAATCTTTGGTTTATTAGATCATTCAAAGATTTAAGGTACAGATCATCTCCATTATCATCTTCAAAATTAGAATTTGAAGGATTTGAAAATTCATAGTCCAAACTTATCAACCCTTTAGAACCAAAAACATATGCTATCGAAGCTGTTGACTTTGAAGGAATTTTAAAATTATATTCATCAAAGTAATTTATTGTGTTTGGATTTACATCATAACTTATTATTGTATCATCTTCAAAAATGTCTGAACTTATGCTTTGAATATTTTCATCTTCTAAACTAAACCAGGTAGGACTTTGATATGAGAAACCAAGCCTTAACCTATCAAATATTAGTAATGATCCTAATTGAACAGAAGTACCTATACCCGATGTGTAAAGATCATCATTAAATGAAATACTGCTAACTAGGGATTGATAATCAAAATCATTATCATTAACAGTTTTTAATTCTTTAAAAAAAAGTTCATGAAAATTTACATTTAATCCAAATATCAAATTATCATTAATTGATTTGCTAATATTTACTGTATGCATATTATGCGATCCTTTCCTTTTGATATCAACTTGTTGATTAACAGATTCATACAGTGCATTTGAGTTGTAACCACCATCATCATTAGGATTTATAATAAAGCTTTGAAATCCTAAAAAAGCTTGTTGGTCAGCATAACCATACTCTTTTCCGAGTAATTCATAGACACTTTTTACAGTCTCATTATCATAAATTATAAGATCTTCATATGGAATGTCTTGAGCATAATAAAGAAAATAATTGTCAAGACCTGAATAAGTATTTCCATTAAAAGAAAAGTTATTATCAAAGTTGCTTAAATTATGCATATTATATCCTATAGATATTTTAGATTTTTGATTACCGTAAACAAGAACTGCTCCAATATTATTAATAGAAAAGAAGTTAGACTTAGATTCTGATAAACTATTATTAAAATTGTTTGTAGACAATGTATTTGAAAAATCAATATTAAATCCAATCTCTGAATTTAAAAATACAGATGATCCAGATGGATTAATTGAAATGGCTGATATATCTCCACCTAAAGCACCAAATGCACCACCCATGGAGTTAAATCTAGCGGATCCGTTGTGAAAAAAAGAATTCAATCTAAAGGCATCATCAATGCTTTGTGAAAAAGAAGATTGGTAAGAGTAAATAAGAATAAATGTTAGAAAGATTGTTTTATTCATTTAATTAATCTTTCCTGACCCCCTTGAACTTGTTCCTCTTGAACTACTACTGCTTCTTGAGCTTCCTCCAGAACTTGACCTAGAAATTGAAGTTCCACTAGATCTTACTCTGCTGTTATTTGAATTATTGGGTGTTGAGTTATATGAATTTGATCTATAATTATTACTCCTATTATAATTATTTGTTCTTGAATTATTATAATCAACAGGTCTAATAGGATTCCTAAATGATCTGGCTTCTCTATATGTATTTTTTATTTGTTCCTTTTTGATTGAATTTAAATTTGGAACATAGTTGGAAACCCTGGATAATTCTCTACTTTCATTTCTGTTTCTCATGTATACCCTGTCTGACTGATAAGTTCTAACTTCATTTGTTTTAGGATTATTGATAATCCTATCATTCTCAATCTTATCAAAATTAGAATAGGAACGGCTTATATTAGAGCCACGACTGTAAATATTTGTAATTCTTGAAGGATTACTCCTATCTTTTTCTGTTACTGAATTTCTTTTTTCTCCTCTTCTTGAATTAACCTTTGAATATGATAATGTTGATCTGTCTAAATAGTAATCTGATTGATAATTTTCATATCCTCTATAGTTATAATATGGGTAATATCTTGAAAATCTAAAATAATACCAGTATTGATTTTCAAGTGAATTATATGGATTAAAGTAATATCCAAATGGATAATAATATGGACTATTAAATCCATACATGTAATAGTTATTAAAGTATGGGTTTAATCTAAAATTATTGTAAGGACTGTAAAAACTTTGATACAAAGGATTGAAGCTGTAGTTTGGAAAAATATTAAAAACAACTTCAGTAGAATCTGGGTTTTCACCCCACGGTAGGTTTGGACTTTGATTTGTTAGATCTTCTTCAGGAACATTGTAAGCTATATCATCAAAAATTTTCTGATAATTAGATGAATTTGAATCAGATAAATATATACCATCAGAATTATTATAATATGATGCAAGTTGATATGAGTTACAACTATTTAGAAATAATGCAATTAAAACAAACGTAAAAAAACCATAAATGCTCCTCATATTTAAATTTAGATAATAAAAGTTAATTATAAAAATATTACTTTTATGTTCAATATTTATAATTCAATAATTATGCCAAATTAGATGAAAAATAAAATAACTTCTAGGTCAGAGGACTATTCAAAATGGTACAATGATATTGTCTCAGAGGCAGGGTTAGCTGAATCATCTGATGTTAGAGGTTGTATGGTTATTAAACCATATGGTTTTTCAATATGGGAATTGATGAAAGCAGAGCTTGATAAAAAATTTAAAGAGACTGGTCATGAAAATGCTTATTTTCCACTTTTTGTTCCTAAGTCTCTGTTTGAAGCAGAAGAAAAAAATGCTGAAGGTTTTGCAAAGGAATGTGCAGTAGTAACTCATTACAGATTAAAAAATGACCCTAACAAAAAAGGAAAACTTATTGTTGATCCAGAATCTAAACTTGAGGAAGAATTAATAGTAAGACCTACAAGTGAAGCTATTATATGGAAAACATATAAAAAGTGGATTCAATCATATAGAGATTTACCAATTCTAATTAATCAATGGGCTAATGTAGTAAGATGGGAAATGAGGACTAGATTATTCTTAAGAACTTCTGAATTTTTGTGGCAAGAGGGGCATACAGCTCATGCTTCAAAAGAAGAAGCTGTTGATGAAACAAAACTAATAAATGATATATATTCTGATTTTGCTGAAAATTTTATGGCTATGCCAGTGATAAAAGGTTATAAATCTGAATCAGAAAGATTTGCAGGTGCAGAAGAAACATTATGTATAGAAGCATTGATGCAAGACGGTAAAGCACTTCAAGCCGGAACATCTCATTTTCTTGGGCAAAATTTTGCTAAAGCATTTGATGTTAAATATGCTGATAAGACTGGGAAATTAGATTATGTTTGGGCAACCTCGTGGGGAGTTTCAACAAGGCTTATGGGTGCTTTAATAATGTCTCATAGTGATGATACAGGTCTTGTTTTACCTCCACTTCTTGCACCAATTCAAGTAATTATAATTCCGCTATTTAAACCTAAAGAAAATGTAGATGAAATTGAGGGTAAAACAACTGAAATCTTTCAGTTATTAAAAAGTAGTGGTATAAGAGCCAAAATTGATGATAGAGAGAATGTGAGTCTTGGTTTTAAGCTAAATGATTCAGAGATTAAAGGTATTCCAATGAGAATTATAATTGGACAAAAGGAAATTGATGATGATAAGTTTGATGTTTTTTTTAGACATAGTCTTAAAAAGAAATCATCTGATTTTAATAGTCTTTTTGAGCTTTTTAGTTCATCTATTAATTCTATTCAAAATGAAATGATCTCTCAATCAAAATTAAGATTAAAAAAAAATACTCATGAAGTAGATTCTTATGACAAGTTCAAAGAATTAATTTCCTCACAAAGTGGATTTATAATTGCTGGGTGGGATGGAACAAATGAAACTGAAGAGGCAATTAAAAAAGAAACAAAAGCAACAATTCGATGTATACCTGAATTGACTGATCCTCAGGGTATTAATTGTATATATTCAGGTAAGCCAGCACGTTATAAAGTAATATTTTCAAAATCTTATTGAAATATTAAAATTTAAATTAAATTTGCACCCTGATGGCCCGTTCGTCTATCGGTTAGGACCTCAGGTTTTCATCCTGGAAAGAGGGGTTCGATTCCCCTACGGGCTACAAAAAAAATATATTATGGCAAATCATAAATCCGCTTTAAAAAGAATTCGTTCTAACGAAACAAAAAAAACTTTGAATAAACTTCAGCATAAAACAACTAGAAATGCTATCAAAAAACTAAAGGAAGCAAAAACTAAGAAAGAAGCTAGTAAGCTTTTCCCTGAAGTGGTATCAAAAATAGATAAGTTAGCTAAAAAGAATATTATTCATAAAAACAAAGCATCAAACTTAAAGTCTAAACTAAGTAAGTTAACTTAGTTAAGAATTCATTGATATTAAGAACTCTTCATTACTTTTTGTTTTTCTAAATCTATCATTTATGAATTCCATGGCTTCAACAGGATTCATATCAGCTAAATATTTTCTCATAATCCACATTCTTTGAATAGTATTTTCATCTAAAAGTAGATCATCCCTTCTCGTGCTTGAGGATACAAGATCAATTGCTGGAAAAATTCTTCTGTTAGAAATCCTTCTATCTAACTGAAGTTCCATATTACCGGTCCCTTTAAATTCTTCAAAAATAACTTCATCCATCTTCGATCCGGTTTCTGTAAGTGCGGTAGAAATAATAGATAATGAGCCTCCATTTTCAATATTTCTTGCAGCACCGAAGAAACGTTTTGGTTTATGGAGTGCATTAGCATCAACACCACCACTTAATATTTTTCCTGATGCAGGCTGGACAGTGTTATATGCTCTAGCAAGCCTAGTAATTGAATCTAATAATATTACTACATCATGTCCACATTCCACTAGTCTTTTTGCTTTTTCAAGAACAATATTAGCAACTTTTACATGCCTATCAGCTGGTTCATCGAAAGTAGATGCAACAACTTCACCCTTAACATTTCTTTGCATGTCAGTTACTTCCTCAGGCCTTTCATCAATTAATAGAATTATTTGGAAAACTTCAGGATGGTTTGCAGCAATTGCATTAGCCACATCTTTTAAAAGCATTGTTTTTCCAGTTTTAGGTTGAGAAACAATCATGCCTCTTTGTCCTTTTCCTATTGGTGAAAAAAGATCAATAATTCTGGTTGAAATAGTACTCTCTTTAGAAGAGATATTAAACTTTTCTTCTGGAAATAGTGGAGTTAAATGTTCAAAAGAGACTCTATCTCTAACTACCTCTGGATTTAGACCATTAATTTTATTTACCTTAATTAGAGGAAAATATTTTTCACCATCTTTTGGAGGTCTAACTGTTCCATGAACAGTATCTCCTGTTTTCAAACCAAAAAGTTTTATTTGAGATTGTGATACATAGACATCATCTGGTGAAGACAGATAGTTATAATCTGATGATCTAAGAAAACCATAACCATCTTGCATAATTTCAAGGACTCCTTCAGTATCAATTATCCCATCAAATTCAAAATCTGGCTCTTTATATCTTCTTCTTGTATCCTTATTAAAGTTATCATCTTTTCTGTTAGAGAAATTTTTGTTATGATGATTTTTATTTGAACCGTTTCTTAATTTTCGATCAACTTTAAAGGGTTTTTTTGGCTCTCCTATTTCAGTATTATTTTCCTTTTTACTTTCAACTGAAGCACTATCATTGGACTCTTCTTTTGGGTTATTTCCAATAATAGAGTCAACAATGTCTGTTTTTTTCATGCCTTTAATGTCTTTAAGACCAATTTTTTCAGCAATTTCAACAAGCTCAGCTATTTTTTTAGCCTTAAGCATTTTAATGTCATACATATTTTAATAAATTTTTGATTTGAGATGTTAATAGAAAAGTACTTCTTAGAAGAAATAATTAGTCAAATTTACGAATTTATTTTTAATTTGAGCAAATATCTCATTTAAGCTAATATGTCTAGATTTTTTATTGAATTCTCATATGATGGTTCAAGTTATCACGGTCTACAGAAACAGTCTAATTCATTTACAATTCAAGAATGTATTGAAAGTAATATATCTAAATATCTAGGTTTGGAATGTAATCTTACTTTAGC
The DNA here is from genome assembly GCA_004213645.1 of Flavobacteriales bacterium. Classification (GTDB taxonomy): domain Bacteria; phylum Bacteroidota; class Bacteroidia; order Flavobacteriales; family Flavobacteriaceae; genus Marisimplicoccus. The sequence continues at coordinate 8,963 of SGZF01000005.1, read as the reverse complement.
TGGAAGAACAGATACTGGTGTCCATGCTAAGCAAATGTTCGCCCATTTTGATATTCAAAAAGATTTTAATCAAAATAATTTTTGTAATTCTTTAAATATGATGCTTCCTAAAGATATTTGTATAGAATCTTTATCTTTAGTAAATGATGAATCGCATGCTAGGTTTGATGCCAATAATAGAACCTATATATATTTTATAAATTCAAAAAAAAATCCTTTTAATTATAAATTTTCTTATTACTTAAAAGATAAATTAGATATAAATGAAATGAATAAGAGTTGCGAATTGCTAACTAAACATAAAGATTTCAAATGTTTTTCAAAATCTAATACAGATGTAAAGACTTACAATTGTGATATTACTTATGCTAAATGGGATATTATTTCAGAAGGATATCAATTTAAAATAACGGCAAATAGATTTCTAAGGAATATGGTAAGGTCTATTGTTGGAACTATGATTGAGATAGGAAGGTTAAAAATAACAGAAAAAGATTTTCAAGATATTTTAAATTCTCGAGATAGAGGTAAAGCAGGCTTCTCTGTCCCTTCTTCAGGTTTATTCCTTAAAAATATTAGTTACAATGAAATATTTAAGAAAAATTGGAAAAAGTAAAAGGTAAAATTTTTGATACAAAGCTTTTCGGAAAACTATTAGCTTTTGTGAAACCATATAACATTACCTTCTTCGGTGTGATGCTTTCGGCAATTATTATTTCACTTCTTTCAACACTTACACCTTATCTTCTTAAAGTTGTTGTAGATGATTATTTACTAACTAAAAACTATGAGGGAATGTTGGTAATAATATTAATAATGATTGTTGTTCTTTTTAGTGAAGTAGTTTTCATGTATATATTTACCTATAATGCAAATTGGCTTGGTCAAAAAGTTATAAAGGATTTAAGAGTTAATGTTTTTCAAAAAATTATCAAATTTAAAATGTCTTTTTTTGACAAAAATGCAGTTGGAAGACTAGTTACCAGGACAGTTAATGATATTGAAACAATTGCAAGTATTTTTTCTCAAGGCTTATTTACGATTATAGCAGATTTTTTAAAAATGGCTACAGTTATAACTGTGATGACAATAATAAGTGTTGAACTAACGATTGTTGTAATATCGATATTTCCTTTACTTATATATGCTACAAGAGTATTTCAGAAATCGATGAAAACTGCCTTTGAAAAAGTTAGAATTGAAGTGGCAAACTTAAATTCATTTGTCCAAGAAAGAATAAGTGGTGTTAAAATTGTTCAAATATTTAATAGAGAAAAAATAGAGAAAGATAATTTTAATGAAATAAATCTAAAACATAGAGATGCCTGGTTAAGAACAGTATGGATAAATTCAATTTTCTTTCCTATTGCTGAAATATCAACATCTATTTGTATTGGATTATTAGTTTGGTACGGTGGTTTTAAAAATATTAGTGGCGAAACTATATCTTTAGGTACATTATTTCTGTTTATTTCCATGTCAGGCTTGTTGTTTAGACCTTTGAGACAAATTGCAGATAGATTTAATACTCTTCAAATGGGAATGGTCTCAACAGAGAGAATATTTAAAATACTTGAAGATAATCTAGAAATTAATGATAAAGGAAAGATTGAACAGAATTCATTTAGTGGACAGATAGAGTTTAAAAATGTCAATTTCTCATATATTAAAAATCAAAAAGTATTAGAAAATATATCATTTAAAATTAATCCAAGTGAAACATTTGCGATTGTCGGTCCAACAGGTAGTGGAAAAACAACAATTACAAATTTAATTACCAAGTTTTATGAGCTTGACTCCGGAAACATTTTGTTGGATGGTAATGATATAGATAGTTATAATCTCGAAAATATTAGAAATAAAATAGGTATAATTCTTCAAGATGTATTCTTGTTTGCAGATACTATTTTTAATAATATTACATTGTTTAACGAAAAGATTTCAATTCAAGATGTTGAAAAAGCAGCTAAAGAACTTGAAATTCACGATTTCATAACATCACTTCCAAATGGTTATAATTTTAATGTTAGTGAAAGAGGAACTACGCTTTCATCTGGTCAAAAACAACTTATTGCTTTTTTAAGAGTTCTTGTAAATAATCCTGACATTCTAATTCTGGATGAAGCTACGTCTTCAATTGATTCATATTCGGAAGATCTAATTAAAAAGGCTAGTAATAAAATTACAAAAGGTAAAACTTCAATTATTATAGCACATAGATTATCAACTGTAGAGTCTGCAGATAAAATTATTTACATGGAAAACGGAAAAATTCTAGAGTATGGGAACCATAAAGAATTATTGAATATAAATGATGGTAAATTTAAAAAATTATATGAAGAACAATCTCTTGAAAATCAATTAGCTCAACCTATCAATTAGATTTTTACACTCTAACGCCTCCTTTACATCATGAACTCTTAAAATATTTGCTCCTTTATCAAATGCTAGTGTATTGAGTATTGTAGTTCCATTAAGAGCTTCATTTGGGCTAATATTTAAAGCTTTATAAATCATAGACTTTCTAGATAATCCAACCATTATTGGTTTTTTTAAATATTTTAAAGTATTTAATTCTCTTAGTATTGTATAATTATCTTCTAAAGTTTTACCAAATCCAAATCCTGGGTCAATTATAATATTTGTTAAACCTAAGTTTTCGAGTTCATTAATTTTTATCTTAAAAAATTTTATAATTGTCTCTGTTACATTATCATATTTAGGGTTTAGTTGCATATTATATGGATCACCTAACATATGCATTAAAATATATCCAGCATTATAATTTTTCACAACATTATACATGTTTTTATCATATCTTCCCGAACTTATGTCATTTACTATTGAAAATCCCTTAGAAAGAGCAAAATCTGCAACTGATGAGTTATATGTATCAATTGAAAACATTACATTTTTGAAGTTTCGGGTCAATTCAATAATGATATCATGAGTCAGATTTAATTCTTCATCAGGATTGATCAATTTTGATCCAGGTTTAGAGCTTGCAGCACCTAAGTCAATAATTTCAGCACCATTAGAGATTAATTTTGAAGCCTGACTAATTCCTTTATCTATAGTATCATATTTTCCACCATCAAAAAAAGAGTCTTTAGAAATATTTAAAATTCCCATTATTTTTTTTGATGAGAAATCTAATATTTTTCCATTACAATTTAAAGTCATACTTTTAAGTTCTTTTCCAAATTTATGCTAAAATCTAATATGGAAGATACAAAGTCACAATATCATAATATTATATCAAAATCTAGGAAAATATTCATTGATAAAAATTCAGATTATGGTGCTTCATGGAGAGTTTTAAGAATAATCTCATTGGTTGACCAAATTAACATTAAGGCTCAAAGAATTAGAAACTTACAGAGTAATATATCTAACAAAATTGATGAAGATCAAATACAGGAATTTTATGGGGTTATTAATTATTCCATAATGGGCTTAATTCAACTTGAAAAAGGAATTGTTGATGAACCTGATCTTAATCTTGATCAAATAATTAAACTTTATGATAAAAATGTAAACGATACTTTTGAGTTGATGTTAAAAAAAAATCATGATTATGGTGAGGCTTGGAGGGAGATGGAAGTTGTAAGTTTAACGGATTTAATTATTCAAAAAATTTTCAGAATGAAAAGTATTTTAAAAAATAATGGAAAAACTAATGTTAGTGAGGGGGTAGATGCTAATTTTCAAGATATTTTAAATTATTCTGTTTTTGCCCAAATACTATTAAAAGAATAACATGAAAAAATTACATATAATAGGAAATTGGAAAATGAGTTTGAACAGAAAAGACTCTCTCAGCCTAGCTAAAAATATTTGTTCTATCAATTTTAATGACCATCTGAATCTAGAGGTTGCTCCAACTAGTTTATATATTTCAGAAATCATCAACATATTAAAGGATTCTAATGTAAATGTTATAAGTCAAAATTTTGATTTTGAATCATTAGGTTCTTTCACAGGAGGAATATGCCTAGATCAAATGAAAGAACTTGGAGTTAACAAAACTATATTAGGTCATTCTGAGAGAAGATCAAAGTTTAATGAATCTGATGAGCAAATTAATAACAAGTTAAAAACTATCTTAAATTCTGATTTTGATGTAGTTTATTGTTTTGATTCTCCTGAACAAATTCCATTTGAACTTATTAAGAATAATCTCAATGATAACTCGGATTTAAAATTAACCATTGCTTATGAACCTACTTGGGCAATTGGAACAGGAAAGACAGCATCAATTGAACATATAGAAGAAATTCATACCAAGGTTAAATCCAATCTCAAAGAAATTATGCTAGAAAATATTCCTATACTTTATGGAGGAAGTGTAAATCCAACAAATTCAAATGAAATTCTTAATACAAATAATGTAGATGGTGTTCTTGTAGGTGGAGCGTCCACCAAATTTGATCAACTTACAGGAATTGTTAATTCTATTTAACAATTCTTTATGAAGATTCTCTGTGTTATAAAAGTATATTTGTGTTGTTATGTTAAAAAACTTATTAACTTCAACTTTAATATTTATGACTCTAACTATGAGTTCTCAGACATCTGTAGATAAGACAATACATCAATTTAAGGTTGCAGACATTTATGGTAATATATTTGACTTTTCTGAATTAAAGGGAAAGAAAATTATGATTGTAAATACAGCTTCAAAGTGTGGCTTAACTTATCAATACGAAGCTTTGCAAAAGCTATACTCTCAATACAAGGATTTTAATTTTATGATTGTGGGATTCCCATCCAACGATTTCTTATGGCAAGAGCCTGGTAAAAATGAAGATATTATTGACTTTTGTGAAGAAAACTATGGTGTAACTTTTCCTATGATGAGCAAGATAACTGTAAAAGGCTCAAAAAAACACCCTATTTACCAATTCTTAACTCAGAAAGAAAAGAATAACTACAAAGATTCAAGAGTTACTTGGAATTTTCAAAAATACCTCATAAATAAGAATGGTGTAATTGAAAAAATTATTTCTCCAAGGACTAGACCAGATTCCGAGGAAGTTGTATCTTGGATTACTGATGTCGACTAAAGAAAAATTCTCTACACGTTGTGTTCACGAGGGTGAAATTAAAGATACTATGTATCAAGGAATTGTTTCTCCTCTATTTATGTCAACAACATATCCCTGGTTTGGTGGAGATGCCGAAAAGAAACCTTATCCAAGATATTTTAATACTCCAAATCAAGAATTTTTATCAAAAAAAATTGCTTCTCTAGAGAATGGAGAGAAAGCTTTAATTTTTACTTCCGGGATGGCAGCAATTAGCACATCAATAATGTCAAATGTAAAGACTGGTGATCATGTTGTTTTTCAAAATGATTTATATGGAGGCACAAGAAACTTTATACAAACTGAATTTGATAAATTTGGAATTGAATATTCCTTTACTAAAGGTATAGACTCTAAATATTTTTTAGATGAAATTAAAGATAATACCGTTGGTATTTATATTGAGACACCAAGTAACCCTCTTTTAAAAATTGTAGATTTAAAATCAGTTTCATCAATTGCTAGAGAAAAAAATATCTGGACAATGATTGATAATACATTTGCTAGTCCTGTTAATCAAAATCCAATCGACCATGGTATAGACATAGTTATCCATAGTGCTACTAAATATTTAGGAGGTCATAGTGATATTTCCGCAGGAGCTGTTATTAGTTCAAAGCTAAGAATAGAAAACATTCTAAATTCAGCTAAAAATTTTGGAGGAAATCTCAGTGATTATACAGTTTGGTTATTAGAAAGAAGTATGAAGACACTCTTTATAAGAGTAAGAGAACAGACAAATAATGCAAAAATTCTTGCAAAAATGCTTGATGAAAACAATAATATCTCCAGAGTTTATTATCCAGGCTTAGTATCTCATCCCTCTCATGAAATTGCCAAATCTCAAATGAATGATTTTGGTGCAATGATGTCTTTTGATTTAAACCAAGATGTAGATGTGAATGATTTTCTTAAATCACTTAAAATAATTAAACCTGGTATGAGTCTAGCTGGAGTTGAAACAACAGTAAACTTTCCCATGAAAACATCTCATGGATTAATGTCACAAAAAGAAAGAGATATTCAAGGGATAGGGGATAAGCTTATTCGTCTATCTGTAGGAATTGAATCTTATGAAGATCTTTATGAAGATCTTAACCAAGCAATTAAATCTTCAATAAAATGAAAGTAGACATCCTAGCATTTGGTGCTCACCCAGATGACGTTGAAATGGGGTGTGGTGGAACTGTAGCTAAGTCAATTGCTGCAGGTAAGACTGTGGGTATAATTGATCTTACAAAAGGTGAGCTTGGAACCAACGGAAATGTTGAATTAAGGGATCAAGAAGCAAAAACTGCTGCTTCAATTTTAGGTGCAAAATTTAGAGTTAATCTTTCTTTTGATGATGGTTTTATATTTAATAATAAGGAAAATCAAATTGAAATAGTAAAGGTAATTAGACATTACATGCCTGATATTATTCTTTCTCCTACTCAATTAGATCGTCATTCAGATCATGGCAAAGCTTCTGATTTAGTTTATGATGCCTCTTTTACAAGTGGTTTAAGTAAGCTTAAAACTAAATTTGATAATATAGATCAGAAACCATGGAGACCTAGAATTAATTTAAACTATCAACAATGGAATGATTTTGAGCCTGATATATTAATTGATATATCAGACTTTATTGAAATAAAAAAAGAAGCAATCCTAGCTTTCAAAAGCCAGGTTAAAAAAGAGTCCAATACTAAATCAACAAAAATTAACTCAGAAAATTTCCTAGATAGTATTAATTACAGAGCTAAAAATTATGGAAGGCTAATTGATAGAGAATATGCTGAAGCGTTTCAATCCAGAAAAAATATTGCAGTGAACAATCTCTTTGATTTACTTTAATTTTTTTAAAATTCCTTTAATATAATTTCCAAAAAGTCTATTTTTGCCACCTAAATGGTGGTTGTAGTTCAGTTGGTTAGAACGCCTGATTGTGGTTCAGGAGGTCGCCGGTTCGAATCCGGTCTTCCACCCAAGTTAACCGTTACATTACACGTTTAAAATAAACCCTTCAGCTAATGAGGGGTTTTTTCTTTAGTAGTTTAAATATCTTTAGAACTTAGTTTGACTGTCTTTAGTTGATTTGATTCATTTTTAAAAACAGTCCAAACAATAAATATCTCGTTGTTGAGTATTTCTAATTGTGGAACCCCTGTGCTTCTTCCACCATCAATTTTAGATATAGTAATTGGCTCTGAAACTTTTCCGTCTATTGAAACTTTTTTTATTCTTAAATATGTGTTATCATAATCACCTTCCATGTAACTAACTAATACTTCCTGATCGTTCAAGAAAGCAACATCTACTCGGCCAATCGCATCATAGTCGTTAATTTTTATTGGGTCACTAAAAGAATCTCCATAGGATTCTGAAAATGATAAATTTACCCTTGGCTTTCCGTCGATCACCGTAAACCAACTTACAGCTATATTATTTGAATTAGAGACAACTTTAGGGCCATTTACAGGACATCCATATATCACCCATCCATCATTATGAACAGGAATTGGAGTTTCCCAAACATCATTTACATTACGGGTTATATAAATATCTCTGACTTCTTTCTCGCTTCTGTCTCTATAAACAACTAAAGGTCCTTTGTCAGAATATGTTATTGATGTCTGACAACAATCACAAGCAGATGAATCAAGCTCAATTTCATTTATAACATCTCCAGAAGTAGTTATTTCTGCAAAGCGAATGGTCATTGGTTTATGATTTCCGTCTAGGTCATTCTCTACTGTATTTCTTCCATCTAACCAGGTAACATAGAATCCTTCGTTATCTTTTGCAACTATGCTCACAAAACCATGCTCTGCTTTGATACCATCAGTGTTTAATATAAAATCTTCTTTTATTTTTTCTCCAGATAATTTTTGTAAACTTAAAATAACATCATAAGTATAAGTTCCTGAAGCAGATTTCTCTAAGTAGCTAGTTAGAATTAAGTTCCCACTAATTGCATGAGTTGGAAAATCAGCCCAATTTACAAACCAGTCTGAACCAGTTGCTACTTCTTGGGGATTAGTCCATTCACCATTTTTTAATTGAGTAAAATTTAACGTAGCTTTCTCGTCCTTATTAGATGAAATCCATGTTAATGACAAGAAACCATCATTAGAAACTAGACTGGGCTGAGCATTACTATTATCGTGAAGAAAAGAGATTTCTTCTATAGTGACATCTTTAGGGGAACAAGATAAAATACTTAAGAAGGATATAATTATTATAAACCTTTTCATATTAGAGCATCTTTAGTTTAGATATCATTTCTTCAGAATCCCATTCAATTGCACCAACAATAGTTTCAATTTTTTTTCCATTTTCATCAAAAATATATGATGTTGGCATAGAATAAATTCCAAGTGATTCATAAGATTTAATAGATTTTAAAAAATTGAATTCAAAATTTCTATCATTTTTAAACTTAGATATTTTAGAAATTGTTTCATCAGACACTAATAAAAAAGTAAAATCATAGTTTTCCAATATTTCCTCAGCTCTTTTTATGCTTGGCATTTCTTTTATGCATGGTCCACACCAAGTAGCCCAGTAATTAATTACGATTTTTTTTCCTTTATAGACTGACAAGTCTAAATTCTTCTCATTTAAATCTATAAATGAACTTTTAAGTTGTAAAGATTCTAAGTCAGAAACATTTTTATCATTGGTAATACCAGTATTACAGCCCAAAAATAAAACAAAGCATAATAAATAAATAGATGTCTTTTTCAACTTTAAGATTTTCATAAATTTACAACATATGATTTTAATAAATCTAATTTTTAAATTTTAGCTTTTATTTTGGTCAACTTCAATTCTTTCATCCATATTAGCAATTTCCCATGCTGTATGAAAGATTAATCTAGCCCTTTTAGTTAA
>SGZF01000004.1 GCA_004213645.1 Flavobacteriales bacterium | reverse complement strand
TGAGAGTGTATTTGGTATTTTTTCTAATAGAACTGAGAAACAGCCAATCTCTTCAAGCATTAATGCATCATTAAATAATGTATCTGCTTCTTGCTTATCTTTTGCTCTAACTTCATATGTTCCAAACTTATATATAGATTGAGGAGTTAGACCTAAATGGCCCATTACAGGAATTCCAGCTTGGATAATCCTCTCTATTGACTCTTTAGCTTGATATCCCCCCTCTAATTTAACAGCGTGAGCTCCTGATTCTTTCATTATTCTAATTGCTGATTTTAAAGCTTCCTTTGAGTCTGACTGGTAAGTTCCAAAAGGAAGGTCTACAACAACTAATGCTCTTTTTACAGCTCTAATTACTGAACTTGCATGATAAATCATTTGGTCTAAAGTAATAGGTAAGGTTGTTTCATGTCCTGCCATAACATTAGAGGCAGAATCTCCAACTAAAATTATATCAATTCCAGCTTCATCTATTATTTTGGCAAAACTATAATCATAAGCAGTAAGCATAGATATTTTATCACCTTTACTTTTCATCTGCTCAAGCACCTTAATTGTTACTCTAGATGGATTTAAATCGTCAGTCATTATCAGTTTTCAACAAAAATAGTGTAAATAAAGTTATTAATATTATGACATAATGGCATATAAATTGAATTGGCATAATGGTTGAGATTATTTAATAAAAATAAGTTATGAGTAAAATAATAGGAATTGATTTAGGAACAACAAATTCATGTGTGTCGGTTATGGAAGGTAGTGAGCCTGTTGTTATCCCTAACGCAGAAGGAAAAAGAACTACTCCTTCCGTTATTGCTTTTGTTGAAGATGGCGAGATTAAAGTAGGAGATCCTGCCAAAAGACAAGCAGTAACTAACCCTGAAAAAACTATCGCATCTGTTAAAAGATTCATGGGTAATAAGTTTAGTGAATCGTCTAATGATGTAAAAACTGTTGCATACAAAGTTGTTAAAGGTGATAATGATACTCCAAGAGTAGACATTGATGGACGATTATACACACCACAAGAACTTTCAGCTATGGTTCTTCAGAAAATGAAGAAAACTGCCGAAGATTATCTTGGTCAAACCGTTACTGAAGCTGTTGTTACTGTTCCAGCTTATTTCAATGATTCTCAAAGACAGGCCACTAAAGAAGCAGGTGAGATTTCAGGTTTGAAAGTACAGAGAATAATAAATGAACCTACAGCTGCAGCACTTGCTTATGGAATGGATAAAGGAGGTAAAGACAAAAAAATTGCTGTTTATGACTTAGGTGGTGGAACTTTTGATATTTCTATACTTGAATTGGGTGATGGGGTGTTTGAAGTGCTTTCAACAAATGGAGATACACATCTTGGTGGAGACGATTTCGATCAAGTAATTATAAATTTTTTAGCTGAAGAATTTAAAAATAGTGAACAGATTGACCTAAGAGAAGATTCTATGGCTCTTCAAAGACTAAAAGAAGCCGCTGAAAAAGCCAAAATTGAACTTTCATCATCAGCTCAGACTGAAATTAACTTACCATATGTAACTGCCACATCTTCAGGACCAAAACATCTTGTAACAACACTTACAAGAGCTAAATTTGAACAATTATCTGATGAATTGGTAAAAAGATCATTGGAACCAGTTAAAAAAGCATTGAAAGATGCAAATTTAACTAAGAAAGATATTGATGAAGTTATTCTTGTTGGAGGATCAACTAGGATACCTATAATCCAAAAAGAAGTTGAAAATTTGTTTGGAAAGAAACCATCTAAGGGTGTTAACCCTGATGAAGTTGTTGCAGTAGGAGCAGCTATACAGGGTGGTGTTTTATCAGGTGATGTCGAGGATGTTCTTCTATTAGATGTTACTCCATTATCATTAGGAATAGAAACTATGGGTAATGTAATGACAAAACTTATAGAGTCAAATACAACTATACCTACCAAAAAATCACAAGTATTTTCAACTGCAGCAGATAATCAACCTTCTGTAGAAATTCATGTATTGCAAGGTGAAAGACCAATGGCAAAAGATAATAAGACTATTGGAAGATTTCATTTAGATGGAATCCCTCCAGCTCAAAGGGGAACTCCTCAAATCGAGGTTACATTTGATATTGATGCTAATGGTATAATTAACGTAAGTGCTCTAGATAAAGCAACTAATAAGTCTCAAGATATTAGAATAGAGGCTTCTTCAGGTTTAACTGAGGAAGAAATTGAGAAAATGAAAAAGGAAGCAGAAGCAAATGCTGATGCAGATCAAAAGGTAAAAGAAGAAGTTGATAAGTTAAATAGCGCCGATCAAATGATTTTCCAGACGGAGAAACAACTAAAAGAGTTTGGTGAAAAATTATCCGATGATAAAAAGAAACCAATAGAGTCATCTCTAGAAGATCTAAAAAAAGCATATGAGTCTAAAGATTTGGAAAAGATTGATGAATCTTTAAATACCATCAATGAAGCTTGGAAAAATGCATCAGAAGAAATGTACAAAGCTCAAGCTGAAGGAGCTGGCCCGTCAGATAATCAGTCTGAATCTGCTCAATCTCAAAAAGAGTCAAATGGCGATGATGTTCAGGATGTCGATTTTGAAGAGGTAAAAGAAGATTAGATGTTTACAGAAGATCTAAAGGATCATATACTCAAAGAAGCAAACAATCGTTGTAAAGGTACTTTAGTATCAACACTCGGTATTATTTTTACAGATGTTGGTGAAAATTTTTTAGAAGCAAAAATGAAAGTTACTTCAGATCTTCATCAACCAGCTGGAGTTCTTCATGGAGGAGCTACCGCTGCTCTTGCTGAAACTGTAGGTAGTTCAGCTGCTGCAATCTTTTCCATGAAAAAGAATCAAATGTTAAGAGGAATTGAGCTATCTATTAATCACGTCAGAGGAATTAGTGAGGGCTATGTTTTTGCAAAAGCTACACCTGTTCACATGGGAAAAACAATGCAGTTATGGAAAATATCTATAATTGATGAAAATCAGAAAGACATTTCATTTGCTAAACTTACTACACTTACTTTAGATATTAAATCTGAGAATAATTCTAGCAAATAATTGCCTAAAAGCTTTCATATAAGGTTGTCAAAATGTAAATTTGACATCTAAAATTAATTATATGAAAAGTGTGATTATTTGTGATATGGAAGGGTTAATTACTAACCTAAATGCTGGTGCTTCTGAAATGTTTGGTTACAACCCTAAAGATCTTGTTGGAATTAAAAGAGTTTCTATCTTTTCTCCAGGTGAGATTGTTCTACAAAATGTCTTAGGCTGGCTTAAAGATGCTAATGAAACTGGAGAACATAATACCAAAACTAATTTTGTAAGAAAAGATGGTTCAACTTTTGCAGCAAAGATTCAAATAACACCAAATTTTGCTAATGGAAAAGATAAACCTCAAACAGGATATTGTGGCATTACTGAGGTAATAGATGAAGATGTTAATATAAAAATTAACTGGGTAACAAAAATAATTAAAGGAGTTGCTATAACTAGGGTTGGCTTTGCATCAGCATCTTTATTCCCAGTTTTTACAATTGGATGCTACTATGCAGGGCTAGGAGATGATTTATTTAGCCCTCTTTCTCTTACTCTTACTACATTTGGAATCTTGTTTTTTCACTTATTTTCTAACCTATATAATGACTATTTTGATGTTACCCATGGAACAGATGAAGCCAACACAGAATATTTTAATGCTGGTATGAATTCGCCTATTTTAAAAGGTGCTCAGCTTTCTGGTGGAAGTAGGGCAGTTGAACTAGGGTTAATTACACTTAAAGGAACAAAAAGCTTAGCCAATATAATGTTTGTTCTAGGTCTGTTTACCGCTACTACTATCCTTTACAATAGTTATGTAAATACTGGATCTACCAGTAATGCATATTATTCTGCTATAATAGCTTTGATTGGTGTTTTTGTTGGATATTTCTATACAGCTAAACCAATTAGACTTTCGTCTAGATATGGCCTTGGAGAGTTATCAATTTTTTTATCTTTTGGACCATTACTTACACTCGGTACAGGTTTTGCAATTACAAGTGATACAATTTTACTTTATTCAAATGAATTTTACAACCTATTAATATTAGGGATACCAATAGGTCTTTTAACAACTAACATACTGTTTATAAACCAATATCCAGATTATACATCTGATAAAAAAGTAGGAAAGAATCATTTAGTTGTTCTAATTGGAAAAAAAGCTTCTAGATGGATATATGCAATAAACACTGCTGTAGCTATTGGCTCTTTATATTTTATTTCTGAAAATATATTAAATGATACACAAGGGTTATTATTTCTCTATATATTGATACCTGTGTCTATGATATATTCATATTATTTAATTTCTGGATTATTCAAATATTATAATAGTAGAGAACTAATTAAATATAATATCCATACAATATATTTTCATATGTTTTTCTCTTTTATTTATATGATAATTTTAGCAAATTTTCAATAATGTTTCTATGGGATAAATCATTTAGGCTTAAAGGTTTTTGGTATTATATACTAGGATCTTTTTTAATTATATTATTTAATACTTTTGCTCAAATCCCTCTTCTTTCTTTTGCATCATGGGATTCAATAACACCAGATTCTAACCCAATGGATATCTTTAATGATATATCAAAGAATTTAAGGTTTTTTCTTTTACTTCTTACTTTTGTTTTAACAGTCCCAGGTATTTTATTAGTTGTCAATAAGCTTCATGATTTACCAATTATGTCGATAATTTCTAAAAGAAAAAAAATTGATTATAATAGAATACTTTTTGCATTTACGATTGCGGGGACTATTATTTCATTATCTGTGCTAATTGGATATTACCTAAGTCCAGAAAACTATGAATTAAATTTTAAATTAAAGGAATTCTTAATCTTAACAATTATAGCAATTCTATTTGTTCCTATCCAAACTAGTGTAGAGGAGATTGTCTTTAGAGGTTATCTAATGCAGGGTTTTGGTCATTGGTTAAATAGTAGATTTATGGCATTATTTTTGACCTCAACTATTTTCGGTTTTTTACATTTCTTTAATCCTGAAATAAATAAATTAGGAAATTCATTTATAATACTTTATATAATTTCATCATTTACTTTTGGTATTATGACCCTAATGGATGAAGGGCTAGAGCTTGCTATGGGATTTCATGCAGGTAATAACCTTTTTATAGCATTATTACTAACAGCTGATTGGACAGTATTCAATACAGATTCTTTACTAATTGATATTTCTGATCCTAAAATTGGTTTAACTGACTTTATAGTTCCGCTTATTTTATATCCTTTAATTTTATTAATTTTTTCTAAAAAATATTCTTGGAGTAATTGGAAACAAAAGCTAATTTCAAAGATTAGATAGTATCAATTCCATCTTTATATCACTTCTTTTATAGGGTGTATTTTCCTCAGAGTTAATCTTTTTAAATCCAAACTTATTGTATAAATGGATTGAATTTTTAAGTACTGAGTTTGAATACAATATTAAGGACTTGTAATTATTTTCTTTAGCATAATGTATTATAAAGTTGATTAATTGATGACCAATCCCTTTTCCTCTTAGATCTTTTCTAACAGCCATTTTATTCAACTCATATATTCCCTCTTCTCTTGGAATTATTGCCATTGTACCAACAATTTCTAAATTATAGATAGCGAAGAAAATAAAACCACCTTTATCAATTATTTCTTTTTTACAATTTTTGAGGACCTTTTCATCATATTCCTCTACAAAGAAATATTCGTTTAGCCAGTCATAATTTAACTCATAAAAATAATGTGAATACTTGTCTTTAAAAGAGACTATTTTAACTTTCATTATTTGTCATTCTATCTGGATTGACATATTGATTAAATTCTTTTTCTGATAAATACCCTAAAGCTAAAGAAGCTTCTTTAAGAGTTATGTCTTCTTTGTATGCTTTGTTTGCTATTTCAGCTGATTTATAATATCCTATTTTAGAATTTAATGCTGTAACTAGCATCAGAGATTTATTCAAAAATTCTTTAATTTTTTTTTCATTAGCCTCTATTCCATCTATGCAATTTTCTGCAAAACTCAAACAACCATCACCTAATAATTTTGAAGAATCAATTATATTATATGCAAAAAGGGGTTTAAAAACATTTAATTCAAAATGTCCATTTGCACCAGCAAAACTAACTGCTACATCATTGCCAATGATTTGGGCACATACCATAGAAATAGCCTCACATTGAGTTGGATTAACTTTTCCTGGCATTATTGAGCTTCCTGGCTCATTTGCAGGTAAGATTAATTCTCCTATTCCGGATCTAGGGCCAGAACCCATTAGCCTTATATCATTTGAAATTTTATAAATTGAGGTGGCTATAGTTTTTAACGCACCATGAACTTCAACTATGCAGTCATTTGAAGCTATTCCCTCAAATTTGTTTGGAGACTCTTTGAATGAAATCCCAGTATTTTTTGAAATATAATCAACAACTTTTTTAGAATATCCTTTTTTAGCATTTAAACCAGTTCCAACTGCAGTTCCTCCAAGAGGTAACTCACTAAGATGATCAAGAGAATTTTCCAGGGATTTAATTCCATGATCAATTTGGGAAACGTAGCCTGAAAATTCTTGTCCAAGAGTTATCGGTGTTGCATCCATTAAATGAGTTCGACCAATTTTTACAATCTTATTAAATTTTTTTGATTTTTTATTCAAACTATCTCTTAATTTTTTAATATTGGGAATTGTATTTTCAGTAATAATTTTCAAAGCAGCAATATTAATTGCTGTAGGAAAAGTATCATTAGATGACTGAGAAAGGTTAATATCGTCATTAGGAGATAATGTTTTATCTAATTTACCAAGCTCTTTTCCTTCAATCACATGTGCTCTATTGGAGATAACTTCATTTACATTCATATTAGTTTGTGTCCCTGATCCAGTTTGCCATATTACTAAGGGGAATTGATCATTATGCTTATTATCTAAAATTTCATCACAAACACTTTCTATAAGGATTAATTTTTCTTTAGGTAATATTCCTAAATCATAATTTGTTTGGGCAGCTGATTTTTTTACTATAGCATAGGCATGAATCATTTCAATAGGCATTGAAGAGGGATTACCTATTTTAAAATTATTCCTTGATCTTTCAGTTTGTGCTCCCCAAAGAGAGTTTTTAGGAACTTTAACTTCTCCTAATGTATCTTTTTCAATTCTATAGTCCATCATCTTTGTAATTTACTTAAAAAAAATTACTTTTGTAAAGCATTTACAAATATATGGAGTTTCAGCAATACCTCGGATTTTTAGTGTTTTTAGCGATCTTTACAATGGGATTTTGGCTTATGATTTTTTTAGCAATAGTTGCACCATATTGGGCTTCTTCATACATTTTCATTAAGATTAAAGAGTTTATATCTAGCAAACTTAAATCTTAGTTATTAAATATTGGTTCGTCTCCTCCTTGATCAAAATTGTCTTGATTTCTCCTTATATTTTTCTTTCTCTGTTTATACTTATTATCGTTAAATCTGTATGTAAAAGTTAAAACGTAAGTTTGTTCTCTCCATCTTCCTTCTCCTTCAGTTCTAAAAGTATCTCTAAAGTTTTCATATCTCCATCTGTTAGTATCAAATAAATCACTTATTTTTAGTGATATTGTTCCTTTTTTGTTAAGAACGGATTTTTGAACAGCACTTGTTACAAAACCAAATGCTTTTCTTCTTGAAAATGCACTTTCACTTGGCCCTCTTATAAAACCAAAAAATTGAAGACTATATTCCTTAGGTAACCTAAAAAACCCATTGAATCTCATACTCCAATTAGTATCATCAGAGTCAAAGTTTTGATTTTCATAGTTACCTCTGGTTGAAGAATTATTAATTGTGAAGCTCGAATTTAATCTCACACTTTTTGATGGAGTATATGTTAAACTGAGTTCAGATCCAATTCTTTTATTGTTTGAGAGATTAACTGGATAAGATTCTAATACTGGTACTTGAAGAAGAGGGCTATTTGCATCATCACCAATTACAAGATCAACGATTTCTCCAGTTTCTTCATTAATATCTTCAATGTTTCCATTCGATTGTCTATAAAATATTGAAGTATTTAATGTGACCTTTTTAAATCGTTTTAAATAGTCAACTTCCAGTGCTGTGGTAAATGTAGGATCAAGGAATGGGTTACCTTTTCTAAATCTTGTTAATGAATTTCTTCTAGGGAATGGGTTAATATTCCAACCTCTTGGCCTTCTAACCCTTTTGCTATATCCAAATGTAAGAGTTTCCATTTTTGAAAATTCAAATGCAATATTAAGTGTTGGAAATAAATTTGAGTATTTTTTAATTTCAAATTCACTAGTAGTTTTCTGATTAATCTCTTGCTTTGAGTTTTCATATCTAAGTCCCAATAAAAAAGAAAATTTATCAATTTTCTTCCCAAACTGAGAATATATTGAGTTTATTGATTCCTTATAGTTAAAAATATTAGATAAACCTTTATCTGAAATGAAAACACTATTTTCTAGCAATGAGACGTCATAGTCTGTTTCTCTCTCTAAAAATCTTCCTCTATATCCAAACTCCAGTTCAGTATTGTTGTTAAATGGATAAACATAGTCAAGCTGTCCAAGAAATCTATTTTGAAAATCTATATTGGATACTTTTTCAAAATCTGATTCTGAAACAAAAGGAAATGTTGAAAAGTCTTCAATGTCTTCAATACCATCGTCATTACTTTTCTCATAGGATATTCTAGCACTTAATGTATGACCTTCTTTTTCAAAGTCTTTATAAAAATCTAATGCATATTCAAATGTTTCATCTATTTCAGATTCGTCTCTTAACCTCTTATTTGTTGACGAAATTGATTGATTTGTAATATCATTGACAATATTTATATTATTACTGTATTCATCTCCGCCTTTAAAAAAACTACTTAAAGTAATTGATGTTTTATCATCAAAGTAATATTCAGCACCTAAGTTAAAATAAAGACCTTTATTGCTGTAATCCCAATTATTAGATTCTTCAATTTTTAAATTTTGTTTAAAATAATCAGTATTCGAAAATGTTCTTCCAGAATTATCAGAGTCATTTATGTAAAATGTAGTAAAAAAGTTTATTTTCTCATTTCTTACATTCAATGTTCCATTTAAACCTAGGTTTTTGGGTATACCAGTATTTAGGTTAATATTTCCGTTAAAGCCAAGAAGATTTTGTTTTTTTAGGATTACATTTAAAATTCCAGCAGTTCCCTCTGCAGAGTATCTTGCAGATGGAGATGTAACAACTTCAACCTTCTCAATCGACTCAGATGGTAGTGATCTTAAGCCCTGTGGTCCAGATAGTGCAGATGGTTTACCATTTATCAAAATTCTTACGTTGTTATTTCCACGTAATGATATGTTTCCATCAAAATCTACATCAATGGATGGAATATTTGCAAGAACATCAGAGACATTACCACCTTTCACTGTAATATCTTGTCCCACATTATATATCTTTTTATCAAGTCTGATTTCTACTTGAGTTGTTTCTGCTCTAACTTCAACTTCATCTAGCATTTCAACATCTATGTTTAATTCAATACTCCCTAAATCTGTATCACGTCTAACTAAAAGACTGTCATTTGAATACGATTTAAATGATATGTAATCAACAATAACTTCATAAATGCCGGGATTTACTTCAACTGAGAACTTTCCGTTTTCATCTGTTAATCCACCAAAAATTTTATCTGGTAATCTTTTATGCTGTAATGATATGGTTGCATACTCAAGTGGCGCAAAGGTTTCAGAATCAGTCACAATTCCTGAAACATTAAAAATCATATTAGCAAAATTTGCTCTTTGCTCAGCAGTATATTCTTGTGAAAATGTGTGGGAAGTAAAAATTAACAAGACAAATAAATAAATTTTGTTCATTATCAGTAGTTTGGTTGAGCAAATATATTTTTTAATAAACTAATCTAAACACAAGGTTTTGTTAAAGTATTAGTCATTTTTTTTGATCTAAAAAAAATGATAAAATTGAGGTAGGAGTGGGGTAAAGTTATTTTAATGACTTAATAATCGCCTCAAATGCATTTGGATTGTTCATAGCTAAATCAGCTAAAACTTTTCGATTAATAGATATATTATTTGTTTTTAATTTAGACATAAACTCACTGTAAGAAAGACCATATTGATGAGCACCAGCATTTATTCTGGTAATCCAAAGTGATCTAAAGTTTCTTTTTTTTGTTTTTCTATCTCTATAAGCATATACAAGTGCTTTTTCAACAGCATTTTTTGCTACTGTCCAAACATTTTTTCTTCTACCAAAGTATCCTTTAGCTTGTTTTAATATTTTTTTTCTTCTTGCTCTGGAAGCAACTGAGTTTACTGATCTAGGCATAGCTAATAATTTATTTTAGTCTTAATTGACGTTTAATACTATTTTCATCACTTTCATGAACTAGTCCAAAGTGAGTTAACCTTAGCTTTCTTTTTTTTGACTTTTTTGTCAAAATATGATTTTTGAAAGCATGTTTTCTTTTAATCTTACCAGAACCGGTTACTTTAAACCTTTTTTTAGCACTGGATTTTGTTTTCATTTTTGGCATAGTTCCTTTTTTAATTCTTTTTTGGTATTATAAACATAATCATCCTTTTTCCCTCCAACTGCGGCATTTGTTCAACCTTACCAATCTCTTCTAGGTCTTGGGCTAATCTAAGTAGCAAAATTTGACCTTGTTCTTTAAATATTATCGATCTTCCTTTAAAGAATACGAATGCTTTTAATTTGGCACCTTCATTTAAAAATTTTTCTGCATGTTTCTTTTTAAACTGATAATCATGTTCATCTGTTTGAGGACCAAATCTAATTTCTTTCACAATTATTTTAGTTGCTTTTGATTTTAGTGCTTTGTCCCTTTTTTTCTGTTCATACAAGAACTTTTTGTATTCAAGAATTTTACATACAGGAGGAGAAGCTTTGGGAGAAATTTCAACTAAATCTAATTCTAGATTCCTTGCAATCCTTAGAGCTTCATTAGTTGGGTAAACTCCAACATCTACATTGTCACCAACAAGTCTAACTTCATGAGCAGATATCCTTGTGTTGATTTTATGAGGATCTTCTTTTATTTCTCTTCTAAATCTCCGATTTGATCTTCTTCTTCTTATTGCTATAACAACTAATTTTAATTAATATTAAATTTCGGGATACAATCAGAAACTTCTTTTTTGATTATATCAATAAACTTTTCAATTTTCATTTCACCTAGATCATCTCCATGATGTCTTCTAATTGAGATACTATCATTTTTAACTTCATTTTCTCCAACAACTATCATAAATGGAATCTTTTTTATCTCAGATTCTCTTATTTTTTTTCCAACAGTCTCATTTCTATCATCTAAGTGCGCGCGAATTTCGTGATTTTCTAAGATATTTAAAACTTTTTGACCATAATTTTTAAAGTTCTCACTAACAATTAATATTTCAACTTGAGTGGTTGCCAGCCATAAAGGGAAAACTCCACCAGTATGCTCAAGAAGAATAGCAACAAATCTTTCCATACTTCCAAAAGGAGCTCTATGAATCATTACTGGTCTTAGATCCTCATTATTACTACCCTTATAAGTAAGATCGAATCTTTCAGGAAGATTATAATCTACTTGAATAGTTCCGAGCTGCCAACTTCTTCCTAATGCATCCTTTACCATAAAATCAAGCTTTGGACCGTAAAATGCAGCTTCTCCATATTCAACAACATATTCTAATTCTTTTTCCTTGGCTGAGTCTAAAATAGCTTTTTCAGAAATTTCCCAATTTTCATCTGAACCTATATACTTATCTGGATCATTAGGATCTCTTAATGATACTTGAGCAGAGAATTTTTCAAAACCAAGTGATCTAAACACATAAAGAACTAGATCAATTGTATTT
Source organism: Flavobacteriales bacterium (assembly GCA_004213645.1). Classification (GTDB taxonomy): domain Bacteria; phylum Bacteroidota; class Bacteroidia; order Flavobacteriales; family Flavobacteriaceae; genus Marisimplicoccus. Next base: position 59,593 of record SGZF01000004.1, on the reverse strand, counting down.
TTAAATTCAGAGTCAACTTGATCTGGAGTACAAAAAATATGAGCATCATCAACAGTAAACCCTCTAACTCTACTTAAACCATGTAATTCTCCACTTTGTTCGTATCTATAAACAGTTCCAAATTCAGCGAGTCTAAGCGGTAAGTCTCTGTAGCTTTGAGGCTTTGCATTATATATTTCACAATGATGAGGGCAGTTCATAGGTCTTAAAATAAATGTTTCATTGTCATTAGGTGTATAAATTGGTTGAAAACTATCAGCACCATACTTTTCGTAATGACCGGATGTTTCGTATAACTCTTTTGAACCAATATGTGATGACATTACTTTTTTATAACCTGCTCTTTTTTGAGCATCCTCAAGAAAATCTTGAAGAAGATCTCTTAATACAGTTCCGTTTGGTAACCATAAAGGAAGTCCATTACCGACTCTACTTGAAAAAGTAAATAGTTCTAGTTCTTTACCTATTTTTCTATGATCTCTTTCTTTTGCTTTTTCAACTAATTCAAGATATTCAGTTAGAAGTTTTTGCTTTGGAAATGAAATACCATAAATTCTAGTTAGTTGGTTATTTTTTTCATCCCCTCTCCAGTATGCTCCTGCAATGTTTAAAAGCTTTACTGCTTTTACAATTCCAGTTGATGGAATATGTCCACCTTTACATAAATCACTAAAATCTGCATGATCACAAAAGCTAATAGTTCCATCTTCAAGTCCTTCAATTAATTCTATTTTGTATTCATTGTTTTCTTGTTTGTAAAATTCTAGAGCATCACTCTTAGACATTTTTTTTATTTTAAATTCACTATCATTTCTAGCAAACTCAAGAAATTTAGCTTCAATTTTATCAAAATCTTTTTCTGATATATTTTCACCTTTAAAATCCACATCATAGTAGAAACCACTTTCTATAGAAGGCCCAATTGTTAGATTTGATTTTGGATAGAAAAACTTAATTGTTTGAGCTAATATATGTGCTGAAGAATGCCAGAATGCTTGTTTGCCCTCATAGTCGTCCCAAGTAAAGAACTTAATATCACCATTTTCATTTAATACAGTTTCAAGTTCAATTATTTCATTGTTATATGAAGCTGAAATTACTTTTCTTGCAAGTCCTTCACTAATACTCTTAGCAACATCTAAAACCTTAACTCCCTTTTTAAATTCTTTAACTGTGTTATCTGGAAAAATTATGTTTATCATATCTAGATTTCAAGTTCAAATTTAATTTAATTTATTTTTTGGCCCTAATGTGCCGTTTAATATATTGACAATTCCTCTATATCCATAAAAAATAGCAAGCAAAAGTAGAATAGCCCCAATGATCAAGACAACCAAAAAGAAAGGATGATCTTGATTATTAAACGCTTGAGACACAATAACTGGAGCAATAAAACACAGAGAGATTCCTGTAAAAACTTGAATAAACCCCTTTTTTAAATATTTATTCATTTGAGTAATTATCTATAACTGATCTAATGCTTTTATGTTTAAGTATTAGCTCATTTGCTTTTTCTTTATCTACTCCTAATTCTTCCATAATAATTCTTCTAGCTCTTTTATTTAACTTTTCATTAGTCATCTGCATATCAATCATTTTATTTCCTTTTACATGTCCATCAAGAATCATCGATATTGTAGAAATCATATTTAAAATTAATTTTTGTGCTGTACCAGCTTTAAGTCTTGAACTTCCCGTTAAAAATTCTGGACCGACAATAACTTCAATTTTAAAATCAGCATATTTAGATAGTGGTGAATTCTTATTACAAACAATACAAGCTGTTGAAATATCATTTGCTTGACATTGCTTTAGACCACCAACCACATAGGGAGTTGAACCAGAAGCAGCTATCCCGATTACAAAGTCATTTTTATCAATTTTATTTTTAGAAAGATCTTCCCATGCTTGATTTAAATCATCCTCTGCAATTTCAATTGAGCTGTATAGAGCAGGAATACCACCAGCTATCAGACCGACAACTTTTTCTGGATTTGTACCAAAAGTAGGTGGGCATTCTGAGGCATCTAAAACTCCTAGTCTTCCACTTGTTCCTGCTCCAATATAAAAAAGCCTGCCACCTTTTCTAATTTTAGGAACAATATTTTTTATTAATTCAGTAACATCTGGAAGAACGTTTTTTACGGCCTTTAAAGCATTATTGTCTTCAAAATGCATCGCATCAACAAGTTCGGCAATGGTTTTTTTTTCTAAATCTTTATGATTTGATTCTTGTTCTGTAACATTAACAGAGTTCATTATACAATTTTACTTAATTTTTGATTAAGGTTCTTCTTTAATTCATCTAAAAACTGCTGAGTAGTTAGAAAGTTAGAGTTAACAAGATCATCTCTAAAAACTAATAAAGCAAGGTCTTTTGTCATTTTACCATCTTCAACAGTTTCAATACAAACTTCCTCTAATGTTTTGCAAAAGTTTATTAGCTCTTGATTGTTATCAAGTTTACCTCTATGCATTAACCCTCTTGTCCAAGCAAAAATTGAAGCAATCGGATTTGTAGATGTTTCTTCACCTTTTTGATGTCTTCTAAAGTGTCTAGTTACTGTTCCATGAGCTGCTTCAGCCTCAAGTGTTTTTCCATCAGGAGTAACAAGAGTTGAAGTCATTAGTCCTAATGAACCAAATCCTTGAGCGACAATATCAGATTGAACATCACCATCATAATTTTTACATGCCCAAACAAACCCACCTTTCCATTTAATTGCTGCTGCAACCATATCATCGATTAATCTGTGTTCATATGTAATATTTTCTTTTTCAAACTTATCCTTAAATTCATTTTCAAATACTTCTTGAAAAATATCTTTAAAACGTCCATCATAGGCTTTAAGAATAGTATTTTTAGTTGACAAGTAGAGAGGCCATCTTTTTGTTAAAGACATATTCATACAAGATCTTGCAAACCCATATATAGATGAGTCAATATTATACATTGACATTGCTATACCATTTTCTTCGAAATTATATACTTCCCATGTTTTTGCTTCACTACCATCAGAAGGTGTAAACTTCATTTCTAATTTACCAGGACCCTGAGTAGTAACATCCGTAGCTCTATATTGATCGCCAAATGCGTGCCTACCAATACATATTGGTCTTGACCATCCTTGAACGTATCTAGGTATAGATCTACAAATTATAGGTTCTCTAAAAACGGTTCCTCCAACAATATTTCGGATAGTTCCATTAGGCGATTTATACATTCTGCTAAGAGAAAACTCTTCAACCCTTTGCTCATCTGGAGTTATAGTCGCACATTTAATACCTACATTATATTTTTTAATAGCATTTGCAGCATCAACAGTAATTTGATCATCAGTTTTGTCTCTTGACTGAATACCTAAATCATAATAGATTACTTCTAAGTCGATGTAATCCAAGATTAATTTTTCTTTTATAAACTTCCAGATAATTCTAGCCATCTCATCTCCATCTATTTCAACTATGGGATTGGCTACTTTAATTTTTGACATAAGATTTATACTTCTTTAATCCTTGCTTTCTTTCCTCTTAGTTCCCTGAAGTAATAAATTCTCGATTGTCTAACTTTACCCTTTTTGTTAACTTCAATTTTATTTAAAGCAGGCATATTTAATGGAAAAACTCTTTCAACACCTACAGTACCAGACATTTTTCTAATAGTGAAAGTTTTAGACAAACCACGACCTTTAACTTGAATAACAACTCCTTTAAAAGATTGAGTCCTAACTTTATCACCTTCTCTAATTTCGTAATAAACTGTAATTGTATCACCAGCTGAAAACTCTGGAAATTCTTTTTTATTAATAAGTTTCTCTTGAACTAAATTTACTAAAGAATTCATTTAATTAATTTTTATAATGTTTGATTAAACTCAAACTCGGGCAAAAATAAACCTTTTTTATTCATTATCAAAGAGTTTTGGTCTAAGTAATTTTGTTCTTTCAATTGATTTTTCGTCGTTCCATTTTTGGATTTCTTTTTTATTTCCTGATAATAAAACTTTTGGAACTTGAAGCCCTTTGTATACCTCTGGTCTAGTATATATTGGTGCTGAAACAAGATTATCTTGAAATGTATCAGATAAAGCAGACGATTCATCTCCAATTATGCCTGGTAACAATCTAATTATAGAATCACATAAAACTGCAGCCGGAAGCTCACCCCCAGAAACTACAAATTCACCTATTGATATTTCTTTTGTAATAAGATGATCTCTAACTCTATGGTCAATACCCTTATAGTGACCGCAAATAATTATTATATTATTTAAAGTAGAGAAATAATTAGATGTTTTTTGGTTTAATAAATCACCATCTGGAGTTAAATAAATAATTTCATCGTAAATATTTTTTTTCTTTAATTCTTCAATACATTTATCTATAGGTTCGATTTTTATCACCATTCCAGGAGATCCTCCATACGGGTAATCATCTACTTTTCTTGAATTATCTGAATAATCTCTGAGATTATGTGTTTTCAATTCGACTTTTTTAGAATCAATGGCTTTTTTAATGATTGAGAATGAATTGAGGTTGTTAAAGACATCAGGAAATAATGTTAAAACATCAATTCTCATTAGTTTGAGCTTTTCTTAAGAATAACTGTTGTTGATTTAGATTTTCCATCTCTAACATAATCAACTTGAACTTTGTCTCCGGGTCTCTTAGAAGATAAATACCCTGATAGGTCTGAAAATCTATTAATCTTAAATCCGTCAATTGATTTAATAATATCTCCTCTGACAAGTCCAGCAGAGTCAGCTCCAAAACCTTCTTCAGTTTCATCGATGTAGAATCCCTCTGTTTCAGTAAGGTTCAGTTGCTTTGAATAAGATGAATTTAGGGCAACCCCTCTGACACCTAAGAGACCTTTTTGAACATCACCATATTCAATTATATCTTCAAATATTTTTCGAACAGTATTACTTGGTACAGCAAATGAATACCCAACATAACCACCTGTCATTGACTGGATTAGGGTATTTATACCTATTAATTCACCTCTTGTATTTACTAAAGCTCCACCACTATTTCCAAAGTTTACAGCTGCATCAGTTTGAATAAATGATTGGTTTTTTTGATCATATTCGTTCAAATCTCTAGATTTTGAGCTAATTATACCTGCAGTTACAGTCGAATTTAAATTGTATGGGTTTCCAACTGCAAGAACCCACTCACCTATAAGTGATGAATTTGAATCTCCAAAAAATAAATAATTAAGATTTAGATCAGAATTAATCTTAAGTACAGCTATATCTGTGACCTCATCAAAACCGATAATCTCCGCTGTATATTCTTTATTGTTGTTGGTAGTAACAATTACTTCAGATGAATTTTCTATTACATGAAAGTTAGTTATGATATATCCATCAGGAGAAATTATTACTCCTGAACCAGTTCCAACTTTTTTTCTTGAATCATCACCATAAAAAAATTGTAGAGCCCAACTGTCACTATCTTTAACTATACTGGTATTTTTAACATGAACAACTGCATCAATTGACTTACTTGCTGCAAATGTTAAATCAGGTAATGAAGAGTTTGAGTTAATATTTCTTTGATTTGCAATAGTATTAATTGTAAAATCTGAAACTGAATCATTAACATACTCAGTTTTATAAACAATTTCATTTTTGTTTGAAATAGAATTAAAAGTTATCAAAGTTAATATTGAACAAAATATTGATATAGAAAGAATTTTGAGATATAATTTCATTATTTTTTTTATAAAAATAAGATATTAAAGTTTTTAATAATTATATTTTAACTATTGTTTAACTTGAATACTATGAATTTGAAGCTAAGAGCGCTTGAACCAAGTGATTTAGATTTAGTGTATGAAATTGAAAATGATGAGTCGCTTTGGATATATTCAAATACGTCATCTCCTTTTTCTAGAAATACACTTAAAAAATTTATACAAAACTCACATTTAGATATTATTGAGCACAAGCAATTAAGGTTAGTTATCTCAAATGATCAAACATCTATGGGTTTTATAGATCTTTTTGATTATGACCATGTAAACAGAAGGGTAGGGGTTGGAATTATAATTTTTAAAAAATTTAGATTAAAAGGTATAGCTTATCAATCAATTAAATTGGTTGAGAGTTATTTAATTAAACATGTTCCGATTCACCAGTTATTTGCTAATATTTCATCAAATAATTTAGAAAGTATATCTTTATTTGAAAAGTGTGGTTTTGAAAAAGTTGGGCTAAAAAGAGACTGGATATTTTATAATAATGAGTTCAATGATGAGTTACTTTATCAAAAAATTATCAAAAAATGAAAGTATTTAAAATAGCTATTCCAATTATAATTATTATTTCAATTTTATCAGTCGATTATTACAATAAATATTATAAAGACAATACGGATTTTGAAAATGAAAGTATCTATTTATATGTAATAAAAGATGATAGTCTAGGGTTTACTGATTCAATATCAAAATATTTTAAGTCTACAAAAACTTTTTATAAAGTAGCTGAAAAACTAGGCTATTTAAATAATAAAAAAACAGGTAGGTTCAAGATCGATAAAGGTGTTGGAAATAATGAAATAGTAAGATCTTTAAAGTTTAACAATACTCCAGTAAATGTAACCTTTAATAATCAAGAAAGAATTGAAAATTTAGCATCAAGAGTTTCAAAGCAAATTCTCGAGGACAGTTTGTCTTTAATAAAAGCTTTTAGAAATGAAGATTTTCTAAAAGAAAATGGTTTAAATGATAAAAATGTTTTATCAATATTTATACCTAATTCATATAATGTATACTGGAATACCACTTCAGATGATTTTAGAGACAAAATGTTAACTGAATACAATAAGTTTTGGAATCAAGTCAGATCTAAAAAAGCTGAAAACATGGGCTTAAGTAAATTAGAAGTAATTTCTCTTGCATCTATTGTTCAGATTGAGAGTAGAAAAATTGATGAACGACCAAAAGTTGCAGGTTTGTATATAAACCGACTCAAAAAAAAGATGAGACTTCAAGCTGATCCAACTGTTATTTATACAATAAAAGAATATTATAATAACTTCGATACTATTATTAGAAGAGTTCTTTACCGTGACCTCAAACTTAATTCAGATTTTAATACATACAAAATAAAAGGTCTTCCTCCGGGACCTATAACAATGCCAGATATATCAGCAATAGATGCAGTGCTTAATTACGAGAAACATAACTACTTGTTTATGGTAGCCAACCCATCAAATAGAGGATATCATCTTTTTGCAAGTGATTTACAAGGTCATAATAGAAACAAAAGAGCATATATTCGATGGATAAATAGCAAAGGAATATATAGATAGTTTAATTTGAAAGTTTTTGAGTTAAATCCTCAACATATTTTCTAAACTGCTTGTCTGTAAAGCTTAAGTTGTCTACAGTTTTACATGCATGAAGTACAGTAGCATGATCTCTTCTTCCTATTTGAGATCCAATACTTGCAAGTGAAGCTTTAGTGAATTTTTTTGCAAAATACATTGCAATTTGTCTAGCCTGAACAATATGTCTCTTTCTAGTTTTTGATTGTAAAGTTTGTATATCCATTTGAAAGTAATCAGAAACAACTTTCTGAATATAGTCAATAGAAACCTCTCTTTTATTATTCTTAACAAATTTATTAATAACTTCCTTTGCAAGATCTACAGTAATCTCGGCTTTATTAAATGATGACTGAGCAATTAATGAAATTATAGCTCCTTCTAACTCTCTAACATTAGAATTAATATTTTTTGCGACATAGTCTATAACTTCATCCTTAATTGTAACTCCGTCCCTATAGAGTTTATTTTTTAGAATCGAAACTCTAGTTTCAAAATTAGGATTTTGTAATTCTGCTGACAATCCCCATTTAAATCTAGATAACAGTCTTTGTTCTATATCCTGCATTTCAATTGGTGATTTATCAGAAGTTAAAATAACTTGTTTACCATTTTGATGAAGATGATTAAAAATATGAAAGAATACATCTTGAGTTCCTGATTTTCCGGAAAGAAACTGAACATCATCAACAATTAAAACATCAATGACTTGATAAAAATGGATAAAATCATTTCTCGAATTTTTTTTAACTGAGTCAACATATTGCTGTGTGAATTTTTCAGCTGAAATATAAAGAACAGTTTTATCAGGATATTTTTGTTTTACATCAACTCCAATAGCATGAGCGAGGTGAGTTTTTCCCAGTCCTACACCTCCATATATTAAAAGTGGATTAAATGATGTGCCTCCAGGTTTATTTGAAACCGCAATACCAGCTGACCTTGCTAATCTATTGGAATCACCTTCTAAAAAGTTTTCAAATGTATAATTAGCATTAAGTTGAGATTCTATCTGTAAATTCCTTATACCAGGAATTACAAATGGGTTCTTAAGTTCTGAAGCAAAGTTGCTAAAGGGTGAGTCAATAGATTGAGATTTGATGTTTGTGCTAGATGAGCTAGGGATTTTTTCCGTAAATGGCATTTTATTACCAAACGTATTTTCCATTTTGATTATGTAGACAAGTTTAGCATCGGGTCCTAGTTCTTTAGTTAATGCAATACGTAAGATTTTCACATAATGTTCCTCGATCCACTCATAAAAAAATTTACTAGGAACCTGAATACTCAAAGCTTCATCTGTAAGTTTAATTGGAATAATTGGTTCAAACCAAGTGTTGTAAGCTTGTGGCTGAATATTATCCTTTATAAAAGATAAACAATTGTTCCATACAGCAGAGGGTGTTTGACTCATTTTTTTTACCTAGATATTAATTGAATATATTTATGAAACATTGTTTTTGGTTGATTACAAATATTAGTTAAAAAAAATGAAAAAAAAATAATGTTAGCTATTGATTTTTAATTTTTTTTTTGTTAAAATCAAAGGTGGTAATTATGTAGGAATTATTATATATTCCTTCACTAAATCATAAATATGAATTACACAACGGATAAAATCAAAGTTAGATATTATGAAACTGATCAAATGGGTATTGTTCATCACAGTAATTATTTAAAATTTTTTGAATTTGCAAGAATTGAGTGGCTTGAAAAATTAAAAATGCCGTATCAGGAGATTGAGAGAAATAAAATTATACTTCCAGTAGTTAATTGTGAATTAAAGTTCTTAAAACCACTTGTTTTTGGAGATTCTTTTACAGTAGAAGTTCATTGTTCTAAAAAACCTACATCATCAATTGAATTTTCATATGAAATTTTTAATAGTAGAGGAGAAAAAACAACAGAGGGAAGGACATTACTTGCTTTTTTAAATTCTGATACAATGAAACCTGTAAGATGTCCAAAAATTATAAGTGACTTATTTTAATTTGTATACCTATTAATTTCATATAATATATCATCTCCGATATCCCTCTTTGAAAATTTTGATAAGTCTACATCAGGACTTATAATCCCATCTGTAATACTTTTATTTGATTTAAATACTCTAATTGAATCCCATGAATCATTATTAAGAAAATGATTTATTGTTTTTGTTCCACCTTCAACCAATATTGATTGAATTTTCATATCATAAAGAGACTTTATAATTAATTGAATATTCTCAAAATTTGAAGATTTTGTATAATTAGGGATAAGATTATTTTCTTTCTTAGATAATACTATTGTTTTAGAAGTTTGTGATAAAACCTTGGAATCAATTGGAATTCTAGAATTTGGATCTAACACTAACCTAATTGGATTCTTTCCATCAATAAATCTAGTAGTTAGTAATGGGTCATCATCAATTATAGTTTGGACTCCAACCAAGATTGAATGTTCTTCACTTCGCCATTTATGAGTTAATTTTTTTGAATTTTCTCCTGAAATCCAATTTACTTTTCTTGGTGACTGATTAGATTTTAATGGACTTATAAAACCATCCTTTGACTCAGCCCACTTTAAAATTATATATGGTCTTTTATGTTTGTGGAATTTAAAAAATCTTTTATTGAGATCAGAACACTCTAATTCCATTACTCCAACAATTACATCACATCCACTTGACCTAAGCTTATCTATTCCACTCCCATCAACTAATCTATTAGGGTCTCTAGAGCCAATGACTATTCTTTTAATATTGTTATTTATTATTGCTTCTGTACAAGGTGGAGTTTTACCATGATGATTACATGGTTCAAGATTTACATATAAAGTTGACTCTCTTAGTAACTCTTTATTAGCAACACTATTTATGGCATTTACTTCTGCATGACTTTCTCCATATTTAGCATGATAACCTTCTCCGATAATTTTATTATTATGGACTATTACAGAACCAACTAATGGGTTAGGATAAGTATAACCTATACCTATTGATGCTAGGTCTATACATCTCTTCATGAATTTAATATCATCCACTTTACTATGTAATAAAATTAGAATTGTAAATTTAAGTCAAAAAGCTCAACTATGCTTATTAGACTAATAAATGAATCTGATAACAAACCTTTAGCAATTATATTGAGAGAAGTTCTAATTGAGATGAATATACCTAAAAATGGTTCTGCATATGAAGATCCTGAGATTGACAACATGTATAACTCCTATAATTCAACTAAATCAAGATATTTTGTAGTTGAAGAAAATGATAAAATATTAGGAGGTGCAGGTATTAACCCTCTTAGGGATGCTGAACCTGATATCTGTGAGCTTCAAAAAATGTATTTTCATAAATCTTTAAGAGGTAGGGGAATTGGTGATAAGATGATTGAACTTTGTTTAGATTTTGCAATTAAATCTAATTTTAAAAAATGCTACATAGAGACTATGCCAAATATGATTAATGCACAAAAATTATATTTAAAGAAAGGATTCAAATATATAGATGGACCTTTAGGCAACACAGGTCACACCGCATGTCCTGTATGGATGATAAAAACCTTAGTATGAATGTTATTGAAATGAGAAGTGTTTATCGAGAAAAATTAGACCTTTCAATTGATGAATGTGATTTTATTTATAAAATTATTCTAAAGGAACTATGTGATATAGATCCAATTAAAATTGCTTTAGATCCTACTTTTAATTTATCCTCTAAATCAAAGGACACTTTACTTCAAAGTATGAATATGATCATTGATGACTATCCTATTGACTATCTAATTAATAAAAAAAACTTTTATGGTAAAGACTTTTATATAAATGAAAATGTCCTAATCCCTAGGCCTGAAACAGAGGAGCTTGTAGATTGGTTAATTAATGATAATATAGATTTAAAAGATCAAAAAAATGTAATTGATTTATGTTCAGGGTCAGGTTGTATAGGGATATCATTAGATATTAATAATAAATATTTGAATGTTACTCTGTCAGATGTATCAACTATTGCTCTCAAAGTATGTAAGATTAATAAAAAAAACCTAAACTCAAATGTTAAAATAATTCAACTTGATCTCAATTCAATTTCAACGTCAGATAAAGAATATGATATAATTATTTCAAATCCTCCTTATATATCTTTAGATGAATCAAATCAGATAGGTAAAAATGTTAAATATGAACCAGATATTGCTCTATTTACTCCCAAAGACAAACCTTTACATTTTTATGAAAAAATTTTAGAATTTGCATTAACAAATCTTTCAAAAAATGGTGTAATTTATCTAGAGATTAATCCAAATTTTATATCAGAATTTAATGAATTATTAACTAATTATACTATAAATCATATTAACTTTAAGGATGACTTCAGAGGTAAAAAAAGATTGGTAAAACTCACATTTTAAGATGAATGAAATAGAATCTAGAATTTTAAAGTTAAGAGAAATAATTAATGAGCATAATCATAATTATTATAATCTTGACAAAAACTTAATAAGTGATTTTGACTATGATAAATTACTAAATGAGTTAATTAATCTTGAGTCTAGATATCCCGAATATTTTGATGAAAACTCTCCCTCAAATAGAGTTGGTGGTGGATTATCAGATAAGTTCAGCTCCGAATCTCATATTTATCAAATGTACTCTCTTGATAATACCTATTCCAATGAGGAATTAGAGTCTTGGTATGCAAGAGCTTCTAAAATACTTGATACTAAAGATTTTGAATTTTGCTGTGAATTAAAATATGATGGAGCATCTGTCAATTTATTATATGAAAATGGTAAGCTTCTAAGAGCTCTAACAAGAGGTGATGGAGCTCAAGGTGATAATATTACAAATAATATAAAAACTATAAGATCGGTACCGTTAAATGTTGATAATTCATTTTTAAAAAAGTTTGAAATTAGAGGTGAAATAATAATACTTAATGATTCCTTCAAACAACTCAACAGAAAAAGGGAAGAATTAGGAGAGCAAATATTTAAAAACCCAAGGAATACAGCATCAGGAAGCATTAAACTTCTTGATTCAAATGAGGTTGCCAGAAGACCTTTACAATGTTTCCTTTACTCTGTAGTATCAGATGAAGTTAAAATGAAAAAACACTCAGAGCTTCTAAATATTGCAAGAGATATGGGATTCGATGTACCTAAATATGAAAAGATTGTAGATGGATTGGATGGAGTTAAAGAATACATAAATTATTGGGATACAAACAGGTCAACCTTACCATTTGAAATTGATGGAATTGTTATTAAAGTAAATAATATAGACTTTCAGAAAAAATTAGGTTTTACGTCTAAGTTTCCTAGGTGGGCTATTTCATACAAGTATAAGGCTGAAAATTTGGTAACAAAATTAAATTCAATTTCATTTAATGTTGGAAGAACAGGTGCAATAACGCCAGTTGCAAATTTAGAACCGGTCTTAATTTCTGGATCAACTGTAAAAAGAGCTTCTTTACATAGTTTCGATCAAATGATGAAGCTCAGGCTTAGAGTTAATGATAGTGTATATGTTGAAAAAGGAGGTGAAATCATTCCTAAAATTACAGGAATAGATATTGAAAATAGAGGCTCAGAATATGATGAAATTAAATTTCCAACAAATTGTCCAGAGTGTAATTCTGAATTAGTAAAACTTGATTCTGAGGCTAACTTTTTCTGTCCAAATGTTAAATATTGCTCACCACAAGCTATAGGAAGAATTCAACACTTTGTTTCAAGAAAAGCAATGAATATAGACGGTTTAGGCGATGAAACTATTAAGCTTCTTTATCACAAAGGGTATCTAAAAGATATTTCAGACATTTTTGATCTTGATTATGATTCAATTTCCTTAATCGAAGGTCATGCTGATAAATCAGTCGAAAACCTGAAAATGAGTATTGAAAATTCTAAATCAAATCCATTTCAAAAGGTTTTATATGGTCTTGGGATTCGTTATGTAGGTGAATCTGCTTCAAAAAAAATATTAAAAAAAATTAAATCAATTGATGAGCTAATGAACATGAGTGTAGAATCATTATCTGAAATTGATGAAATAGGAGAAAAAACTGCATATAGTATTAAAGAGTTTTTTCAAGATGAGGATAATAGGGCTCTCATAACTAGACTTAAATCAGCAGGTCTTATTTTTATTGATAGCAGTAAAACTGATATAAGTTCTTCTCTGTCAAATTTAACATTCGTAATCTCCGGTGTTTTTGAAATGCACAGTAGAGAGGAAATTAAAAACCTTATAGAAATTAATGGTGGAAAAATAAGCTCATCTATAAGTTCAAAGACAGATTATTTAGTAGCAGGGAATAATTTAGGTCCTGCAAAATATGCTAAAGCAAATAATCTTGGAGTTCCTATTATTAATGAAGTGTCATTAATTGATCTAATTTCATAAACTTATATTAAATTTGCCAAAATACTTTACTCTAAATGTTTAGATCTTATCTATTGATATTTATTTCATTTTTGGTTATTTCTTGTAATGACTATCAAAAATTATTGAATAGTCCAGAAAATGAAGTTAATAAGTATACAGCTGCTGAAGAATATTATAAAAATGGTGAATTTAGAAGAGCAAATTCTTTAATAGAGCAAATTATTCCTAGTTACAGAGGAAAACCTCAAGGTGAAAGATTAGTCTTTTTCTTTGCGAATTCATATTTTGAAATAAAAACATATTATTCGGCTGCAATACAGTTTGAAAATTTTATTAAATCATACCCAAATAGTCAAAGAGTTCAAGAGGCTTATTTCATGGAAGCAAAATCTTATTTTATGCTTTCTCCTATTTATACTCTTGATCAAGAAGATACATTTACTGGTATTGATAAACTCCAGCTGTTTATAAATAGATTTCCAAATAGTGAGTATGTTACCGAAGCTCTAGAGCTTATGGAACAACTCCAGAATAAAATAGAGAAAAAAGAATTTGAAGTTTCTAAACAATATTTCACAATTAGAGACTATAACTCTGCAATTAAATCTTTTGATAATTTTATAGCAGATAATCCAGGTACAAATTTTAGAGAGGAAGCATTATACTATAGATGGTTAGCACAGTATGAGATAGCCATAAATAGCATAGAATCAAGAATAAATGAGAGAATAACTGAGCTTGAAAGATCTTTTAATAACTTTCTAAGATATTATCCAGAAACGATCTTTATTGAAGATTTATCAGAAAAAATTAATACAGCAAAAAAACTTTTATAAATAGAAAAAATGAATAAATACAGAAATACAAACGCATCAAATACAACTAAGACATATAATAAGAACGAGATTGAAAATCAAACGAATAATATATATGAAGCTATATCTATTATTGCTAAAAGATCTAGTCAAATAAATTCTGAAATTAAAAAAGAACTTCATGATAAACTTGATGAATTTGCAACACATAATGATAGTTTAGAAGAAATATTTGAAAATAAAGAGCAAATTGAAGTATCCAGATTTTATGAAAAACTTCCTAAATCATATGCTATTGCAGTACAAGAATGGTTAGATAATAAAATTTATTTTAGAGACACTGAATCTGAAAGTGATCAATAATTTAATCATCTAACATGAGTGTTTTAGCTCAAAAAAATATTTTAATCGGAGTTTCAGGTGGAATAGCTGCTTATAAAATACCTTTATTAGTAAGACAGTTAATTAATTTTAAATCAAATGTAAAAGTTGTAATGACTCCCTCATCCAAGGAGTTTGTTACACCTCTAACTCTTTCCACAGTTTCAAAAAATGATGTTTTTTCTGAATTTACAACTGAAAAAAATAATAACCCAACTTGGAACAACCATGTAGAACTTGCTGAGTGGGCTGATATTTTTATTATTGCTCCAGCAACATCCAATACAATATCTTCAATGGCTAGTGCTAGATGCGACAACTTGCTCCTAGCATGTTATTTGTCTTCTACATGTCCAGTTTTTGTTGCTCCTGCAATGGATTTAGAAATGTATAAAAACACTCTCAATCAAACAAATATTAAAAAATTAGTATCGAATAATACTAACGTTTTACCGGTAGGTTCGGGCTCTCTAGCTAGTGGACTGGAAGGGGAAGGTAGGATGCTTGAGCCAAATGAGATAATTGATTATGTTGAAAATAAAATCAAAAAGTCCCTACCATTAAATTCTTTAAATTTTTTAATAACAGCAGGACCTACTCATGAAAAAATAGACCCAGTTAGGTATATTGGAAATAGCTCGTCAGGTAAAATGGGATATTCATTGGCAAAAATTGCAAGTGAACTTGGAGCAAATGTGAAACTTTTATTAGGTCCAACTAATCTTTCGATGGATCTACACAACATTGAGTGTATAAGAGTTCAAGATTCTGATGAAATGTATTCTCAGACTATAAAATATTTTAAAGAATCCGATATTGTGATTTTTTCTGCTGCTATTTCAGATTTCAAGCCAAAAAAAATCAACAATAGTAAGATAAAGAAAGAGTCTGGTTTAGACTCTATAGATCTTCAGCCAACACTTGATATTCTTAAAGAACTAGGTAAAATTAAAACATCACAATTTTTAGTTGGTTTTGCTTTAGAGACAGATAATGTAATTGAAAATGCAAAAAGTAAACTAAAGTCTAAGAACCTTGATGCAATAGTAGTTAATAAAATTGGAGATTTTAACCCGATTTCAAGTGACTATAATCAAATTGATTTTATAAATTCGAATTTAGAGATAACATCCTTTGAGAAAAAATTAAAGATTGATGTTTCAAATGATATTATAAATCAAATTATTGAAAATGTTAACAAAACTAAAAATTAACAATTACGCATTAATTGATTCCTTAGAAATTACTTTTAATAAGGGAATGACTTCAATTACAGGAGAGACAGGTGCTGGTAAATCTATTATATTAGGTGGATTGTCAATGGTTTTAGGTTCTAGAGTTGATAATTCCAAAATTATAAATAAAGAAAAAAAATGTTTTGTTGAAGTAACATTTGATTTAAGTAATATATACTTAAAGGATTATTTTAGAATAAATGATTTGGATTATGATGAATTAACTATAATTAGAAGAGAAGTCAATCAAAATGGAAAATCAAGAGCTTTTATTAACGACACTCCTGTAAAACTTGATCAATTATCTGACCTTACAAATAAACTTGTTGATGTTCATTCTCAATTTAATAATCTAAGTATCCTTGACTCAAATTTTATTTTTCTGATTTTAGACTCATTATCAAAGAACGAACAAATAGTTAAAGAATACTCAAGTAATTTTAAATCATTAAAATCACTTGAGAAAGAACTTAATGATAAGATATTATTGAGGGATAAACTAAATTCTGATTTAGATTACAATAAATTCTTACATGACGAGTTTAATAATCTTGAAATCAATAATATTAATCTTGAAGAACTTCAGGATAAAATCAAAGAGGCTGATGACTTAGATCAAATTAAAGATGTACTATCTATTACAATAGGTCACTTAAATTCTGAAGATGTTGGAGTCTTGGATAAACTTCAAGATATTTCAAGAAACCTAAATAGACTATCAAACTCCTCAGAGAGAATCAGTTTACTCTGTGCAAGGATCCAAACAATTATTGAGGAATTAAACATAATTTCTAGTGATACAGAATTAATATTATCTGACATTGATAATAATCAAGAAAACATTAATAACTTAAGGAATATACAAGATAAGATTTACTCACTTCAAAATAAGCACAGGGTTAATTCAATTGAAGACTTATTAAAAATTAAAAATGATATTGAATCAAAGATCTTGACTCAAAATGATATAGACAATGATATAATTAAAATTGAAGAATCTATTAGAAGTCTAATGTTAAATCTTAAAGCAATTGCAGTTAAAATTCATAATAAAAGAAAATCTGTAATACCTGATTTTGAAAAATTGATGAACAAGAATTTAATTGAGTTAGGTATGGAAGAATCTGAAATAAAAATTGATCTATCAGAAACAGAAATAATTCATAAAAACGGATTAAGTATTGGTAAGCTACTTTTAAAATCTAATAAAGGAAGTCTTTACAATGAGTTGAAGGATATTGCTTCAGGTGGAGAGATCTCAAGAATAATGCTATCTGTAAAGTCTATTCTTTCTAAATACACAAAGTTGGCCTCAATAATTTTTGATGAAATAGATACTGGGATTTCGGGTTCAGTATCCTCTAAAGTTGGTGAGCTAATGAAATTTATGGCACAAAATATGCAAGTAATAGTTATAACACATACTGCTCAAGTAGCATCTAAGGGTGACTTCCATTTTAAAGTATTCAAAAGAGAACATGATGATAAAGTTATCACTGACATTAAATTGCTATCTGATAAAGAAAGAGTTAATGAAATTGCCGAAATGTTATCTGGTGATAAATCTAACAAGTCAGCTAATGAGCTAGCTAATGAATTATTGAATTAAACTATATTTACATCATGGGAAACAATATTTTAAAAGGTAAAAAAGGAATAATTTTTGGCGCTCTAGATAACAGCTCTATTGCATGGAAAACTGCAGAACGCGTCTATAATGAAGGAGGCGAATTTATTTTAACAAATGCTCCGGTTTCTATAAGAATGGGAAGCATAAATGAATTAGCAAAAAAAACAAATTCTGAAGTAATACCAGCAGATGCTACTAATATAGAAGATCTTGAAAACTTAATTAACACAGCTACTAATAAATTTGGTGGCAAACTAGACTTTGTATTACACTCAATAGGAATGTCTGTTAATGTCAGAAAAGGTAAGCATTACACAGATTTAAATTATGAATGGTTGAAAAAGGGTTGGGATGTTTCCGCAGTATCTTTTCATAAATTAATGCAATCTTTATTTAAATTAGATGCAATGAATCAATGGGGAAGTATTGTTGCATTAACATACATTGCTGCACAAAGAACATTTCCAAATTATAATGATATGGCTGATAATAAAGCATATCTCGAATCTATTGCAAGAAGCTTTGGATATTTCTTTGGTAAGGAGAAGAATGTTAGGGTCAATACCATATCTCAATCACCAACTCTAACTACCGCTGGTAAAGGTGTCAAAGGGCTTGACGACTTTATTAAATATGCTGATTTAACATCACCATTAGGTAATGCAACTGCAGAGGATTGTGCTGATCTAACTGTTTCTTTATTTTCTGATTATACCAAAAGAGTTACTCTTCAAAACATTTTTAATGATGGAGGTTTTTCAAGTGTTGGAGTAAGCCAGGAGATTATAGATAAATTAAATTCAAAATGAAAATTGTTGGATTAACTGGAGGTATTGGTTCTGGTAAATCTACTGTTCTCAATGAATTTAAAGATCTTGGAATAAAGACATATAGCGCAGATAACGCTGCAAAGAAACTAATTAATACAGATAGAGCCTTAATAGACTCAATAAAAAAAGTTTTTGGCAATAATATTTATAAAAAAAATAAATTAGATACTAAGCAGTTATCTAAAATTGTTTTTCAGGACTCAGATAAATTAAAAGTGCTTAATTCAATTATTCATCCAGCAGTCTCAAATGATTTTGATTCTTTTGTTAAATCAAATGATGAGATCTATATAGTTAAGGAGGTAGCAATAATCTTTGAGACAAAATCTGAAAATACTTATGATAAAATTATTCTAGTCAGAGCACCTTCAGAGGAAAGAATTAAAAGGGTATTATTAAGAGATGATACCTCAAGATATGACGTAATTAAAAGGATTAAGAATCAGGTAGATGAGTCTTCAATAATTAGTAAATGTGATTATATAATTGACAATTATAACCTATCTGACTTAAAGGATAAAGTAGCTCAAATTCATACAGATTTGATTGGATAAGTATAATACATTAACATTTCGTTAAGAAAGTTTAATTTTAAAATTGAGAATTTTATATAAATGAATAAAAGATTTTATACTTCATTAGTTTTATTGATGTCCTTTTCTTTGATAGGGATTATTCTAATGCAGGGTTATTGGATATATTCATCTTGGCAAAATAAAGAAGAGGAATTCTCACTTGCTATTAATAGAACTCTTAGAGAAGTTGTTGATGAAATTCAAAGCAGAGAGCTGAATGATTACGTATACACATATCAGATGTTGATTGATTCAATCGGTACACCAGATGAGTCTAATTTTACAGATGTCTTTCTTTTCTTAGATGAAGATCAGTCATCAAATCTTTCAACTTTTTTTGCATATGGAATTCTTGAGGAGGACTATAATATAAATCTTCCAAATAATTTATCCAACAGATATGGAGATGATGAACTTAAAGATTACAAAGCAGTCAAAACAACCATTGTAAACAAGAATATATTTGATAGAAGAGAGAATAGGCTAAATGCATCTATTTCTAAACTTAAAAGCGTAGAGGATATAGACATATTTAAATTTGAAAAATATAAATCTGCTTTTCAAGAATATGCGTCATCATTACCTATTCATAAAAGAACTACTTCAAGAGAAATCCAGATGTTATTAAATGAAGGTTTTAGTAATAGAAACATAGTTACGCCTTATGAATTTGGAATATATAGTAATGGATTATCCACTAAAGTTAAGTCTAATAATTATCTTGAAATTCAGTCTGGTCCTAAATATTCGATCCCTTTCTTATTCGATAGATCTAGCACAGTTTCTTACAATTTAGTAGTGTCTTTTCCTGAAAAGCAAGAATATGTTTTATCAAGTATAATAGGAGTTGCAACTTTATCTTTCATGCTTACATTGATTGTTATTGTAATTTCTACAACAGCATTATACCAAATAATCCAACAAAAAAAGTTATCTGAGATTAAAAGTGATTTTATTAATAATATATCACATGAATTTAAGACACCAATAGCAACAATAAATCTAGCTCTAGATGCTATTACAAGTTCTAAAAACAACCTCAATTACAAATTTATATCTTATTTGGGAATGATAAGAGAAGAAAATTCTAGAATGCTATCACAAGTTGAAAATATTTTAAGAATTTCTCAACTTGAAAAAAGTTCTAATCCTTTTGAAATGGAGGAAACTGATATTCATGAAGTAATTGAGGATGCAATTGAACATGTAAAATTAATTATTGAAAGTAAAAAAGGGTCAATAAGCATTTCACTTAAAGCATTAAAAAGTAAAATAAATGGTAACAGTAATCATTTAGAGAATATTATTATAAACATACTAGATAATGCTGTAAAATATTCTAAAGAGAAGCCCAGTATAATTATAACATCATCAAACTCTAATGAAAATATAATAGTTTGTATTGAAGATAAAGGTATTGGTATGAATAAAAACACTCAAAAAATGATATTTGAAAAGTTTTATAGAGAACAAAATGGAGATATACATGATATTAAAGGACATGGGTTAGGTTTATCATATGTTAAAAAAATTATTGACTTTCATAATGGAAAAATTTCATTAGATAGCAAAAAAGACATTGGAACTAAGTTCTACATAACATTAAAAAACATTTAATATGAAATCAAATAAACGCATTCTATTAGTAGAGGATGATCCGAATTTTGGGAGAATTCTAAAAGATTATTTAACTATAAATAATTATGATGTTTCACTTGCTGTTAATGGTATAGAGGGGTTTGAAAAATTTAATAGATCTGATTTTGATTTATGTATTCTCGATATTATGATGCCTTTTAAGGATGGGTTAACGTTAGCAAAAGAAATAAGAGAAGTAAATGAGGAAATACCATTAATTTTTCTTACTGCTAAAAATCTTAAAGATGATGTACTTAAGGGATATAAAATTGGTGCTGATGATTATTTAACTAAACCATTCGACTCAGAAATATTGTTAGCTAAAATTAAATCTATCTTAAATAGAAAGCCAAATGTTAATAATGACGAGGTTGACATATTTGAATTTAAATTTGGAGATTTTAATTTTAATTCTAAATTGCGTATTCTTGAATATAAAGATGGTGATTCATATAAATTGTCACCAAAAGAAAATCAGCTTCTTAAAATGTTAGTGTTAAATTTTGATGATTTACTTCCAAGAGACATAGCTTTAAATAAGATTTGGAGAGATGCTAATTATTTTACTTCAAGAAGTATGGATGTTTATATTGCTAAACTTAGAAAATATCTAGAAAAAGATAATAGTCTAAAAATAATTAACGTACATGGAGAAGGCTTTAGATTAATGAAAGAATAAAACTTATTATAATCTATTAATTAATTCACTTAATAGATCAATTACACCTTTTGTGTCTTTAATATAAAACTTAGCAATCGTATTTTTGGTTCCAACTTTAATTGATGTTGAATTTTTATCTAGACTCTTAAACATGTTTTCATCTGTTACATCATCACCAATACAAAGTATATGATCATAATTTTTATTTTTTCTTAATTGATCTACTGCTGATCCTTTATCAAATTTTCTACTAGTAATTTCAATAGCCTTATTAAGATTTAAAATCTGAAACTGATCTGTTAAAAGGCTATTTAGAACTGTTTCTATCTCTACTACTCTTTCAGTAGCTAGTTCTGGATCAGACTTTCTAAAATGCCATACTAGACCACTTTCTTTCTTTTCTGTGAATGTACCTGGAGTTTTATCTGAAAAAGATTGAAGAATTGAGTATATCTCATCTAAAAAGCCATTATCAATAACTCCAAGATTTTTCCAATTCTTATTTTTTTTCTTGTAGAAGTGTCCATGTTCTGCGATTAAAGTAATATCTAACTCAGCTAGATTATTTTCTAGAAATAATTTATCTCTTCCACTAACAATTGCAACATCAAGTCCTTTAATAGAGGTTAAATTTTTTAAAATTTTAATTAAATTATCGTCTGGAATTGCCAATTCTGGATTATCCTTAAAATTAACTAGAGTTCCATCGTAATCAAGTATTATTAATTTTTTACTTGATAATTTAAGTTTATCGATAAGTTTATTTATTTCTGAAATATCAAAAATATTTGTTATAGATTTTAAATTAGACTTTCCTCTACTTATTAAATTCTTCATAAAATCATTAGCCCAATAATTAACAGTGTATCTACTCAACCTAGTTTGCATACTTTTGTTTCTTTTTATTTGTTCCTTTTCTGGCATATTAATAGCCTTAAATATTACATTGGACATATCATTTAAGTCAAATGGATTTACAGTTAATGACTCATATAATTCCTTAGAAGCTCCAGCCATTTCGCTTAAAATTAAAACACCATCACCTTTGACTCTAGTCGCTACAAATTCTTTTGCAACTAGATTCATGCCATCTCTAACGGGAGTAATCATTGCAATATCAGAAATTGTATACAAGTCAATTAATTCATCAAAACTCATTGTACGATAATAATACCATATTGGAGTCCAGTTAACTGATGCGAATTTACCATTTACTCTTCCCACTATTTCATCTGTCTGTTTTTTTAGCTTTTTATAATCATCAACATCTGATCTTGATGGAACTGTTAACATTATCAATCTAACCTTATTTCTATACTCAGGAAACTTTGTAAGAAAGATTTCAAATGCTTTAATTCTATTTATAACCCCTTTAGTATAATCTAGTCTATCTATAGATAAAATAAGTTTACTATCAGTAGAAACTTTTTTATGGTCTTTAAGTTTGACTCTTAGTTCAGACATTTCTGATTTTTTTTGATTTAATTTTTGTTTTGCTGAGTTAAAAAACTTTAAGTAATCAATACCCATTGGGAATGTGTCAACTAATACTTCTCGAGAACCAACCTCTATTTTATTAAAAACCACGTTATATCTTAGTATTCTTTTAACTGAACTTAAAAAATGTCTAACATAATCATAGGTATGGAACCCGATCAGGTCTGCTCCAAGTATTCCTTCAAGTAGTTTTTCTCTCCAAGGAAAAATTCTAAATATTTCAAACGATGGAAATGGAATATGAAGAAAGAATCCAACTGTTAAATCAGGCCTTTCATTCTTTATTATTTTTGGACATAGTAATAGTTGATAATCGTGAATCCATACTATATCGCCTTTTTTTGCATTTTGAATTACACAACTAGCAAATTTTTTATTTACTTCAACATATGATTTCCAGTGAGATTTATTAAATATTGAATACTCAATGAAGTAATGGAAAAGTGGCCATAAAGCCTCATTACTGGTTCCATAATAAAAATCATTTATTTCTTTTTTATTAAGAAAAACAGGAATATAATTTTTTTCTAATAATAATTTTTTTGCATTTATTAATTGATTGTTGCTTAAAGATTTTTCATCAATTCCAGGCCAACCTATCCATAAAAAATTCTTTTTTTCATGAATTGAATTCATACCTGTAGCTAATCCACCACTTGTGGAAGAAAATTCAAAAGATTTATCTAAATTAGATATCTTTATTGGTAACCTATTTGAAACAATTATTGTTCTACTCAAATCTTAAATTATTAATCTAAAAATATGGAATTAAACGATTCTTATGGATATAGAGACAATCTTAATTATGGAATTATAGGAAATTGTCAATCATCTGCACTTATTTATAAGGATTCTTCAATAGATTGGTGTTGTTTGCCAAGATTTGATTCTCCATCGATATTTGGTAAAATAATTGATAATAAAATTGGTGGATTCTTTAAAATAGAACCAATAGGAAATTATAATGTGAAGCAAGAATATTTTAAAAATACATCTATTTTAAAAACAAGCTTTAACAATGGCTTTGATAAGTTTGAGGTTATAGATTATATGCCAAGATATCAGCTAAAAAAAAATAATTATTATTCTCCTCCCGAAATTTCAAGAATAGTAAGGCTTGTTAACGGTAACCCTCAAATTAAAATTATATATGATCCAAAACTAGACTACTCATTAGGGGAATCTAAATCTTATGTTAAAGATGATTTTATCGTTACTGTATCTGAAAATGATAATTATGAAACTCTATATCTATATTCAAACCTTAATTTAAATAAAATTTTAGATTCTGATAAAATTGAATTAAACTCAGATTTATTTTTTAAGATTTCATATTATGAAAAACTATTAATTCCAAACCTTGAAGATGTGTTATTAGAGTTAAAAAAAACATCTAACTATTGGATAAATTGGATAAGTAAAACTCCAAGTTTTAAAGAATTTAATAATGAGATATTAAGAAGTGCTCTAACATTAAAATTATTAACATATGAAAAAACTGGTGCTGTTTTAGCAGCTGTAACAACTTCTTTACCAGAAACTATTGGAGAGGAAAGGAATTGGGATTATAGATTTTGTTGGATTCGAGACGCTTCAATGGTTATTAAAGTAATAACAAAGCTAGGACATAAAAACATAGTAAAAAATTTCATAAAATTTATTTTAGACATTATTCCAGATAAAAATGAGAAACTTCAAATAATGTACGGTATTAATGGTGAAAAAATACTAACAGAAAAGACTTTAAAACATTTTTCGGGCTATTTAGATTCTTCTCCAGTTAGAATTGGAAATGCCGCATATTCTCAGAAACAAAATGACATATATGGGATACTTATGGATGCTATTCATTATCAAATTGAAAAATTTCCAACTGAAAATAATGAATATGAGGAATTATGGTCAATTGTTAAGTCTATAGTTTGGATTGTTAAAAATAACTGGAAGTTACCTGATAAAGGAATCTGGGAATTTAGAAATGAGGATAAACATTTTACCTTTTCTAAATTATTGAGTTGGGTTGCTATAGACAGAGCAATCAAAATTTCAGTATTAATTAAAAAATCTTCTAATCTGGAGAAATGGAAACTAATTAGATCTGAAATTTATAATGATATATTAAATCACGGATGGAATTCCAAGCTTGGTGCTTTTACCCAATCATATGGGTCTGACGACCTTGACGCTTCTCTACTTCTAATGGAGTCATATGATTTTATAAATGCAAATGATTCAATGTATATTAAAACAGTTAAAGCAATCGAAAAAAACTTAATGAATGATGGGCTATTATTTAGATATAAAAATAAAGATGATTTCGGAATTCCATCATCATCTTTTACAGTTTGTTCATTCTGGTATATAAACAGTTTATACAAAATTGGTGAAAAAGAAAAATCTAAAGATTATTTCAAAAAGATATTAGAATACAGTAACCATCTTGGATTATATAGTGAAGATCTAGATTTTAAGTCAAAAAGACTTTTAGGCAATTTTCCTCAAGCATATTCTCATCTTGCATTGATTGATTGTGCTTTAAATTTTAACCAAGACTAATTTACTTTCTTGGATGAAATTTTTTAAGAATTTCCTTTAAGTGAAACGTATCTAAATGTGTATAAATCTCAGTTGTAGTAATGCTTTCATGCCCAAGAATTAATTGAATAGTTCTCAAATCAGCACCGTTTTTAAGTAAGTGAGTAGCATATGAGTGTCTAAGTGAGTGAGGGCTTATTTTCTTTTTAATATTTGCTAATTTGGAATAATCACTAATTAATTTAAAAATCATCGATCTAGTGAGTTGTCTTCCATATTTATTTAAAAAAAGAATATCGGAAAATTTTTCATCAATTTTATGTTTATCTCTGTAAACAATATATTTTTTTATTTCTGTTGAAGCAATTTCACCTAATGGTACAAACCTTTCTTTATTCCCTTTCCCATTTACTTTTATAATATTTTCATTAAAAAAAATATTTGACAGCTTTAAATCTGTTAGTTCGCTAACTCTTATTCCAGTTCCATAAAGTACCTCAATAATTGTCTTATTTCTTTGTCCAAAATTATCATTAAGATTAACAGATGAAATCAATTTTCCAACCTCATCTTCAGTCAAAACCTCAGGTAATTTTTTCTTTTGTCTAGGAGATTCTATATGAGACAATGGAGATTTTTTTATATGCCCTTCAAAAATTAAGTAATTAAAAAAACTCTTAATTGCAGAAATACTTCTAGCCTTAGTACTTGTCTTTTTTTTTGATAAGCATTTATATAAGTAATTTTTTATAGTTTCTGTATTACAACTAAGAGGAGTTTCATTAATTTGATTTTCCTTTAAGTAAACTTTAAATAAATCAAGATCATATTCATAACTCTGAATCGAGTTATTACTTAATCCTCTTTCTAATCTTAGGTAGTTTTTAAAATTCTCAATGCTTGTATCCCAATTCATTTTAATTTTTTAATTACTCTTTAAGCATTACCTTTATAATATATGAAAATTACAATAATAAATGGACCAAATTTAAATCTTCTCGGAACAAGAGAGACTGATATATATGGTAGTCAAAATTTTGAATCATATCTAGATTCAATTAGATCTAATTTTCCTAAAGTAAGAATTGAATATTTTCAATCAAATATTGAGGGTGAAATAATTAATTTTATTCATGAATCAAAAGATTGTAATGGAATTATACTAAATGCTGCAGCATATACTCATACTTCTATAGGTATTGCTGATGCTATTAAATCAATTGATTGTAAAGTTATTGAAGTTCATATATCCAACACATATTCTAGAGAAGAATTTAGACAGAAGTCATTTTTGTCACCAGTTGTAAGTGGAATAATTATAGGTTTTGGCTTAGATAGCTATAGACTTGCACTTGAGAGTCTTATTACAGGTGGATAACCTCATCATATGCATCAGCTACCGCTTCCATTAAAGCTTCACTCATAGTTGGATGAGGATGAACTGATTTTAAGATCTCTTTTCCGGTAGTTTCAAGCTTTCTTCCAAGTACAGCTTCAGCTATCATATCTGTAACACCAGCTCCAATCATATGACATCCAAGCCATTCTCCATATTTTTCATCAAAAATAACTTTAACAAAACCATCAGAATGCCCTGATGCTTGAGCTTTTCCTGAGGCAGTAAAAGGAAACTTACCTACTTTGATATCATATCCTTTTTCTAATGCTTTTTCTTCTGTTAAACCAACTGATGCTACTTCAGGATAACAGTATGTACAACCAGGTATATTTTCATAATCAATTGGTTCAACTTCATGGTTTGCTATTTTTTCAACACAAAGAATTCCTTCAGCAGAGGCAACATGTGCAAGAGCCTGTCCAGAGGTTATATCACCAATTGCATAATATCCGGGTATGTTGGTTTGATAGTACTCATCGACAATTATTTTATCTTGATCTACTGCAATTCCAACTTCTTCAAGTCCAATATTTTCAATGTTACTTTTGTATCCAACAGCTGAAAGTAATATATCTGCTTCATGCTCAGAAATCTGACCTTTAGATTTAACTTGAACTTTTACACCTTTACCATTAGTTTCAGAAGATATAACTTCAGAGTCAGTTAAAATTTCAATACCTGATTTTCTAAATGTTTTATTTAATTGATTTGATATGTCTTTATCTTCAACTGGAAGAATTCTATCCATGTATTCAATTAATTTAACTTCAGTTCCCATTGAGTTGTAGAAATAAGCAAATTCAATTCCAATTGCACCTGAGCCAACAATTATCATTTTTTTTGGTTGTTTTTTTAAAGTCATTGCTTCCCTGTAGCCAATAATTTTTTTACCATCTTGAGGAATTGAATCAATTACTCTTGATCTTCCACCAGTAGCAATTATAATGTTACTAGCTTCAAAATTGTCAATATTGCTGTTGTTTTCGACTGAAACACTTCTATCAGGCAATATCTTTCCATAACCATTAATTACGTCAATCTTATTTTTTTTCATTAAGAATGTTACACCTTTACTCATTCCATCAGCTACGTTTCTACTCCTGTTTACTACTGAATTAAAATCTTTATCAAAATCCTTAATTTTTAAACCGAAGCTATCAGCTTTTTTAAGATATTCAAAAACTTGTGCAGATTTTAACAAAGCTTTTGTTGGAATACACCCCCAATTTAGACATACACCCCCAAGACTCTCTTTTTCAATAATAGCTGTTTTTAATCCTAATTGAGATGCTCTTATTGCAGTTACATATCCACCAGGACCACTTCCAATAACAATTAAATCGTATTTTTTACTCATTTTTATTATTTATAAAATTTATACTAGCAGAATTAACACAATACCTTTTTCCTGTTGCGGTAGGTCCATCATCAAATACGTGACCTTGATGACCTCCACAATTAGAACACAAAATTTCAGTTCTTATCATTCCTAGGCTAGTATCTTTTTTATATGTTATAGCACCAGGTAATGCACTTTCATAACTTGGCCATCCACAATCAGACATAAACTTATTGTTACTTTTAAATAGTGCCTGACCACATCCTCTACATGCATAGACACCGTCTTCAAAGTGCATGTTATAAATTCCGGTATGCGGTCTTTCAGTTCCTTTATTTCTTAGAATATCATATTCTTCTGCGGAAAGTTCTTCTTTCCATTCCTTATCTGTTTTATTCACTTTAAAAATTGTTTTTGGTTCATTAATATTTGTGGATGTTTGACAATTTAGAAATGTAAGACTAAAAATTAAAACTCCAAATAATTGTATTTTCTTGTACATCTATTTTTTTGACAAATATATATATCTTTTGATTTATTTGCTTAATTTGAGAATCATTTAAATTTATGATAAATAAAAAAACTGATCACCCGAGGGGAAGTAAAAAGCTTATAGGTGCTTGGACTCTTTATGACTGGGCAAATTCTGTTTATTCTCTTGTTATATCATCTGCAATTTTTCCAATTTATTATTCTCAATATATATTTTCACAAACAAACTCTGTTATAATTTTTAATTTTGAAATTAATAAAGACACCTTAATTAGTTCAGTTTCTGGGTTTTCATTTTTATTAATTGCCTTTTTATCTCCTATTTTAAGTGGAATAGCAGATTATATTGGAAATAAAAAAATATTTATGAAATTTTTCGTTTATATGGGATCACTTTCATGTATTGGTTTATATTGGTTTGAACTGGAGACAATTGAGATAAGTTTACTTTTTTATACTCTAGCTCTAATTGGTTTCTGGGGAAGTCTGGTTTATTATAATTCATATTTGACTGATATAACATTTCCAAAACAAACTAATATAGTTAGTGCTAGGGGTTATACTATGGGATATATAGGAAGTGTTATTCTTTTACTCATAAATCTTATTATGATAAACTTCTATGAATCATTTGGATTTTCATCAGAAATAAATGCAATGAAATCTTCATTTGCTATAGTTGGAGTTTGGTGGTTAGGATTTAGCCAATATTCATTTTACCACTTGCCAAAAGGGAATAAAGGAGTAAAAATACCAAGAAATATAATATGGAATGGATTCAAAGAGTTAAAAAAAGTTTACAAGGTAATTAGATCTAGTAAGAGATTTACTAGGTTTTTATTAGCATTTTTTATTTTTTCATTTTCATTACAAACGGTTTTGTATATAGCTTCATATTTTGGTGTAAGTGAAATTGATTGGAGTAGTTCAAGTGAACAGACATCAGGTTTAATAATTAGTATTTTATTAATTCAGATAGTTGCTATAGGAGGAGCTTATATTTTTACTCGACTTGCTCAAAAATATGGTAATATTATTGTTTTGACTTTTGCAATTTTTTTGTGGGCTGGTGTATGTCTATATGCATATTACATTAATACACCTTCTCAATTCTACATGATTGCAGGTCTTGTAGGTTTGCTTATGGGCGGTACTCAGCCAGTAGCAAGAGCTACATTTTCTTTATTTATTCCTAAGACAAAAGACACTACATCATTCTTTAGTTTTTATGATGTTACAGAAAAAATTGGCATCGTATTTGGAATGTTGTTTTATGCAATAGCTGCTCAAGTTACAGGAACTGTAAGGTTTTCTGTTATAATATTTATGTTCTTTTTCTTTTTAGGAGCTGTACTTCTTACAAGAGTTCCAAGAATTGATAAAAATATGTTGGCATAGCTTTTGTCCTTATTTATAATGAATTAGCTTTTTAAGTCTATTTAAATCTTAATATAGATAGACTATGACAAAATGACTGTAAAAACAGCTTATGAGTATTATTTTTAATAACATAGACAATATGTCATTTAGTGACATTAATGATGAATCTGAGTTTATTCCCTTAATGACCTCAGAAGATGAGGAAGCTCTTGAGAAAGAAAGTCTTCCAGAAGTCTTACCAATACTACCTTTAACTAACACCGTTCTATTTCCTGGGGTAGTCATACCGATAAATGCTGGTAGAGATATGTCTATAAAGCTTATTAAAGATGCGAATAAATCAAATAAATTAATTGGAGTTATTGCGCAAAAGAATATAAAAATTGAAAATCCAAATATTGAAAATATTTATAGCATAGGTACTGTAGCTAAAATTCTAAGAGTTCTTAAAATGCCAGATGGAAACACAACAGTTATCATTCAAGGAAAGAAAAGATTTAAAATTAAATCGGTTGTTAAAACAGATCCATATATTCAAGCTACGATTGATCCTGTTTCAGATAAAAATCAAAAAAAACCTGATTCTAAGTTCACTGCAACAATAGATGCAATTAAAGACATTGCATTAAAAATTATCAAAGAAAATCCAAATATTCCATCAGAAGCTTCATTTGCAATTAAGAATATTCATAGTTCTTCATTTTTAATAAATTTTGTTTGTTCTAACATGAATATTAGTGTAAAAGATAAGCAAGATTTGCTTTCAAGTCTAAGTGTTAATAATAGAGCGCTTAAGTGTTTGAAGTTCTTAAATGTTGAATATGAAAAACTTGCTTTAAAAAATGATATTCAATCAAAAGTTAGAAACGACTTAGATCAGCAGCAAAGAGAATATTATCTTCAACAACAAATGAAGACTATTCAGGAAGAGTTAGGAGAAAATTCATATCAAGAAGATATTCAAGAATTAATAAATAAAGCAAAAAACAAAAATTGGAATTTGGATATTAAATCTCATTTTGAAAAAGAACTATCAAAACTTAAGAGAATGAATTCTCAGGTTGCAGAATATTCTGTTCAAAGAAATTATCTTGATCTTTTAGTTGAATTGCCTTGGGATAAATTTTCAAAGGATAATTTTGATTTAGATAAAGCTCAAAAAATATTAGATAATGATCATTTTGGACTTGAAGATGTTAAAAAAAGAATTATTGAATACTTAGCCGTATTAAAATTAAGGAGTGATATGAAGTCTCCTATTTTATGTTTATATGGTCCTCCTGGTGTTGGAAAAACCTCTCTGGGAAAATCAATTGCTAAATCAATTGACAGAGAATACGTTAGAGTTTCTCTTGGAGGGCTAAGAGATGAAGCTGAGATTAGAGGTCATAGAAAAACATATATAGGAGCTATGCCAGGGAGAATTATCCAAAGTATTAGAAAGTCGGGTACTTCAAATCCAGTATTTGTTTTAGATGAAATAGATAAAATTTCTAGTGGATCTCAGGGAGACCCGAGTTCTGCACTTTTAGAATTACTTGATCCTGAACAGAATAATTCTTTTCATGATAATTTCTTAGAGGTTGGATACGACCTTTCAAAAGTTATGTTTATTGCTACTGCAAATAATTTATCAACAATGCATCCTGCTCTTTTAGATAGAATGGAATTAATAAATGTTTCTGGTTATACTTCTGAAGAAAAAGTATCAATAGCTTCTAAATTTCTTGTAAAAAAACAATTATCTGAACATGGTATGAAGGGTAATGATTTTAAAATTAACTCCAAAATCTTAAAGGATATTATTAGTGACTATACAAGAGAATCGGGTGTTAGAAACTTGGAAAAACAAATTGCGAAATTAATAAGAAATAGAGCAAAAAATATAGTTTCAAAATCTGAGGTTAATGACTCTAAGGATGAAAACTATTTAAAAAATATTCTAGGGCCTAAAAAATTCTTTAAAGATAAATATGAAAATAACTTAGTAGCAGGAGTTGTAACAGGGCTTGCATGGACATCTGTTGGAGGTGAAATATTATTTATTGAGTCATCCATATCTGATGGAAAAGGAAATCTTACCATAACTGGGAATCTAGGAAAAATTATGAAGGAATCTGCAATAATTGCCTTAGAATTTATTAAGTCTAATTTTAATGAACTTGGAATAAACAAAGCTATAGATTATTCAAAATATAATATTCATATTCATGTTCCTGAAGGAGCTACTCCCAAGGATGGTCCAAGTGCAGGAATTACAATTTTAACATCATTAGTATCATTGTTTACTCAAAAGAGAGTGAAAAAAAATATTGCAATGACTGGTGAAATCACTTTAAGAGGAAAAGTTTTGCCAGTAGGAGGTATAAAAGAAAAAATTCTTGCAGCAAAAAGAGCAAATATTAAAGAAATTATTTTAAGTTCATACAATAGAAAAGATATTGAAGAGGTAAATCAAAAATATCTAAAAGGATTAAAATTCATTTATGTAGACACTATGAAAGATGTAATTTTTTACGCTCTTACAAATAGAAAAGTTCAAAACCCTAAACTTATTTAACTTGGACTCTATTATCATAGCTATTGACGGTCAAGCATCTACAGGAAAGAGTACACAAGCAAAAAAAATAGCAAAATATTTTAATTACAACTATAGAGATTCTGGTGCATATTACAGAGCAATTACACTTTATCTTATCCAAAAAAATATTAGCTCTGACAAAAGTATTCCAGAAACCATACTTAACAAGATTCATGTAGAACAATCTTTTGAAGAGGGTAGTCTAAAAATAGATTTAAATGGAATTGATGTTACTCACAAAATAAGAGGTTTTAAAGTGTCTTCATATGTAAGTAAATATGCTAAAAAGCAAGAAATTAGAAATTTTGTCTATAGACAACTTAGAATTTCTGCAGAATCTTCTTCTTTGGTTATTGATGGAAGAGATATTGGCACAGTTGTGTTTCCGAAAGCTACTTTTAAATTTTTTCTTTTAGCAGACCCGAAAATAAGGGCTCAAAGAAGACATAAGCAAATCAATGATTTGTCTGTTAAAGTTGAATCTATAGAAAAAGAAATAAAAACCAGAGATAATATTGATTCAACAAGAGAGATTGCTCCTTTAAAAAAAGCTGATGATGCTTTTGAAATAGATGTTTCCTGCCTTAACATAGAGGAAGTTTTTGAAAAATTAATTCAAAAAATTAATTTACAGTAGATAAAAAACTAAACTTAACTTTGCCAATAACTTAATTAATTATATTTTTGCGCACTATGAGTGAAGAAAATATTGCTAATACTAACATTGAGGAGTCTGAAAAACCTAAGAAATCTGCTCCAAAAAAGTCTTCTGTTAAGGCTGATTCAAAAGATGAATTTCTAAATAATTTTAATTGGCATCAATATCAAGAGGGAATTGATGAACTTGATCACAAGCAAATTTCAGAATTTGAGAAACTAGTTGCTAAAAATTTTGTCGATACTTCTGATGAGAACATAATCGAAGGTGAGGTAATTCATCTTACTGATAAGGACGTTATAATTGATATAAATGCAAAATCAGAAGGAGTAATTTCAAAGAATGAATTTAGATATAACCCTAATCTTAAAATAGGAGATAAGGTGGAAGTAATCGTGGATACAAGAGAAGACAAATCTGGACAATTAGTATTATCTCACAGAAAGGCTAGAGTTATCAAAGCTTGGGATAGAGTAAACGATGCACATGACAAAGGCGAAGTTGTTCAAGGTTTTGTAAAGTGTAGAACTAAAGGTGGGATGATAGTTGATGTTTTTGGAATAGAGGCTTTTCTCCCAGGATCTCAAATTGATGTTAAACCAATTAGAGATTATGATCAGTATACTAATAAAAACATGGACTTTAAAGTGGTTAAAATTAATCATGAGTTTAAAAATGTTGTTGTGTCTCACAAAGCTTTGATTGAAGCTGACATCGAAGAACAGAAAAAAGGTATAATTAGTCAACTTGAAAAGGGTCAGGTACTAGAAGGAACTGTAAAAAACATGACTTCATATGGTGTTTTTATTGATTTAGGCGGGGTAGATGGTCTTATACACATTACAGATTTATCATGGAGTAGAATTAATCACCCTAATGAAATTCTTGATTTAGACCAGTCAATTAAGGTTGTCATTTTAGATTTTGATGATGACAAATCTAAGATTCAGCTCGGTCTTAAACAGTTAACTGATCATCCTTGGGATAAATTAGGAGATGATGTAGTTGAGGGGTCTAAGGTCGATGGTAAAGTTGTTGTAATCGCTGATTATGGTGCATTTATTGAAATTGATGAAGGAATAGAAGGACTTGTTCATGTATCTGAGATGTCATGGTCAACTCATCTTAGAAGTGCTCAGGATTTTGTTAATGTTGGTGACAATATTGAGGCTATTGTACTAAATCTTGATAGAGAGTCAAGAAAAATGTCCTTGGGAATAAAGCAACTTTCTCAAGATCCTTGGACAGATATTACAAAGAAATTCCCGATTGGTTCTAAACATTCAGGTTCTGTTAGAAACTTTACTAATTTTGGTGTTTTTATTGAGCTTGAAGAAGGTATAGATGGATTAGTATATATATCTGATTTATCTTGGACTAAGAAAATTAAACATCCATCAGAGTTTCTTTCTATTGATGATAAAATTGATGTTGTAATTTTAGATTTAGATGTTGATGGAAGAAAACTTAGCCTAGGTCATAAACAGACAATGTCAAATCCATGGGATATATATGAAAACCAATTTGCAGTTGATACAATTCATAAGGCTGAAATTTCTGAAATAATTGATAAAGGAGCTATCATTAATTTTAATGAAGATATATCTGCATTTTGTCCTTCAAGACATTTGGATAATAAGGATGGATCTAAACTCTCAAAAGGTAATACAGCTGAATTTAAAGTTATAGAATTTAGTAAAGAATTTAAACGAGTTGTTGTTTCTCATGTTCAGACTAACAATGATTCTTTACCCGAAAAATCAACTGAAAAGGAAAAGATGAAAAAGTCAAAAAAAGATGAATAATAAATATTTTAAATCCTCATTTTTTGAGGATTTTTTTTTGTTTAATACTAAACCTTAAAATTTATATTTTTGTATTAAATGATAATTATGTCAAAAAAAATTCTTTTAGATTCAAAAAAAATAGACATCATACTTAAAAGACTTGTTTGTCAATTAGTTGAAAATCATAAAGATTTTAAAAACACAGTTTTGATAGGCCTTCAACCTAGAGGTGTTTTTTTAGTAAAGAGGATACTAGAAGTATTAAATATTGACTTTCCTCATCTTAAAATTAATAATGGAATTTTAGATTATACATTTTTTAGAGATGATTTTAGAAGAACTAGTAAGACTATTTCTGCAAATAAAACTTCCATTAACTTTACAATTGAAAATAAAAAAATCGTATTAATTGATGACGTACTTTTTACTGGTAGAAGTGTTAAATCTGCGATGGCTTCAATTGATTCATATGGAAGACCAAAATCTATTGAGCTTTTGGTTCTTGTTGATAGAAGATATAAGAGGGAGATTCCTATAGAAGCTAATTATTTTGGTGTCAAAATTGACACTTTTAAAGGAGATAGAGTAAACGTTATTTGGGATGATAATTCTAAAAATAATATAATTTATATAGAAAATTAATGAATAAGTTGACTTTTAACCATCTTCTAGGAATAAAATCTCTAAAAATAAGTGATATTAAACTTATTTTTGAAACTGCCACTCATTTTAAAGAAATAATAAATAGACCTATTAAAAAGGTTCCTTCACTAAGAGACATTACAATTGCTAATTTATTCTTTGAAAATAGTACAAGAACTAAAATATCTTTTGAATTAGCTCAAAAAAGACTAGGCTCGGATATTATAAACTTTTCAAGTTCTTCATCTTCACTCAAAAAAGGTGAATCCTTAATTGATACTGTTAATAATATTCTTGCTATGAAGGTTGATATGATTGTTCTAAGGCATCCCAGTCCAGGATCCTCATTACTGCTTTCAGAATATACAAATTCATGTATTATTAATGCTGGAGATGGAGCTAATGAACATCCAACACAAGGATTATTAGATTCCTTTTCATTGAATGAGAAACTAGGAGATCTAAAAAATAAAAATATTTTGATTGTAGGAGATATTCTCCATTCCAGAGTAGCTTTATCTAATATTTATACTCTTAATATGTTAGGAGCAAACGTTAAGTTATCATGTCCTTTAAGTCTTATACCAAAAGATATTGAGAATCTTAATGTTTCTATTGAAACAGATATCGTAAAAGCTTTACAATGGTGTGATGCTGCTAATGTATTGAGAGTTCAAAAAGAGAGAATGTCAAAATCTTATTTTCCAAATGATAGAGAGTACTCAATGTTATTTGGCCTTAACATTGATAAAATTAACAAGATAAAGAAAGATATAATAATACTTCACCCTGGACCAATTAATAGAGGTGTTGAAATTACGTCAGATATTGTAGAGTCAAATAATTCAATTATTTTAGATCAAGTAGAAAATGGAGTTGCAATAAGAATGGCTGTAATTTATTTGCTTGCATCAAAAATGAACTTTTCAATCAATTAACAATGAAATTATATAATCATAGAAGGCTATACGAAAAGGATACTTTAAGTATAAATGAAATTGGTGAAAATCCTTTCAGCTTTTTTCTTAAGTGGTTTCAAGATGCAGAAAATTCTCAAGAAATTATTGAATCAAATGCTATGACTATTTCTACTGTTGATCAAAATAACTCAGCATCCTCTAGAGTGGTCCTACTTAAAGAGATAAAAGCTAGAAGCTTAATATTTTTTTCAAATTATAAAAGTAGAAAAGGCCAAGCAATTGATAAAAATCCAAATATATGTGCGTCATTTTACTGGGCTCCACTGGAAAGACAAGTAATTTTTAAGGGAATTGCAAAAAAAACCTCTAAAGTTTATTCTGATAATTACTTTAAATCAAGACCCTTTAATAGTCAAGTGGCAGCAATAATTTCAGATCAGAGTAAAAAAATATCAAGCTATGAAGATCTATTATTTAAGTATAATAGTTTTATAAAAGAAAATAAAAATTCTAATTTACAGAGACCTAGTCATTGGGGTGGTATTGAATTATTTGTTTATGAAATTGAATTTTGGCAAGGTAGAGAGAATAGACTTCATAATAGGGTGGTTTGTAATTTTATTGATGATAAATGGGAACTTAGTCTTTTATCTCCTTAAATGAAAGAGATAACCTTTTTGAGACATTCTAAATCATCCTGGGATTTTGATGTCTCTGATATAAATAGACCATTAAACGAATTTGGAATAGAAAAAATTAAAAAAATTGCTGATTCTTCATTTGATATTCTTGTTTCTTCTCAAATAATTTTCACTAGTCCTGCAATCAGAGCTCATCAAACTTCTAGAATTCTTTGTAACACATTATCTATAAATTTTGATAGAATAAAAGTATGTAAAGACTTATACACATTTAGTAAAGATGATGTATTCAATTTTATAAAAGCTATCGATAATGATTATTCTAAAGTTGTCCTAGTTGGTCATAATCCTGCCTATACGGAAATATCAAATTATTTTTCTGAAAATAAAATTTTAAATTTACCGACTGCAAGATGGTTCTCTCTTAGATTTGATACCAATCATTGGTCTAATATCTTTGATTTAAAACCGTTATCTTATATAAACAATTTGAAAAGTGGAACCTAGATATATAAACAGAGAGCTTAGTTGGTTAGATTTCAATGCAAGAGTTCTTCAGGAAGCTTCTGATGAAAATGTTCCAATTCTTGAAAGATTAAGGTTCATAGGTATTTTTTCTAACAACCTAGATGAATTTTTTCAAGTCAGGTATGCAACTGTTAAACGAATTGCTGATACAAAAACCTCTATAAAGAATAAAGATAACATTGCTGCAAAAGAACTTCTTGATGGAATAACTTCCAAGGTAATTAATCTTCAATCAGAAAGTTCATTAATTCTAAATTCAATTGAAAAATCATTAAAAAGAGAAAATATTGTATTTGTTGACGAAAAGGGTGTCTTAAAACAACATGAAAACTTTCTAAAGGATTATTTTTTAAGAAAAATTAGTCCTGCTTTGGTTACAGTAATACTATCGAATAATCAATTACATGATTTTAAAGATAATAAGGCTTTCCTAATTGCTAATCTTAAACTGGTTGAAAACAGTTTATATGCACTGGTTGAGATTCCTAAAAATATTAATAGGTTTGTTGTTCTTCCTAGCATAAAGAATAAAATGTATATAATGTTTATTGATGATATAATTAGATATCATCTGAGTATTATTTTTAGTTTTTTTAATTATACAGAAATTGAAGCACATATGCTTAAAATAACAAGAGATGCTGAGTTGGATATTGACGACATGGACCTTTCTAAGAGTTATATAAAGAAAATCCAGGATTATGTTAATAGAAGAAAAATAAGCAACCCTGTGAGACTGGTATATGATAAAAATATACCAAATAATACTTTAAATTATTTATTAAAAAAAATAAAAATTACATCTCATGATAGTTTAATTCCAGGGGGTAAATACCATCATAGAAGTGATTACATGAATTTTCCTGAGCTGGGAAGATTTGATCTTTTGTACCCTAAAGAAAAAGCTTTAAATATCCATAATTTCAAAATAGAATCTAACCTATTAGACCAGTTATTAGTGAAAGATTTTTTGATGTATACTCCTTATCATTCTTTTTCTTATCTAGTCTCTGTCTTGAGGCAATCAGCAATTGACCCTAGTGTTAGGTCAATTAAAATAACTTTATATAGACTCTCAAAAAAATCTAATGTAATAAGTTCACTTATAAATGCAGCAAAAAATGGAAAAAAAGTTTTAGTTCAAATTGAACTTCAAGCTAGATTTGATGAAGAAAATAATATAAAAGTTTCTGAGCAGTTAAAGTCTGCTGGGGTTAATTTAATATTTGGTTTAAAGGGTCTAAAAGTTCATTCCAAAATATGTTTAATTGAAAGGTATAATGACAATAAGAAAAAATATTTTGGATTCATTAGTACAGGAAACTTTAATGAATCTACTGCTAAAATATATTCTGATTTTACTTTATTCACTTCTAATCAAAAGATTTTAAAAGAAGTTTACAAAGTATTTAATTTTCTCAAATCAAATAATAAAATATATCACTATAAACATTTGATAGTTTCACCTCATCAAACATCTAAAAGAATTTTTGATTTAATTGATGGTGAGATCTCAAATGTAAAAAAGGGTTTAAATGGAGGGATAATATTAAAATTAAATAGTCTTACTAGTTATAAATTTATAGATAAACTCTACGAAGCAAGTAATTTAGGGGTAAAAGTCAAACTTTTAGTTAGGGGGATTTGTTGTTTAATTCCAAATAAAATTGGATTAAGTGAGAATATCGAAGTTAAAAGTGTTGTGGATAAATATCTTGAGCATTCTAGAGTTTATATATTTAATAATTCAGGTGATCCAAAAGTTTTTATTTCATCTGCAGATTTTATGACAAGAAATATAGAGAAACGAGTAGAGGTAGCTTGTCCAATTTATCAAGAGGATCTAAAAAAACAGATTTTAGATACCCTTAAAATTAGTGATAGTGATAACGTAAAAACTAGACTAATAAACCACAAAACCCAAAATAAATTTGTTAATAATTCAAAAAAAATTGTAAGATCCCAATGGGATACCTACTCTTATTTTAAAAAAATATTAGATTAGTTGAAAAAAATTGCTGCTATTGATATTGGTTCTAACGCTGTGAGAATGCTTATATGTTACGTATTTTCCTCTAAAAATAAGCTTATTTTTCAAAAGAACTCTTATTTAAGACTACCCTTAAGACTTGGTGAAGACTCATTCAAAACAGGGGTTATTTCAGATACAAAAATTCAAATTCTTTCGGATGCATTAAACTCTTTTAAATATATAATGAAAGTTCATAATGTCAAACAATATCAAATTTATGCTACATCTGCATTGCGAGAGTCAAAAAATGCCAAAAAAGTTATTTCTGAAGTTCAAAATTCATCAGGTCTGATTATTAGTTTAATAAGTGGTTTAGACGAAGCAAAAATAATTGCAAAAGGTAACCCTCAAGAAATATTAGAATTTAATAAAACATATATATATGTTGATGTAGGCGGTGGAAGTACTGAATACTCAATTTTAAGAAGAGGTCAAGAAAAAATATCAAAATCTTTTAAAATTGGTACAGTCAGATTTTTGAATAATTCATTTGATAAAAATGTGTTTAATGAGGTTTCGAAGTGGTTATATTCTAACATTGATATTGATGATAAAATTAAACTCTTTTCAACAGGAGGAAATATTAATAAGATTCATTCAATGTCAGGTTCTAAGCCGGGTAAACCAATTTCATATCTTTCAATAAAAAATCTTTACAACAATCTAATAAAATATAATTACAAAGAAAGGATTATTAAGTTCGATTTAAGTCCTGATAGAGCTGATGTAATTATACCTGGATTAAAAATATTTATATTTACGCTTGATATTCTTAATTTAAATAAAATGTTTGTACCAAAAGTCGGATTAGTTGATGGTATGATAAAACAAATATATTATGAAAATATTTCTAAAAAATTAGATTCTTAATTTAAATTCGTCAATTAATAAAGCAACACTTGTATTGCTTTTACTAATAATATCAAGCTTTTCTTTATTATCAATATATGATTTTTTGTTTTTATCTTTTGACAACTTAACCTCTACGGAAACTGAATAATTATTTAATTCTTTTGAGATAAAAGCCTGAATTTTATTCTTGTATGCATTAACTTCCTTAAAATTCATTTTATTAACTGTATTAATAAAAACTACGTTGTCTTTAATACTTGGATTATTCATATTTAAAAGTGATAGAATATTATTATTACCATTATCTTTTTCTATCTCACAGAATTTTTTCCATGCATTTAAAAAATCATTTTCAGTAAATTCGTTATTTGGTAATATTTCTTTTTCAATAATTTCATTTGTTTTTTTTAAATTTAGGCTGGCTAATGAAAGTGAAGAAATATTTTTTTCCTTATTATCTATCAAAAGATTTGAAGTGCTGCTTAATTGTTTAGTTTTTATTTGATTAGAATCATTTTTAAAATTTTTTAATTCTGAAGTTTTAATCAGGGATTTTTTTTTTTAGAGCTATCAATTGAAGCTAATTTCATTAAGCAAAGCTCAGTATGAATCCTTTTATCATTTACCTTTTGATAATTTATTAAGGTTTCATTTATAACATCAATCATTAAAATGAGATTTTCATCTGAGAAATCTTTTGAGTATTTTAAATATTTTTTAACTAGATCATTCTTTAGACTTGAAATGTTATCTGAAGAATTCATTTTAGTTATTAATATTTCTCTAAAATGCCTTGACAAACCATTTAATAAATTAACATCATCAAATCCACGATTGTAAATATCATTATATTTAGTTAGGATACCATTTATGTTCTTTTCTAGAATGTAGCTTGATATCTCAAAGTATGTATCGTAATCTAAAATATTAAGATTTAATGTTACATTTTCTATATTTAAATTTGAATCAGTAAAGCTGACTAGTCTATCAAACATTGATAGCGAATCTCTTATAGACCCATCTGATTTATCTGCAATTAGAGATAATGAATTTTCATCATATTTAATTTTTTTATCCTCACAAATATTACTTAATAACTTGATTATTGATGTATTATCTACTTTTTTAAAATCATAAATCTGACATCTAGATAAAATTGTAGGAATAATTTTATTTTTTTCAGTTGTTGCAAGAATAAATACAACATGTTTAGGTGGTTCTTCCAATGATTTAAGAAATGCATTAAATGCTTGATTTGAAAGCATATGAACTTCATCAATTATATATACTTTATACTTGCCAACTTGAGGTGGAATCCTAATCTGATCAGTTATATTTCTGATATCTTCAACAGAATTATTTGATGCTGCATCAAGTTCAAAAATATTATATTCAAAATTTTCTTCTAAGTTGTTTAT
The DNA here is from genome assembly GCA_004213645.1 of Flavobacteriales bacterium. GTDB lineage: Bacteria > Bacteroidota > Bacteroidia > Flavobacteriales > Flavobacteriaceae > Marisimplicoccus. The sequence goes on along the minus strand of SGZF01000004.1, from coordinate 17,424 downwards.
GTTCTTTGCTAAAATTCGAGCGCAAGATGTTTTACCAACTCCTCTTGGACCACAAAAAAGAAGAGCTTGAGGTATATTGTCATTCTTTATAGCATTAGAAAGTGTCTTTACAATAGCATCTTGACCTATCATATCTTTGAAGGTCTTAGGTCTATATTCTGATGCAGATGAAAGTGAACTATTCATTAACAACAAATATAAAGATTGAGAAAATTTTATTCTTAAATAGACTATTTTTTTTAATAAAATTATCAACAAGTATTATATTTGTATTGCAAGCCTTCTTATCGCTGAATTTTTCAGAGGAAAGTCCGGACACCAAAGAGCAATGTAGCGGGTAACGCCCGCCATCATAATTGATAGGAATAGTGCAACAGAAAGTATGTACAGGTAATGCTGTAGTGGAATCTTGTAAACTCTGCATGGTGAAACGCCAAGTATATCTACGTTTTAAAACTGCTCGTTTTAAGTAGAAGGGTAGGCGGTTTGAGTGTAATAGTAATATTATACCTAGATAAATGATAAGACACGACAGAATCCGGCTTATAGGCTTGCTTTTTTTATAAAACTTAATGAAGAAGATCCGTATTTTCTCTCATCTATTTCATTATAATTTTCAGATAATAAAATTTTTGAGCTGTGTTCTATAATTATCTCTCCATTCTCTTTTAATATTTCACCTTCTTTTATTAAATTAATCATTTCTATATATTCTTTCAATAAAAAATTATATGGGGGATCTGCGAAAATTATATCGAATCTTTTAGTATTAGTTATTAAAAATTTTTTAAAGTCAATTTTCTTAGTATTAATTTTTAGTCCCAGTTCAAAATTGGTTTTATTTATAAACTTTATACAATTAATGTTATTATCTACAGATAAAACTTCTTTACAACCTCTGGAAGAAAACTCATATGAAATATTGCCGGTACCAGAAAATAGATCAAGAACAATAAGTTCAGCAATATCAAATTTATTCGATATTATATTAAAAAGAGACTCTTTAACCTTATCAGTTGTAGGCCTAACAGGAAGCTTCTTTGGAGCTTTTATTAAAATGCTTTTTTTACTTCCTGAAATTATTCTCATTTATTATTGAAAAAGATTGTGAATTATAGTCTAAAATTGAATATTCACTATCTTCAATAAATTCAATTTGGGAGTATTTTGAAGCTAGTTCATAATAATGATTAAATTTTTCAAACCTTCCTAAAAAAATTATCTTTTCATTATTATTTGAGCCTTCGAAGTTGTTGATTACAAATAAAAGGTAATATAAAAACTCATCTTCATCATTAATATTAAATTTATTAAAAAAAATAAATTCGTTGTTATTAAAGATTATTACATCAAATGAACTACAATTTAAATTAATAAAAAAACATAATCCTTTTGACCTGCTGACTCTATTAAAAAGCTTATTGTAAATGAGTGTAAAGTAATTATTGTGAGTTACTTTTATTTCAACTTTATTAAATAACCTAGTTAAAAACTCATCTATTGAGTATACAATATTTATTTTTTTATCTTTTGACAGATCATTAATTAATTTTCCGGAAATTTTAGTATTTGTTTCTAAATACTTATCCATTAAGTTTTTATCAAAATATTTGAATGGAACAATTGATGGTTGAGCATTAAAGTGAAGTATTTTAATTGAAATATCATTATTAGCACTAAATAATTCTGAGAGTATTGACGGTAAATTTTTATCATCATTTTTTAATGATCTACTATCAATTTGTGAATCTATATGAAAGAATGATTCAAAATAATAAATTAATGCGTTGTTAATATTACTCTTTATTTTTTGCATCAAAAAATGTAGGCCAGTTTCCGTTTGTGCTAACATCTGTCATTGAGCCTAATATAATTTCTGGACCATTTACTGCATCAACTGAAATGATCTTGTTTTCTTGATCAAGTAAATCTTTATTTTGATCAAAAAGAACAATATTTTTCTGAATTTTAACTTCAAATACTGGAACTTGGTAGCCATTTTTATCTATTATATCAGCTTTTATTGAAAATTCACTATTAGTTCCATCAATTGGAACTACTGCCATCATTTTATATGACTCATTATCACCAAATAAAGAATCTTTTACAGATACAAACCCTAGAGTGTCTACTATTTCAATTTCTTTTAACATGTCAATCCTGTAGGTTCTGTTATATTCTAGATAAGATGAATCTCTTTTTTCAATTAGTGTAAATATCCCTGTATCTATAAAACTAACAAGACTATCAAAATTATTAGCATAAAATCCGTTGACATCCTTATGCGCAATTTGAGCAGTTCTGATATCTTTCAATCTATCAATAACCATTGTATATCTATCATTTTTTACTTGATTAAATTTTATTGGTCCATTAATAGAACTGTATATTTGTGTAGCAAAAAATATTGATAGTACCCATAAAAATAATTCTAATGCACGTTTTTTATTCATTTTGGTAATTATTTGATTTAAACAAATCTACAATTTTTTTTTTTTCGTTAAACAATATATAAATGAATTATATTAGAAAAATATTTATAAATGAAAACTATAGCTCTCATACCTGCAAGACTTGAATCTAAAAGGTTTCCTAATAAATTGATTCAAAAAATTAATGGAACACCGATAATTCTTAAAACATATAAAAATGCATTAGAAACTAATTTATTTGATAAAGTTTATGTAGTCAGTGGAAATGATCAAATTATAAATATTATTAAATCTGCAGGAGGAGATACATTTAGATCTTCAAAAGATCATAATTCAGGTACAGATAGAATTGCGGAAGCTGCAAAAAACATTGATCATGACTTGGTTATTAATCTTCAGGGTGATGAGCCTTTTATTAAAAAAAAATCAATGAGTGATTTAATAAAAGTTTTTAATGATCCGCAAGTTAATATGGCTTCACTTATGACAAAATTTAAATCTTTAGATGAATTAAATAACCCAAATAATGTTAAGGTAATAGTTGACAACAATAGTAATGCTATATACTTTTCAAGACTACCAATTCCTTATGCCTCAAAAAATATTAATGATTATAATCGTCATATTGGTATATATGCATTTTTAAAAGAGTCTTTGATTGAATTTTCTAATCTTAAAAGATCAAAACTTGAAATAATTGAAAACCTTGAAGGTATTCGAGTAGTTGAAAATTCAAAAACAATTAGAATGGTAAATACTGATTCTCCTGGAATATCAATAGATACTCCTGAGGACCTTATAGAAGCTAAAAAATATATTTTATCAAATGATTAAAATTCTATCTAAGTTTATCTTAAATAAGATTATCGGATGGACTGTTATCGGCTACTTACCTGTTAATGAAAAATACATTATAGCTGTTGTTCCTCATTCAAGTTATTTTGATTTAATAATTGCTATTCTAATTAGGACCTATTCTGGGTTAAAAATAAAATTTATTGGAAAAAATCAGTTATTTAATCCAATTACTAGTTTCTTTTTTAAATTTCTTGGAGGGATTCCTGTAGATAGAAGTAAAAATAATAATTTGGTTGATGGAGTTGTTAACCTGTTCAATCAAAATAAAATTGAAATACTTGCTATAGCTCCTGAGGGCACTAGAAAAAGTGTGAGAAAATGGAAAACAGGGTTTTACTACATAGCATTAAAAGCAAAATTGCCAATACTAATGGTATCCTTTGACTATGTAAGAAAAGAAGTTAAAATTAATGATAGGTTTTATACATCAGGGGATATTACAAAAGATATTTCTGAGCTTGAAAACAAGGTTAGCGATGTTCTTATTAGAAATAAAAACTAATTATTAGCCTTCATATTACTGTAGACATTTTGTACATCTTGGTCTTCGTCAATCATATTTATCAATTTATTAACTTTCAATCTATCTTCAGAAGATAAATCCTTAAAAACCATAGCTTCTCTTTCAAATTCACTAGATAAAATTTCAATTTTTCTTCTTTCTAATTCTTTTTGAATTGATCCAAAGTCTTCAAATTTTCCAGTAATACTGATTTCATTCTCTAAGTGACTTAATTCAATTACTCCAAAATCTATTAAATCAAGCTCAAGCTCTTCAATATTAATTCCTTTATCTTTTATTTGAAAAAAACATAAATGACTAAATAAAAAATCAACTGAACCAGAAGTTGCTAAGTTTCCTTCACATTTATTAAAATAGCTTCTAATATTTGCTACAGTTCTATTATTATTATCAGTTGCTGCTTCAACAATGATTGCAATACCATGGGGTGCATATCCTTCCAATAAAACTTCTTTAAAATTCTCCGTACTGTTCTCAGATGCCTTCTTAATTGCCCTGTCAATATTTTCCTTTGGCATATTAACTGTTTTAGCATTTTGAATTACTGCTCTCAACTTTGAGTTTGATGAAGGGTCAGGACCAGATTCTTTTACTGCAATAATAATTTCTCTTCCTATTCGAGTAAAAGTTTTAGCCATGTTTGACCATCTTTTCATTTTTCTTGCTTTTCTAAATTCAAATGCTCTTCCCATAATTATATAAATGGTGTTTTAACAATTTCTGCTTTTTTAAGATTATTTCGAATTTTAACATAAATAGTTTTAATATCTACATCACTCTTTATATAAGCTAATCCTATTCCCTCTTTTAAAGTTGGTGAGTATGTCCCTGAAGTAACTTTTCCAATTAATTTATTATAAGAATTAAAAATTTCGTAACCATTTCTTGGAATTGACTTTTCAATTAACTTAAACCCTATTAATTTTTTCCTACATCCTAATTGAATTTGATTTTTAATATTCTCAGATCCTATAAAACCAGTTTCAACCTTAGTTATCCATTTTAAAGATGCTTCTATTGGAGTTGTTTTTTCATTGATATCATTTCCATATAAACAGAAGCCCATTTCAATTCTTAAAGTGTCTCTAGCAGCAAGCCCAATTGGTTTTAAATCAATTTTTTTATCTAAAAATAATGTATCCCAAATTTGTGTTACTTTATTATTAGGAATATATAGCTCATATCCTCCAGATCCAGTATATCCAGTTTTGGAAATTATAATATCATTACATCCTCCGAAAGAAGCAATTTTAAAAGAGTAATTTTTTAATGAATGTAAGTCTTGATCAGTATGTTTTTGACAAAGTGATTCAGCTTTTGGCCCTTGAATCGAGATAAGAGATATAGTATCAGATATATTAACAACATTTGAATTAAATTCTTTGTTTTGTAGTATGATCCAATCCCAGTCTTTTGATATATTGGAGGCATTTACAACTAAAAGAAATTTTTCTATATCTAATCTGTATACAATTAGATCATCAATTATACCACCTAGTTCATTAGTCATACAATTATATTGAGCTTTTCCAATACTTAATTTTGAAATATCATTTGTACATAAATACTGAACCAAGTTAAAAGAATTTTTTCCTGATATTTCAATTTCCCCCATATGAGAAACATCAAATATTCCAACTTCGTTCCTGACATGAATGTGTTCTTCATTAACTGATGAATAACTAATTGGCATAAGGTAGCCTGCAAAATCAACAATTTTTGCATTTAACTCCTTGTGACGTTTAAAAAGAGTTGTTTTTTTCATCTGTTAAAATTAACTATTATTGGGGTTTATTTAATAAGAACTCTTTAAGCTCTGAATAACTATCAATTGAAGTAGAAATATTCTCTTTTGTTAATATTTTTTTTAAGGATCTTGGATATTTTAACTCTGTATTTATTGTTTTTTCTACAATACTTTTAAATTTTATAGCATGGGCAGTAGAAATGAATATGCCATTTACTTCTCGAGATTGAAGGTTCTTTAAATATTCTTTTATACCAAGATAACCAATAGATGAGTGTGGATCAATTATATAACCATAAGAATTATATAGTTTAAAAATAGTATCTTTTGTTGCATTATCATTAAAACTATATCCAGATATATTTTTCCTTAATTTTTGTAAATCATTATTATATATTTTTTGAATTCTTATAAAATTACTTGGATCTGAAACATCCATTGCATTGGATATTGTTCTTTTAGTATTATGAGGGTCAAAAATACCATCCTTTATGTATCTTGGAATTGTATCATTAATATTCGTTGATGCAATAAAATGATCAATCGGAAGACCCATTGATTTACTTAGAATGCCAGCGCAAATATTCCCAAAGTTTCCACTTGGTACTGAAAAAACATTTCTTTTTTTATTTTTAATTTTTTTTAAGGCTAAAAAAAAGTAAAACATTTGAGGCAACCATCTTGCTACATTTATTGAATTTGCTGATGTAAGAGCAATTTTCCTATTAATTTCTTCATCATTAAATGCTTTTTTTACCATTGATTGGCATAAGTCAAAATCACCATCCACTTCAATTGCGTTAACATATGAGCCATTTGTTGTAATCTGTTTTTCTTGAACCTCACTAATCTTTCCTTTTGGATAAAGTATGCATACATCAATATCTTTTGTTTCAGCAAATCCTTTTGCTACTGCACCACCCGTATCTCCTGATGTTGCAACTAAAACAGTAATTTTTTTTGACAAGTAACTTTCTTTAAAATAGTCAAGACATGAAGCCATAAATTTTGCACCAATATCTTTAAAAGCAAGAGTAGGTCCATGAAATAATTCAAGAGAATATATTGAATCCTCAATTTTTTTTAGGGGAATTTTAAATGAAACTGTCTTTTCAATTATGTTTAATAACTTAGATTTTGGAATTTCATCTCCAATATATTTGTTAATTACTTCGAAACAAATTTCTTTATCATCTATATCTTTAATTGATTCAATAAAGTGTTTTGGAAGATTAATTTCTTTTTCAGGAAAATAAAGTCCTTTATCAGGAGCTAATCCATTTATAACAGCTTTTCTAAATGATGTAGGAACTGAGTTGTGATTTAAGCTAATATATTTCACCTTGATTCAAGTATTTTTATTCCATTAGAATTTATCTTTGATATAAAACCATTACTATCTATGTCTTGTTCATTATAATGATTAATAATGCTGTCTAAAATTTTATTAGATACATTATTATCATTGGATAAAGAAAAAATAGATGGACCAGATCCAGATATTCCAACTGCAATTGCACCACATTTTAAAGAAATTTCTTTAATATTATCAAATTCTGGAATCATCTCTTTTCTATCTTCTTCTACAATTACATCTACAACAGATTTTGACATCAGATCATAATCTTCAAGATAAAGACTACTTACAAAAGAACTAAGATTAGCAGATTGTTGAACAACCTTTTCAATTGGAATCATTTTTTTAACAACTTTTCTTGAGTCAGAAGTTTTTATTTCAATATCTGGTCTAACAATAATTACTTCTAAATCTTTTGGAGTAGGAAGCTTTATTACATCAATTTTATTAAGAGATCTTACAAGAGTAATACCGCCTAATATTATTGGTGCCACATTATCAGCATGATAAGAATCGCTTACGAATTTTTCTCCTTCCATAGAGAATTTAATCAAATCTAGATGGTTAAATGGTGACTCTAGGAGTTGGTTTATAGCAAATACAGTTCCAGCAGAGCTTGCTGCTGAACTACCAATCCCACTTCCTGGCCTTATACCTTTATTAATTTCAATTTCAAACCCAAAATTAATATCAATATTTTTGAGTAGTTCTTGAGCAGCAATTCCAGCAACATTTTTATCAATGTCTTTTGTTAAACTATACCCTTGAATTGATTTAATAATAACTCCTTGAGAACTTTTTTTTGAAACTTTTATTTCATCACCTTGGTTATTAAGACATAATCCTAATATATCATAACCGCAAGATAAATTTGTGATACTTCCTGGAGAAAAAACTTTAATACTATCCATTTTTATTGACTCGCTTTAATAATATCTGCAAAAACACCTGATGCTGTAAACTCTCCACCCGCACCAGCTCCTTTAACAACAAGAGGTGAATCATTATATCTATCTGTATAGAATACTGTAATATTATCTGAACCCTCTAAGTTGTAAAACGGATGATCAATATTTACCGCTTCTAGTCCAACACTAGCTTCTCCATTGTCAAGCTTAGCTACAAATTTTAATCTTGAATTAGATTTTTGAGCTTCTTTAAGAATTGAATTAAAATGTTCTTTATTTTTCTTTAGTGATAATAAAAAATCATCTTTAGATTCTGCTTTAATAGAGTCTTCTGGTAGAAAGTGATTTTTTTTAATATCATCAATTTCTAATTTATATCCACTTTCCCTGGCAAGAATTAATATTTTTCTAGATACATCGATACCACATAAATCAATTTTTGGATCAGGCTCAGTATAACCTAAATCTACAGCTTTTGAAACGATTTCATGAAATGTGTCAACTTCATTAAAACTATTAAAAATATAATTTAATGTCCCTGATAATACTGCTTCTATTTTAACGATTTTATCTCCAGAGTTTATTAAATTATTAAGTGTGCTGATTACTGGTAATGCAGCCCCAACATTGGTTTCATAAAGAAATGGTGAATTATTATCTCTTGATAACACTTTTAAACTCTGATAGTTTGAATAAGAACCTGAATTTGCAATTTTATTACAAGTGATTATCCCAATACCATTGTTCAGGTAATGGCTATATGTATCTGGTATTAAGTCACTTGCAGTATTGTCTATGAACAAACTGTTTCTTAAATTTAATTCAATTACCTTATTTTGAAAATCTTCACTATGTGAAATTTTATTCGATTTTTTTAAATTTTCTAACCAATTGTTTAAATCAATTTCAGATTTTGAGATAATCATTTTTTTTGAATTAGAAATACCTAATACTTTAAGATTTATTTTAAGATTTTCAGAAATAAACTTCTTTTGGTTTTTTATTTGCTCAATTAGGTATTTCCCAACATTTCCAACACCTGTAATGAATATATGAATATCTTTCAAGTCTTTTTCAAAAAAAGTTTCATGAAGAGCATTTAAAGCTTTTTTTGTGTTTTTTTGATCAATTATAATTGATATATTTCTCTCAGATGCTCCTTGCGCTATAGCCCTTATGTTAATATTGTTCTGCCCTAAAGAATTAAATAACTTTCCGCTAATACCTTTTTTACTTTTCATTTTATCACCAACTATAGCAATATTTGATAATTCAGATTCAATTTCAGACTCATTTATTCTTCTTTGGGATATTTCAAATTCAAATTCTTTATCAATCACATCTTTTGCAAGTGAAGCGTCAGTTGAGTTTACTGCAATACAAATAGAGAATTCTGAAGAGGCTTGAGTAATCATTATTACATTAATATTGTGAATTGATAATGATTCAAAAAATCTTTTTGAAAAACCTGGAACTCCTACCATTCCGGAACCTTCAAAATTTATTATGGAAATATTTTCAATATGACTAATTCCTTTTACAACTTCATCTTGATCAAGTTTTGTAGAATTTGAAATACATGTTCCATTAGCTTTGGGTTCAAAAGTGTTTTTAATATAAACAGGAATATTGTTTTCAATTAATGGTCGAAGAGTAGGGAAATATATGACTTTTGCACCAAAAAAAGAAAGCTCCATTGCCTCTTTATATGAAAGAAACTCAATTGGTGAAGCTTTTTTTACAATTTTAGGATTTGCACTGAAAACACCACTAACATCAGTCCAGATTTCCAAGGATTTAGCGTTAAGGTATTTAGCATATATAGCTGCACTGTAATCTGAACCACCCCTTCCTAGATTAGAAATTTCACCATCATTATTTGAGCAAATAAAACCAGGTGCAATTATATATTTAGACTTGATTAAAGCTAATTTATTTTTAATATTAATTGATGTTTTATCCTCATCTAAAACATCATTATTATTAGCCTTTTTTGTAAATATAATAGAGCTAGAGTCAATTATGGATATATCAAAATTATTCTCTTTAAGAATATTATATATTATTTTACACGACAATATTTCTCCTAATGTTAAGACTTTAGAAACCGTTTTCTTGGTTACTTCATCTATAGTTGAAATAGCATAAAGAATTTCTTCCAATTCACTTAATTTTTCTTTTAAAAATTTTTTAAGTGGTTTTTGGCTTTTTTGGGAAGATAGATTATTTATAATTTCTAAATGCCTTATTTCAATCTCTTTTAAAACCTTTTGGGTAGATTTACCTTTCAAAATAAGACATTCTTGTAGAAGATTAGTAATACCCCCAAGGGCAGAAACAACAATTAATGAACTACCATCATTGTCATTTAAAATAGATATAACCTTCCTTAATGAATTTGAATTAGCGACTGATGTACCGCCAAATTTTAGGACTTTCAAGAGGCTGTCTCTTTTTTATTAATTAATAGTATAAGGCTCTCTAAATTACTCTTGTGGTCAATATATAGTTTATCACCAACTTTAATTTTATCTGACACAAGGTGTTCAGCAATAAGATCTTCGATATACTTTTGAATCATTCTGTTAAGTGGTCTAGCTCCATTTTTTTTATCAAATCCTTTATCGCATATGAAAGATTTTGCTTTTGCAGATATAGATAGATCATATCCTAAATTGCTAACTCTTTCTATAAGCTTATTTATTTCTATTGTGACAATCTTATTTATATCTTTAATTGATAATGAGTTAAATATTATACAATCATCAATTCTATTTAAGAATTCAGGGGCAAAAGTGTTTTTTAATGCTCTCTGAATAACTTTTTGCTCTGTTTTAGATGTCTGATTTACAGACGATTTAGTTTCAAATCCAACACCAATACCAAAGTCGTTAATCTGCTTAACCCCTATATTTGATGTCATGATTATTATGGTGTTTTGAAAATTTATTTTCTTTCCTACACTATCTGTCAAAAAACCATCATCTAGAATTTGGAGAAGCATACTATAGATATCGGGATGACCTTTTTCAATTTCATCAAACAAAACTACCGAGTAGGGTCTTCTTTTTACTTTTTCAGTCAATTGACCACCCTCTTCATAACCAACATATCCAGGAGGGGCTCCAATTAATCTCGATACAGAAAATTTCTCCATATATTCACTCATATCAATTCTAATAAGGTTTTCTTCTGATTCAAATATTTCAGAAGCTAATACTTTAGCAAGCTGGGTCTTGCCAACCCCAGTTTGACCTAAAAAAATAAAAGATCCTATGGGTCTGTTTGGAGAATTTAATCCTGCTCTATTTCTTTGAATTGATTTTACAACTTTTGATACAGCCTCATCTTGACCAATAATTTTATCTTTAATTATATCTTCTAGTTTCGATAATTTATTTTTTTCAGATGAAACTATCTTATTTACTGGAATATTTGTCATCATTGAGACTACATCAGCAATTTCATTTTCATCAACTTTAACCCTGTTTAATTTTGAATCTTCATGCCACTTATTTTGAGCATCAACAAGCTTTTTTTCAACTCTTTTTTCATCATCACGAAGTTTAGCTGCTTCTTCATATTTTTGTTTTTTTACTACAGAGTTTTTTAATTCTCTAACATCTTCTAACTGCTTCTCTAATAGAACAACTTCTTCAGGCACGTCCATATTGTTTATATGAGCCCTTGATCCAGACTCATCTAAAGCATCTATAGCTTTATCAGGAAGAAATCTATCCGTAATATATCTTTGACTTAACTCAACACATGCTATAATAGCCTCTTCTGTATAATTCACATTGTGATGAGATTCATATTTATCTTTTATATTTCTTAAAATTTCAATTGTCTCTTCTTTATTAGTCTCTTCAACAAGAATTTTTTGAAATCTTCTTTCTAGGGCACCATCTTTTTCAATATGTTGGCTGTATTCATTTAGAGTTGTAGCTCCAATACATTGAATTTCTCCTCTTGCTAATGCAGGTTTAAACATATTGGATGCATCTAAACTGCCTGTTGCACCTCCTGCACCAACTATAGTATGAATTTCATCAATAAATAAGATTATGTTTCTATTCTTCTCCAATTCATTCATAACTGCTTTCATCCTTTCCTCAAATTGACCTCTGTACTTAGTTCCTGCAACTAGACTAGCTAAATCAAGAGTTATAACTCTTTTGCCATATAAAATTCTAGATACCTTTTTTTGAATTATTCTTAGTGCTAAACCCTCAGCGATAGCAGATTTTCCAACGCCAGGCTCACCTATTAAAAGAGGATTATTCTTTTTTCTTCTACTTAGGATTTGAGAAACTCTTTGAATTTCTTTTTCTCTTCCAATAACAGGGTCTAATTCATCAGCCTCAGCTAATGCAGTAATATCTCTACCAAAATTATCTAATACTGGAGTTTTCGTGTTGGAGCTTGATTTTGATTTCTGTTTTTGTGAAAAAGGATTTTTAGAGGACTCTTGAGAATCATCCTTTTCATCTGGAAATGCTGCTGATGTTGGATATTCAATAATATCATCCGAACTAGTTTCATTTATCATAGATTTAAATTTATCTTTGACATTGTCATAATTAATATCCATTTTTGATAAAACTTTAGTAATCGGATCATTATCATTTCTTAAAATACATAGAAGGAGATGAGCGGTGTTAATATTTGTACTTTGAAAAAGTTTTGCTTCCAAAAATGTAGTTTTTAGAGCTCTTTCTGCCTGTCTAGTAAGATGTAAGTTCTTCTTTTCGTTCAATCCAATAGACGAACTATCAATTATTGCTGGATTTAAAAGCTCAATTTTTTTTCTAAGCTCATCAAGATTTACTTCAATTGAGTTTAATATTGAAATTGCTTTTCCAGCCCCATCCCTTAACATACCTAGTAACAGGTGTTCTGTTCCAATTTGTTTATGACCCAATCTAAGTGCTTCTTCCTTGCTGTAAGAAATAACATCTTTTACTCTCGAAGAAAAATTATCATCCATTAATCAAATATTTAGTTGACTAAAATATATCATTAATATAAATTAACAAAGAAAAAACCTATACTAATTGTTTATTTTGAGATAAAACTTTTCAATTATTAATGTTAATAAATATTCCTTTTTTGTTACAATTTGTTTAACTAAAATAAGACTTGATTATTTATTTTAGCATTAACTTATATTATATGGAAAAAGAAAAACTAATCCCAATAAAGATAGAAGATGAAATGAAGTCAGCTTACATCGATTATTCGATGTCTGTAATTGTTTCTAGAGCCCTCCCTGACGTAAGAGATGGATTAAAGCCAGTTCACAGACGAGTATTGTTTGGAATGAATGAAATGGGAGTTAGATCTTCATCTTCTTATAAAAAATCTGCAAGAATAGTTGGTGATGTTATGGGGAAATATCATCCTCATGGCGATAGTTCAGTTTATGATACAATGGTAAGAATGGCACAAGAATGGAGCTTAAGATATAATTTAGTTGATGGTCAAGGAAATTTTGGTTCTGTTGATGGTGATAGTCCAGCTGCTATGAGATATACAGAAGCTAGAATGCAAAAAATTTCAGAAGAATTGTTGTCTGATATTGATAAAGAAACTGTTGATTTTCAACTTAATTTTGATGATACTATAATGGAACCTACAGTTCTTCCTACCAGAGTTCCTGCTCTCATAATTAATGGTGCTTCAGGAATTGCTGTTGGAATGGCTACAAATATGCCTCCTCACAATCTTTCTGAAGTTATTGATGGAATAATTCAGTATATAGACAACAATGACGTTACAATTGATGAACTTATTCAGCATATTAAGGCCCCAGATTTCCCAACAGGTGGAACAATTTATGGTTATGACGGAGTGAAAGAAGCTTTTCATACAGGAAAGGGCAGGGTGGTTATGAGAGGTAAGGCAATTATAGAAAATGTAAAAGACAGAGAATGTATAATTGTATCTGAGATTCCATATCAGGTAAATAAAGCAGATATGATAAAGAAAACTGCTGATTTGGTTAATGACGGAAAAATAGAGGGAATATCTACTATAAGAGATGAATCAGATAGGAAAGGTATGAGAATTGTATACGTATTAAAAAGAGATGCTATTCCTAATATAGTTTTAAACAAGCTTTATAAATTCACTCAACTTCAATCTTCTTTTAGTGTTAATAATGTTGCTTTAGTTAACGGAAGGCCTCAACTACTAAATTTAAAAGACTTGATTCATCATTTTGTTGATCATAGACATGATGTTGTTGTTAAAAGAACAAATTATGAGCTTAGAAAAGCTGAACAAAGAGCTCATATCTTAGAGGGGCTAATTATTGCAAGTGATAATATTGATGATGTTATTGACCTTATAAAGAAGTCTTCAAATGCAGAAGATGCAAGGTTAAAACTTGAAAAGAAATATAAGCTTACTGAAATTCAAGCAAAAGCTATTATTGAAATGAGATTAAGACAATTAACCGGTTTAGAACAAAACAAGTTAAGAGAAGAATATGATGATCTTCAAAAAACTATCAAAGGATACAAAGAGTTATTAGATAGTAAGCCTAAAAGAATGATTCTTATCAAAGAAGAACTTACTCACATAAAAGATAAATATGGTGATGAGAGAAGGTCTGAGATTGAATATGCTGGCGGTGATTTTAGAGTAGAGGATATAATTCCTAATGAAAAAGTTGTAATTACCATATCGCATGCTGGATATATTAAAAGAACACCTCTAACTGAATATAAAACTCAAAATAGAGGTGGTGTTGGTCAGAAAGCAACTAAAACAAGAGATGAAGACTTTTTAGAAGACTTATTTGTTGGTACAAATCATCAGTATATGTTGTTTTTTACTCAAAAAGGAAAATGTTTCTGGATGAGAGTTTATGAAATACCAGAGGGATCAAAGAATTCAAAAGGGAGGGCTATTCAAAACCTTATAAATATTGAACAGGATGATAGAGTTAAAGCTTTCATATGTACTCAAGACCTAAAAGATGAGGACTATGTAAATAGTAATTTTGTAATAATGGCAACCAAAATGGGCCAAGTAAAGAAAACATCCTTAGAGCAATACTCTAGACCAAGGTCTAATGGAATTAATGCAATTTCTATTAGGGATAATGACGAATTATTAGAGGCTAAACTTACAAATGGAAACAGTCAAATTATGTTGGCTGTTAAATCCGGTAAAGCCATCAGATTTGAAGAAAGTAAAACTAGACCAATGGGTAGAAATGCATCTGGAGTAAGAGGTATAAGGTTGAAAGATGATAGTGATGAGGTGGTTGGTATGATATCTGTGAACGATATGGATGCAAATATTTTAGTGGTTTCTGAAAATGGTTATGGAAAAAGATCTTCACTAGAGGATTATAGATTAACCAATAGGGGAGGAAAAGGTGTAAAAACTATATCAATTACAGATAAAACTGGTAAATTAGTAACTATAAAAAGTGTATCTGATAATGATGATTTAATGATTATTAATAAATCTGGAATTGCAATTAGAATGCAAGTTGAAGATTTAAGGGTTATGGGCAGAGCAACTCAAGGGGTTAAGGTTATAAGTATAAAAGATGGAGATAACATTGCTGCTGTTGCCAAGGTCATGAAAGATGATGATAATATTGAGGATGTTAATGATATTGAAGTTAACGGAGATACTGTAAATTAAAAAACGATGAAAAAACTAATATTATTTTCCCTGATGCTCTCAATTTCTTTTGTTCATTCCCAAAAGAAAGAACTTCGAAATGCAAATAAATTTTATGAGTCTGGTGAGTTCTCCTCAGCAATTGACCTCTTAGATTCCAGTAAATCTTTATTCGATTCTAGTGAAGATAAAATAAGAGCTCAAGTAACCCTGTTGTATGGAAAAATATACACTACAATGGAGGATTTTGATCTTGCAGTTAAATCTTTTGAAATTTCAAAGAGTTTGGGTACTTCTAGGGATGTTTTAGATTTTGAAATAAACAAGCTTGAAACAGCAATTATTACCAGCGCAGTGGGAGATAACGAGACTGAAGATTATGATTCAGCTGCCAATAAATTAAAATTGGTTTATGATATAAATCCTGAGATGAATCAACAATACCTTTATTATGCTGCTTCATCAGCAGTAAACTCCTCAAATTTACAATTAGCATTAGAGTTTTATGAGGAATTGAGAAATGTTAGATATACTGGAATTGAAAATAAATTTTACATAACTGAAATAAGCTCGGGGAATGAAATTGAAATAAACTCAGAAGCTGAGTTCAATATACTTCAAAAATCTAAAGATTATGAAAATCCTCGTGAGGAAGAAACTGAGTCTAGATTTCCGGAGATTGTCAAAAATATAGCATTAATTTATAAAGAGTTAGGTGAAAATGATAAAGCACTAGCAGCAATAGAAACAGCTAGAGCTTCTAATCCAGATGATGTTAGCTTAATTATAACTGCTGCTAATATTTATTTTGAGTTAGACGATAAAGAGGCTTTTAAGCTTGCAATGTCTGAGGCAATAGATAAAGAACCAAACAATCCAGTATTGTATTATAATTTAGGAGTTATTAGTTCAGAACTTGGTGAAAAAGAAAATGCAATTTCTTATTATGAAAAATCTATTCAGTTAGATCCAAATAACGAAAATAGTTATTTAAATTTAGTAGCCCTTATTTTAGATGGAGAGCAAGATATTGTCAATGAAATGAATACTCTGGGAACCTCAAGAGCTGATAATCTTAAATACGATGAATTGAAAGAGCTAAGAGAAAATCTATACATGCAATGTGTACCAATTTTATCTGAGCTTATTTCAATTAACAATAATACAGAGGCAATTAGAACACTGATGAATATATATGGAACTATTGGTGATAATTCTGGTTATATGGAAATGAAAAATCTTTTAGAACAACAAGATTAAATAATTCTTTTTCAGGTCATTTTTTTATCTAAATTTGTAAATTATTTTGGAGAGGTGCCAGAGTGGTAATGGAGCAGATTGCTAATCTGTCAACGTGTAAACGTTGCCTGGGTTCGAATCCCAGTCTCTCCGCAAACTGGTCGCGTAGCTCAGCTGGATAGAGCATCTGCCTTCTAAGCAGACGGTCATAGGTTCGAATCCTATCGCGATCACTATTTTTAATCTAAGATTGTTTAAAGCTAAAACTTACTTTGAACAATCTTTTTTTATATTGTTACTACATGAGGAATTAGATAAAAGCTTTATATATAATTAATATGAAAAAATTATACTTATTCTTATTTACTATTTTAGTTTCATGTTTATCTCCAAAAGATTACAACCTTAAAACAGTCTCTGTTAAAGAATTTAAAGAATTTATTAGTGCAACAGGGTATACAACTAGTGCAGAAAAGTATGGTTGGTCATTTGTTCAGCAAGATGTTTATGATTTTAAAATTGTAAATGGTGCTAATTGGTTAAAGCCTGATGGAATTAATCTTTCTGTAGACAGTTTACCTGTCACACAAGTTAGTTACAACGATGTAATTGAATATTGTAAATGGGCAGGCGTTAGTCTTCCAACTTATGATCAGTATTGGGAATTAGTATCTTCTGATAATAGGTTAATTGTCTCAGACAATATGTATCCAATT
>SGZF01000031.1 GCA_004213645.1 Flavobacteriales bacterium | reverse complement strand
TTACAGATGGAAGAGATGTTAATCCTAAATCTGGAGTTAAATTTATTGATTCAATTGAAAAGTTTTGTAAAAAAAATGGTGGAATATTAGCTACAATTATAGGTAGATATTTCTCTATGGATAGAGATAACAGGTGGGAAAGAGTAAAAAAAGCATATGACTTAATTTATAATGGAGTTGGAAAAAAAACGACTAGCTTCTGTAATGAACTAGAAGAGTCATACAGAAATAATATTACGGATGAATTTATTGAACCTACAATAAAGACTGATAATAATGGTAATATTATCCATAGATTTAATCAAGAAGATATAATTATTTTTTTTAATTATCGATCAGACCGAGGCAGACAACTCACATCAGTTTTATGCGAAAAAGATTTTATTGAATCAGGAATGAAATCAATAACAAAGAATTTTTATACACTCACGAATTATGATCAAACTTTTACAGTTGCTAAACCTATTTTTAAAAAAAATATATTAAAAAATACATTAGGAGAAGTCCTATCTAAGAATGGCATTTCTCAATTAAGAATTGCTGAGACTGAAAAGTATCCTCATGTTACATATTTTTTTAATGGTGGTTTAGAAGAATCATTTTCTGGTGAAGAAAGAATTCTTTGCCCATCTCCAAAAGTTGCTACATATGATTTAAAACCTGAAATGAGTGCTGAAGAAGTTACTAAAAATGTAATCATTGAGATGAAAAAAGATAAGTTTGGATTTATTTGTTTGAACTTTGCTAACCCTGATATGGTTGGACATACAGGTGATTTTAAAGCAGCAGTGAAAGCATGTGAATCGGTTGATAAACACCTAGGGGAGATAGTTGACACAGCAAGTATTAATAATTATGTAACAATTATTATTGCAGACCATGGAAATTGTGAAAAAATGCTAAATAATGATGGATCTGAGAATACGTCGCATACAATTAACCCTGTTCCAGTAATTATTGTTAACTCTGATAGAAATAATTTAGACAATGGAATATTAGCAGATGTAGCCCCCACAATTTTGGATATTATGGGCATACAAAAACCAAATGAAATGAATGGAAAATCTCTAATAAAATGAAAAAAATAATTTATTTACTTACTCTTTCAATTATAGCATGTGCGACAAATGAAAAGTATTTAATTAATGAAGGAGAGGTTGATGTCGACTATTTATTTAACTCTCCTAATACTTCTTGGTTTCAAAAAAATTATGAATCATATATAGTTGATGGTGTTACCCAAAATGAGGATTTTTCAAAATTAAATGAATATAACATCGAAATTTTTATGAATACTAAATGTCATGATAGTGAGAGAGAAGTCCCAAGATTTTTAAAAATTTTAAACACATTGAATTTTTCTAATGAAAATCTCAGAATAGTTTTATTAAATTCTGAAAAGAAAACTATTGATGGACTTGAAATTGGAAAAGATATAACTAATACTCCAACTATTATCTTTTTGAAAAATTCTAAAGAAGAAAATAGAATAGTTGAATTTCCTTATGAAAATTTAGAAAATGATATTTTTAGAATAATAAATGATATGGGTTATAAAAACGTATATTTTTCAGAATGATATTAAAACAAATCGAGGAAATAAAAAAAATTCGTAATAGTGCTCAATTAGTATCTAGGACTCTGGGTCTAATGGCAAGAGAGATTAAGCCAGGAGTAAACTCTTTATACCTTGATAAAATCGCAGAGGAGTTTATTCTTGACAATAATGGAAAGCCAGGATTTAAAGGTTATAATAACTTTCCAAATACATTATGTGTGAGTGTGAATGACCAGGTTGTTCATGGAATTCCTTGTAGCAAACCACTAAATAATGGAGATATTATATCTGTTGATTGTGGGGTCATTAAAGATGGATACTATGGTGATCATGCTTATACTTTTAAAGTTGGGGAAGTTTCTGAAAAAATTGAAAAATTGTTGAATATTACTAAAGAGTCTCTGTATGTGGGTATAGAAAAAATGCAGGTTAATAATAGTGTTGGTGATATTGGTAATGCTATTCAATATTATATTGACCAACATGGTTATGGAATAGTAAGAGAATTAGTTGGCCATGGTTTAGGAAAAAATTTACATGAAGAACCAGAAATTCCAAATTATGGTAAATCAGGAACTGGTAAGATTTTAAAAAATGGCCTAGTTTTAGCAATTGAGCCTATGATAAATATGGGTACAGAAAAAATAAGCCTAGAAGATGATGGTTGGACTTTTGTAACTCAAGATGGACTGGTAAGTGCACACTTCGAACATAATATTGCTATAATAAACGGGGAACCTGAAATTCTATCTACCTTTGATTTTATATATGACGAACTTGGAATAGATTCTAATGAAGAAGCAGATTTTAAAAAAATTTTTGATTGATGAAGTATATTTTGAAATTCCTACCAAGGAAATTTTTAATAAAATACAGCTTTCTAATTACACCGATACTCAGGATAATATATCAAGGAAAAAAATATACCGATCCAATTGATGAAAGTAATTATTCGCGATTTCTATCATATGGGTATAAAAAAATTAGGAAGAATGCTTTATGTCCAGGTACTTTATCACTAGAAAGACATAGACTTTTATGGTTATATCTGGAGAAAGAAACCAATTTATTAAATTCAAATTTAAAAGTCTTACATGTTGCACCTGAACAAGTTTTTTATAAAAAATTTAAAAAATTAAAAAATTGGGACTACATAACTTTTGACTTAGATTCACCAATTGCGGATATAAAGGGAGATTTAACGTCTGTGGATTTTAAAGATGAATCCTTTGACTTGATTATTTGCAATCATGTTCTTGAACATATAGAGGATGATAAATCAGCATTAAATGAAATTTATAGAGTTTTAAAGTATAATGGTATATCGTTTTTACAGGTGCCTATAAACTTAAAAAGAGAAAACACATTTGAAGATCCATCAATAAAATCTAAAATTGAAAGAGAAGAGTTTTATGG
This sequence comes from Flavobacteriales bacterium, assembly GCA_004213645.1. Classification (GTDB taxonomy): domain Bacteria; phylum Bacteroidota; class Bacteroidia; order Flavobacteriales; family Flavobacteriaceae; genus Marisimplicoccus. Next base: position 3,010 of record SGZF01000031.1, on the reverse strand, counting down.
ACAATATGACCATGTCAGAGAATATGGTCTAGATTTTAAAGATAGAGTTGAGCAGGCAGGATTTAAAGTTGAAATGTTAAACTACTCATCAAAAATTTCTAAAGATCTAATTATAAAATATGGTTTATTGAAAAATGATTTAATACCAATTGGAAAAAAGTTACCTAGTAATTAAATCCCAACCATCAGACTTAATAGGTATAATCTGATCATCTATTGCTGTCAATATCAATACTTCTATATCTGCAATATTATTTATTATTTTAGCGGCTTCTATTGGGTCCATTAACATTAAACTAGTTGCCCAAGCATCTGCCTCAATACAAGAACTAGAAACTACTGAAGCACTTAATATATTATTTGTCATTGACTCACCGTTAATTGGGTTAACAATGTGAGCATATCTAGCACCAGTTTGAGAATCCACCCTAAATTTTCTATAGTTACCAGAAGTAGCTAATGACATTCCATCTAGTGAAATTTCTGAATAATAACTACTCAAATCAATAGGATTTTGGATCGCAACTTTCCATTTCTTGTTTTTTTCATTCTTACCCATAGTAATTAGTTCTCCCCCAACCTCAATTAGAAAATTCTCTGAGTTTATTTGCATCAATAAATCCTTAATTAAATCAACAGAGTATCCTTTTGCAATCGCATTAAAATCAATATAAACACCTTTTTTGGGTTTGACTATTCTATTTTGTTTGTCTAAGTATACTTTATCCAAACCTACATATTGCATAACACTATCAATTTTATATCTATTAATTGACTGCACATTAGTATTTGGGCCCATACCATATAGATTAACAATCGAACCAGCTGTAGGATCAAAATATCCATTAGAAAGTTTCCATATTTCTTGTGATTTTTTAAAAACTTCAATAAAATGACTGTCAACTTCAACTGGATTTTGAGAACGATTAACTCTAGATATAATTGAGCTAGTTCTATATGTTGACATTGAATTATTTACAACCTCAAAAATTGAATCAATACTTTGTTTAATTACACTGGAATTATACTCAGATTGAACTATCACTTTATAAGTAGTACCAAGCGCATCACCCTGAATCCTTTTATAAAATGATGAATCAACATTACAACTAATGAGTAATAATGATAGAAAAGAAATTATTTTAAATAAAATGTTCATTAACCTCCGAAGTCATCAAACCTTACATTTTCAGGTGGGACACCAAAATCTTCAGCCATTTTATCAACCGCTTGATTCATTAATGGAGGTCCACAGAAATAAACCTCAATATCTTCGGGTGAATCATGCTCAGAAAGATAGTTATCAATTACTACTTGATGAATAAATCCTACAAAACCATCACCATCTCCCTCAAGGGAATCTTTAACTTTCCAATTATCCTCCTCAAGAGGTTCTGATAAAGCGATATAAAATTTAAAATTTGGATAATCCTTTTCTAGAGACCTGAAATGATCAACGTAGAAAAGCTCTCTTTTGGATCTACCACCATACCAGAAAGTCACTTTTCTACCCGTCTTAATAGTTCGAAATAGTTCATATAAATGAGATCTCATGGGTGCCATTCCTGCACCTCCCCCAACATAAAGCATTTCTGCATCTGAGTCATTAATAAAGAATTCACCATAAGGTCCTGAAATTGTAACAGTGTCCCCCGGTTTTTTTGAAAAAATATAAGAGGAAGCAATACCAGGATTTACAGACATCCAATCATTTTTTTTACCATCCCATGGTGGGGTTGCAATTCTAACGTTTAACATTATCTCCCTTCCTTCAGCTGGATAAGATGCCATTGAATATGCTCTTTCAACAGTTTCATTGTTCTTCATATTCAAAGGCCAAAGATTAAAATTATCCCATTCATGTTTGAATTTTTGTGGATCATCTGGATGTTCTTCAGGGTGAGATGTTATATCCATATCCTGATAATTAATATCACACTCTGGTATCTCAATTTGAATATATCCTCCAGCTTTATAATCCATTTCTTCAGGAATTTCAATTACAAACTCTTTGATAAACGATGCAACATTATAATTACTTTTGACCTTAGCTTCCCATTTTTTTATACCAAAAACTTCTTCAGGAACTTCAATTTTCATATCCTGCTTTACTTTAACTTGACATCCAAGTCTCCATCCTTCAGAAATTTCTTTTCTTGTAAAATGAGGTTCCTCTGTCGGTAATATATCACCACCTCCTTCAATTACCTGACATCTACACTGAACACAGGTTCCACCACCACCACATGCAGATGGAAGAAAAATTTTATTATTCCCAAGAGTAGTTAATAAGGTATCACCAGAGCTAACTTCAACATCTTTTTCACCATTTATTAAAAGTTTAACAGGACCAGATGGTAAAAGTCTCTCTTTAGCAACTAGTAGCATTGTAACTAAAATAAGAGTTATTACAAAAAGACCTACTGTACTTGCAATTATTACATTTATATCCATTATATTAAATTTTAATACCCATAAAACTCATAAAACCAAGAGCCATTAAACCAGTAATGATAAATGTTATTCCAAGACCTCTTAATGGATCTGGAATACTAGAATATGTAATTTTCTCTCTAATTGCAGCAATTGCAACTATTGCTAAATACCAACCAATTCCTGAACCAAAACCATAGACGGCAGACTCAAAAGTGTTTACAAAATCTTTTTGTTGCATAAAAAGTGAGCCTCCAAGTATTGCACAGTTAACGGCAATAAGTGGAAGAAATATTCCTAAACTTCCGTATAAAGTAGGAGAAACTTTTTCAACAATCATTTCAACTAATTGAACCATTGATGCTATAACAGCAATAAACATTATAAATGTTAAAAAAGATAAGTTTACATCTTGAAATTGAGGTCCTATCCATGTTAAGGCTCCTGGAGCTAAAAGATACTGGTCAATTAAATAATTAATAGGAACAGAGATTGTTAAAACAAAGATTACCGCTTTACCTAAACCATCAGCTGTTTTTACTGTCTTTGAAACTGCAAGGTATGAACACATACCAAG
>SGZF01000030.1 GCA_004213645.1 Flavobacteriales bacterium | reverse complement strand
TTTACCATCCTCACTATAACCATCAATTTCTATATTCACATTAAATTCAACTCCTATTAAAATTTCTCTGTAATAATGCATATGTTCATAGAATAAAACAGGTCCGATTTGTAAATCTTCAAATTTATCTTTATCGAGCATAATAACTGAAAAAAAAGAAACTCTAGTATCAGCAGCATATTTTATATAATTATGATTTGCAACATGCCAGTTTGGATCAAGATCAGTCCATGAAGCGAAAAATGTTTTTTCGAATTTTTTCAATTTAAATATTTATTTGATTTTCTCAATTTAGGAATTTATTTTAAAAGAAACTTTCTCTATATCCCCAAAAAATATCAATATAAAAAAACAAAAAGCTGAGACTAATTAAAAATTTAATAATACTTCCTGCTATAACTCCAATAAAAGAACCAAATGCAGGTTTTAAGGAATCTTGAAATGACTTATTAGTAGACATTTCGCCTAATAAAGCACCTAGAAATGGACCTATAATTATCCCTATCGGACCAAGTAAAATTAAGCAAAGTATTAATCCAATAATAGTACCTATTTGTCCTGATCTAGTCCCACCAAGTTTTTTTACACCAAGTATAGGAATTATATAATCAAGAAAACCAACTGATATAGCAACAGTAAAAGTTATCAAAATGAAGTTTAAGTTAAATTCAACTGTAGAGGTAGAATATAAAAGTAAAATACCTAGCCAAGAACTAACCGGGCCAGGTATTATAGGTAAAAAACTCCCAAGAATTCCAATTAGACATAATATTAGACCTAAGACTAAAAGTATTAAATCCAATATACTTTATTCTTGAGGTTGAGTTTGTCTATCGTATACGATTATTATGCTAACTAATCCATCAGTAAACTGAATATCTAACATAGTTCCAGTTGAAGTTTCATTTCCATCTACAGTTGTAATAGTTTGGTGAGCAGCAATCATCCATGTTTCTCCTTTATTTACTCCAACGTAGGGCATACCCCAATAAGGATTAAAAGAAGGGTTTGTTTGATCAAACCATGATTGAAGTCCTTCAAGATGAGAAGCCTTACCCTCAACTGTTCTTCCATCTGAATGATAAATAACTAAATCTTCAGATAAGAGAGAAGCAATGACTTCCATATCCTGCTCATTGTGAGCATCTATAAATTTATTATATAAATCTGTTGTTTCTGATGGTCCAGCAATAAATGTCTCTTCTTCATCGCCTCCCCAAAAACCAAAACCTTGAGTTTCTTCTGCTGGTGTATCACATGAAGCAAGTAGAATTGCAAATAGTAAAATATATTTTTTCATTTTTAATAATTTTTTAATTGATTTTAAATATAAGGAAACTTAAGCAGAGTTTCTGCTTGCATTAATGTTTCCATAGAGAGATCTTGTAATTATTTTTTCAAATACTGATTTATCTTTTCTTTTTATTTTTCCTGATTCAATCTCTTTTACTATTTGAAGAGCATATTGTTGTATTGTAATTAAAGGCATAACAATATTTTCTCTTGTATTAATTGATAGTTTATTTGCAGGTTCATTTTCCATCAACTCCTTAAAATTAGAAATCTTAAGTAGCATCTTTTTTGTTAGCTGATATTCATCATGAATTATTTTCCAAAATTCTCCAAACTCTTCATCTTTACTCATATATGAAGTAAGTTCAAAGAAAGATTTTGTTAAGCTCATCATGCTATTAGAAACAAGAGCTCTAAAAAAGGGGACCTCCTGATAAAGTAGTTTTACATCTTTGATTTTGTTGTTCTTATAGAAATAATTAATTGATGTTCCTAATCCATAAAATCCTGGAACATTTTGTTTGAGCTGATTCCAACTTCCAACAAAAGGAATAGCTCTTAATTTATTAAAATTAAATTCTTCACTTTTATTACCCCTTTTTGATGGCCTACTTCCAATATTAGTTTTTGAATAGTATTTAATTGTACTCATTTTTTGCAAATAAGGTATAAATGAAGGATGGCTTTTAAACTCTTTGTATGAATCATAACTAATTGATGAGAGCTTCTCAATAGTTTTTCTATTTCTCTTATTAAAGACTTCAGGGTTTGATAAAATTCTATTTTTTATTCCAGAACTAATCAATTGTTCCATGTTATATTGAGAAGATTTAATTGTACCAAAATTTGAACTTATAGTTTGACCTTGAACAGTTAACTGTATTTCGTCTGACTCAATAAAATCTCCTAATGAACTGTAAAATTGATGAGTATTTCCACCACCTCTTGCTGGGGGGCCACCTCTCCCATCAAAAAAAACAACTTTTATTCCATATTTTCTTGAAACCTTAGTTAAAGACTCTTTGGCTTTAAGAATACTCCAGTTAGCAGTAAGGTATCCTCCATCTTTTGTTCCATCAGAGAAACCAAGCATAATATTTTGTATATCACCTCTTCTTTTAAGATGATTTATATAAGGTTTGTTAGAATATATCTTGTCCATAATAATGCTTGCGTTTTCTAGATCTGAAATAGATTCAAAAAGAGGTACAATATCTACATTAAAATTATTACCTAGTGTTAATCTAATCATAGTAAAAACTTCAATAATATTTACAGAAGAGTAATTATTGCTAATAATATATCTATGACATCCTTTTTGTCCATTTGATTTTTGAATTTGACTTATTAGTTCAATTGACTCTATTGTAGATTTTGCAAGATCATTTTGAAATTTATTTGAATTGATTCTGACATTTAAGCGTGATAGAATTTGTATCTTTTTTTCTTCCGAAAGGTTTTCATATTTGCCTGTAAGTTGTTTTTTAAAATAAGTTTTAATAATCTCTTTAAATACATCCGAATGAATAGTTGAGTCTTGTCTAATATCAAGTGTGGCAAAATGATAACCAAAAATATTTACCTTATCAATAAGGTCTTGAAGTTCATCTAGAAATAAAGATTTATGCTCCTTTAATAAAGTCTCTTTAATAAAGTTTAGTTTTTCCTTTAAAACTTCTAATTTAATTTTAGGTTCTTTATTTGTTTCAAAAATACTGACCCATAAAGAATCTTCTATTTCAACAATCACTTCTTCAATTTTTTTGAAAGTTAATTTCCTTCTCAAAACCCTAACATCTCTATAGTAATTCTTTATAATATCACTCCTTAATTTTTTTGCTGTTTTAGATGTAATCTCAGATGTAACAAATGGGTTTCCATCTCTATCACCTCCAGGCCAAAAACCGATTGATATCAGATCAAAATGCTCATATTTATTATCAAAAATATTTGATTTCACATATTTAAAAATATTACTTACAGAATAATAAAATACATTTTCTAAATACCAGGATAAACTTACTGCTTCATCATAAGGAGTGGGTTTCTTTTGTTTAAAGAAAGGTGTTTTACCCAGCTGTGATAATAGATTTTTAATTTCGGTTAAATCATTATTTTCGATTGAATTAGCAAGATCTGTAATTATCCCAAGCACTGAACCAGGATAAAACTGGGTTGGATGTGCAGTTAAGACAGGTTTAATTTTAAATGATTTTAGGTATTTTTTTAATTCTTTCTTTTTATTGGAAGATTCAACTAATTCTTTAAGGTTCCTTATGGTTCCTATTCCATCAACATTATTTACTTTGATAAATGATGCATCTTCTATAGCATCAAAAAGTACTACCTGTCTTTCCACATATTGTATGAACCTAAAAATTAAGGATATCTTATTTTCCTCTGAATATTCTTCACAGTATTTTGAAAAAAAATCTTCAACTATAGTCTTAGGATCTAATTTTTTAGCATATCCCAGTTTACAAAATTCAGTAAAAATTGGCAGTAGGTTTCCAGTGTCTGAAATACTATCGTAGGGAAGAGTAGAGAAAATACTATTGTAGACATGAAACCTTGAAAGAACACTTTCTTGAAATCTTTCTTTTTTTGTTAATTTGTTCATTTAAATAGCATGATTAAATACAAAGTTAATACTTAACAATTTAATAGGTATTGTAATACCCCTGTAATAGGAACTTTTTTTATATTAGACATAATTATGGCAAGAACTCCGTCAAACATGATATCTCTAGGAAGTAAAGCACCTGATTTTAATCTATTAGATGTGACTTCTGATTCTACTTTTTCGCTTGCAGAAAATAAAGGCACAGTTGGAACAGTTATAATGTTTATCTGTAATCATTGTCCATATGTTAAGCATGTAAATCCTACAATAAGTAAATTGGCTAAACAATACCAAAGTGATCAAATAAAATTTATTGCTATCTCTAGTAATGATGTTATTAATTATCCTGAGGATAGTCCTGAAAAAATGAAAATAAATGTTATTGAAAATGATTTTAATTTCCCGTATTTGTATGACGAGAGCCAAGAAATTGCTAAAGCATATGATGCAGCATGTACCCCTGATTTTTATCTATATGATGACAACCTAAGATTAGTTTACAGAGGACAACTTGATGATTCAAGGCCAGGTAACGAAATTGAATCCAATGGGGATGACATTAAAAATGCAATTGATTGTCTTATAAATGGTATTGAGAATAATGATTTACAAAAACCAAGTATTGGTTGTAATATAAAATGGAAATAAAAAAATTAGATTTAATAGATTGTCATAATCGTATTAAACCATTTATTCATAACACTCCTGTCTTAACATCAAGTTACATTAATGAAATATCAGGGGCTGAAGTTTATTTTAAATGTGAAAATTTTCAAAAAATGGGTGCATTTAAAATGAGGGGGGCATCAAATGCAATTCTTAGACTTTCTAATGAACAGAAAAATAACGGGGTTGTTACTCACTCTTCTGGAAATCATGCTCAGGCAATTTCACTAGCTGCAAAAAAAATTGGAATAAAGGCTTATATAGTTATGCCTTCAAATGCTCCTGAAATAAAAAAAGAGGCTGTTAAAGGTTATGGTGGGGAATTAATTGAATGTGAACCAAATCTTGAGGCTAGAGAAGCAGCAGCTCAGGATGTAGTAGATTCTAAGAGTGCTACTTTTATTCATCCTTCCAATAATATAGATGTTATTCTAGGTCAAGGTACTGCAACTAAGGAGCTTATAGAACAATATGGTTCTTTTGATCATATATTAGTTCCAATAGGGGGTGGAGGTCTAATAGCTGGAAGCGCCTTAGCAGCAAAATATTTTGGAAATAATTGCTCAATAATTGGGACAGAACCTTTTGAAGTAGATGATGCGTACAGATCTTTAATAAGTGGTAAAATTGAGACTAATATTACTACTAATACTATTGCTGATGGTTTAAGAACTCAGCTTGGAGATAAAAATTTTCCTATTATTCTTGATGAAGTAAACAAGATTATAAGAATCACAGAAGATGAGATAATTGATTCAATGAAATTAATTTGGCAACGCCTTAATATAATATGTGAGCCGTCTTGTTCACTTCCACTAGCTGGAATCTTAAAAAATAAAGATGAGTTTAAAGGAAAAAAAATCGGAGTTATTATTACAGGTGGTAATATAGATTTAGGTAATCTTCCTTTTTAAGAAAGTTTTCTATAACCCCACAATGAGACTAAAAACATAAGGATACTTCCCCAACCAAGGTATATAAAAGGAGAGCTAGGGATAAGGAAATATGCCATTATCTGAGCAGATATTACCATGATCCCAATACAAATCAATAAGTTTCTTGCAAAGGCTTTATTTTCAATAAATTTTGTTTTAGCTAAAGAGACTATAAAAAGACCAATTATAGAGACCCAAAGACCAAAGAAACGATAGATTTGCTTAAGATAGCCCGGCAGAGTTTCATTAATTTCTTCATTAAATAATTTATCGAAAGTCATATTAAGCCTTTCTTCATTTGCAACTTTATCAAGCATCCAAGGCTCATCAACTAGCATCCATCTTAATCCAAGAATGATAAAAATAATTCCTAGTGTAACTATTGGTGTTAAAAATATTTTTTTTGCCATAGTGGGTGATACTGGATTCGAACCAGTGACCCCTACCCTGTCAAGGTAGTGCTCTAAACCAACTGAGCTAATCACCCAAGCATTGCAAATTTAAAAGATTTCTTTATACTTTTGATTAATGAAACATTTATCTAAAAAAGACTTTGACGATTTACAGAAATTTTACAGAATTAATCTCATAAATTCATGTACTGGTTATAAATCTGCTAACC
>SGZF01000003.1 GCA_004213645.1 Flavobacteriales bacterium | reverse complement strand
CTACCTCATTTAAATAATTAGGCTCACCTATAATATCTACATCACATTGAAGAAACTCTCTCAATCTTCCTCTTTGAGGTCTCTCAGCTCTCCAAACTAATTGAGTTTGAAATCTTTTAAAAGGAAATGATAAATTATTTAAATTTTGAGAAACAAATCTAGATAAAGGAACAGTTAAGTCATATCTTAATGCCTTATCTGATAATGAATTAGAAAATTTTGTTAGTTTATTCTCTTTAAAAGCTTCAGTATCAGCTTTTTTAATTTTATCTCCAGAAGAGAGTATTTTAAAAATCAAATTATCCTCTTCATTACCATACTTACCCGTAAGAGTAGATAAGTTTTCAAAAGATGGAGTCTGAATTTCCTGAAAATTAAATGTTTTAAAACATTGTTTTAGAGTGTTTAAAAGATAGTCTCTTTTTTTAATTTCTAAAGAGGAAAAATCTCTTGTACCTTTTGGAGTGTTAAGTTTTTGAGACATCAAAAGTTTAATTGATAATCAGGTGAACACTAAAGTTATGAAATTATTTCTTTTCAGCCTGAAGCTCAAAATTTAATTGAGTAGACACTTCTCTATGTAATCTTATACTCGCTTGGTATTTTCCAATCCTTTTGATTGATTTACCAGGTATAGAAATATTTTCTTTTTCAACTTCAATTTTATTTGTAAGAAGGCTCTTAGCAACATCTGAATTAGAGATTGATCCAAAAAGTTTACCATCAGGTCCAACTTTAACAGATATCTGTAGTTCTAACTTTGTAATTTTTTTTGCAATTTTTTCAGCATCTTCAATTACTGACTTTTCTTTAAAAGCTTTTTGCTTAAGATTTTCAGCTAAAACTTTTTTTGCAGATTCAGTAGCAAGAACAGCTTTACCCGTTGGGATTAAAAAGTTTCTTCCATAACCGGGTTTAACTGAAACTAACTCATCTTTGAACCCAACATTAACAACATTTTCTTTTAATATAATATCCATAATTATTTCAATAAGTCTCCAACATAAGGAAGTAATCCAAGATGTCTAGCCCTTTTAACAGCAACGGCAACTTTTCTTTGATATTTAAGAGAAGTACCTGTTAGTCTTCTTGGTAAAATTTTACCTTGTTCATTTATGAATCGACCAAGAAAGTCAGGATCTTTATAATCTACATATTTAATACCTGATCTTCTAAACATACAATACTTCTTAGCTTTTGAAGTACTAATATCTAGTGGTGAAAGATATCTTATTTCACCTTCATTTTTAATTTTAGATTGTTCCTCAATACCTGCCATAATTAACTAGCTTTTTTTGTACTTCTATTTCTTCTTTTTTCAGCCCATGCAATTGCATGTTTATCGAGAGTTACTGTCAAATATCTCATTACAGTTTCATCTCTTGTAAAATCGAGCTCAATTGATGAAACTAGTTCTGCAGGTGCTGTATATTCTATAAGATTATAAAAACCACTATTTTTATTTTCGATAGTATATGCTAATTTTTTTAAGCCCCAAATCTCTTTACTAATTATCTTTGCGCCATTAGACTTTAAATACTTTTCATATTTGTCTACAGATTTTTCTACCTGCTCTTCAGATAGAGCTGGGTTTAAAATAAATACAGTTTCGTAGTTTTTCATCTTAAAATCTTAGGCCGCAAAATTAGGTTATTATATATAATCTGCCAAATTTATTTTACCTAAAGTAGATACTATATTGGATCAACATCTACAACGATTCTGACACTTCTAAATTTAGATATTGAATCAAAGCTTTTATGTATTGATTGAAATGTACTTCTAAATTTATTAAGCTCATTTAAATTTTTCAATTTAATTAAAAACTCCTTATTATATTTATTTTTAATTCTAGCTATTTCTGGATAAACTGGACCAAGGACAATACCTTTAAAATTATCTCTAATTACTCTATTTAACCATTCAGATGCATTATTTAATTTATCATAACTCTTGTCCTTAATAGTAATTCTGATTATTCTGACAAATGGTGGGTATTTATAGTCTTTTCTTTCAGTTAGTTGGTTATTATACATTTTATCATACTCATTATTTATTACATTTTTAATTATCGGGTGATCTGGCTGATAGGTCTGGAGAAAGACTTTTCCTTGTTCTCCAGATCTTCCAGATCTTCCTGCAACTTGTGTTAATATTTGAAAGGCTTTTTCATGTGCTCTAAAATCTGGGAAATTGAGAAAATGATCAGTGTTAAGAACACCAACAAGACTAACATTTTTAAAATCTAACCCTTTTGTTACCATTTGAGTTCCTATAAGTATATCTATTTCATGGTTAGCAAAAGAATTAATAATTTTTTCAAATGACCATTTTCCTCTGGTTGAATCCCAATCCATTCTTCCGATTCTTACATTTTGAAATATTTCATTAACTATTTCTTCAATCTGTTGGGTACCGTCACCTTTGAAACTCATTGAATCAAAGCCACATGTTGAACATTTCTTTTCAGCTTTTGAAGAAAATCCACAATAATGACACTTTAGTGTATTTGATGATGTATGATAAGTTAAACTAACATCACAATTATCGCACATAATAGCATTTCCACATGAATCACAAAGCCATTGAGGTGAATAGCCCCTTCTGTTTCTAAATAATATCACCTGCTTTCCCTCTTTCAAAGTTTTTTTTATTTCATGAACTAATTTTAATGAAAAAACAGGACTAAACTCATGTTTTATTTCACTCTTCATATCAATAGGCAATACATTTGGCATTTTCACATTTCCATACCTTTCATTTAATTTAACATATCCATACTTTTTATTTTTGGCATTAAAAGTTGACTCAATTGATGGGGTTGCTGATCCAAGTATTACTTTTGAATTATTTAATTTAGATAGGAATATAGCAGAATCTCTTGCATTATATCTGGGTGAAGGTTCTTGCTGCTTATAAGATGTTTCATGTTCCTCATCAACAACTATTAGGCCTAAATTATTAAATGGAAGAAAAATTGATGATCTAGCCCCAACAATTAATCTAGATTTTTTATCATTATTTTTTATTTTTTTCCAAACCTCGGTTCTTTCGTTTAAAGAATATTTAGAATGGAAAACTGAAATTTTATCACCAAAATTTGATTTAAGTTTTTGAATAATTTGAGTTGTAAGAGAAATCTCGGGTAACAAGTAAAGAACCTGCTCATTATTTTCAATGTAACTTTCTATAATCTTTATATAAATCTCAGTTTTTCCTGACGAGGTTACTCCATCTAAAAGAATCACTTCTTTTTCTTCTAACTGATTTTGAATTTGATTTAGTACTTTTTTTTGATTTTCGGAAAGATCATTAATTTTTAAAGAATAATTATCATCGTAAGTTATTCTGTCAATTTTAACTTTTTTAATTAGTATAAATCCTTTCTCTTGTAAGCTTTTTAGAGAACTATCAGAAAAATTTAATGTTTTCTTTAAATCTTTTACTGCTATATACTTCTTTAAATTTATTTTGCTAATTATTTGAAGTAGAATCTCTTTTTGTTTAGGTGATTGATGTAGTTTTTCAAGAAAATCATTATTAGACATATTATCTGTAAATTCTTTATTTACATAAACAACACTAACTAGTTTTGGTTTATATTTCTCATTTATTTCAAAATTTAATTCCACTAAATCTTTTAAAATCATTTTTTGAATAATAGTGTAAGTATTTTTCTTGTCTACTATATCTGAAACTTCGTTAATTTTTAAGTTTTTAAAATCTAGTGCCTCATATATCAAAAATTCATCTCCCGACATTTGTTCAATAGTATTTTTATCAACTTCTTTTTTTATAATGACCGTATCACTCTCTAACAGGAAAGTTGACGGAATTGCTGCTTTTAGAACATCTCCAATTGGAGTAAAATAATATCTAGAAATCCAACTCCAAAAATCAATTTGCAATTCTGTTACAAGTGCCTCTTCGTCATATATAAATTCAATTGGTTTAGTTTCATATAATTCAGGCTTGGTATTATGAACTTTTTTAATTATTCCTGTATAAACTTTTCTTTTACCAAAACTAACTGCTACTCTGAACCCAATATCTAAGCTTTCCTTCTGTTTTTTTGTAATATGATAAGTGAATGTTCCCTTTAAAGGAAGAGGAAGTATTACATCTGCATAATAATTCATAGTTAATTATAATATATTCTTTCTAATTTAGCAATTAGCCCGATGAAAAAGATAATACTATTTATTACACTAACCATTTCAAATTTAACTTTCTCTCAAGAACAAATCCAAAATGTTAGAGGTAAAGTTCAAAGTGAAACTAGTGAAGTGATTCTTCAAAACGTTCATGTTCTTAACTTAACTAAAGTAAAAGGAACTATATCTAATGTTAAAGGAGAATTTGAAATTGAAGCAAAAGTTAATGACACCTTATATTTTTCTTACATAGGTTATAAACCACTAAAAATTGTAGTTACTAATGATTTAATTAGATTTGATGATAATACAATTGAACTTACAGAACTTGCATTTGCATTAGAAGAGATAATAATTAAACCCTACAAATTAACTGGGTATTTAGAAATTGATGTTAAGAATGCACCTGTAAACACAGCAACAAGATATAGAATTATAGGTTTACCTAATCTAGGATATGAAGCAGGTAGAAGGTCAAGATCTGGTATATCCAAAGTAATTGGAGCAATTTTTAATCCAGCAGACTTTCTTAATAATCTTTTTAGAAAGAAATCATCAAAAATGGATAAATTAAGATTAATGAGAGAGGATATTGAAATTAAAAATTTATTATCAACTAAATTTGATAGAGAGGTTCTTGTTCAGCTTCTTGGAGTCGAAAAAGTTGAAATTGATGAAATTTTAAGAAATTGTAATTTTTCAGATACTTTTATCCAACAAGCAAATGATCTTCAAATAATGGAAGCCATAAATGAATGTTATGATGAATACAAACTACTTGAATTTTAATATACTATCAAGTTAGCTTATCTTTGCTGTATGAATGAATTTAATTTAAATTCAATTTCCCCTATTGACGGAAGATATTTTGACAAAACTATAGTTTTAAATGAATATTTTAGTGAAAAAGCTCTAATCTATTATAGATTAAAAGTTGAGATTGAATATTTTATTTCTCTTTGCAAACTTGGAATACCTCAACTTAAAGAATTTAATATTAAAAAATTTGATGATCTACGAGAAATTTATAATAACTTTTCTAATGATGATGCCATTGAAATTAAAAAAATTGAGAAAATCACAAACCATGATGTGAAAGCTGTTGAATATTTTATCAAACAAAAGTTTGAAGAACTAAGAATTACTGAATATAAGGAATTTGTCCATTTTGGATTAACTTCTCAAGATATTAATAATACTGCTATCCCGTTATCTATAAAGGACTTTATTAATAATGTATACCTAAAGAAAATTGATCAAGTGCTGGGAGCAATTAATGATAAATCTGAGGAGCTTAAAGATATTACTATTATTGCAAGAACTCATGGTCAACCTGCAACACCAACAAAACTTGGAAAAGAATTCAAAGTTTTTTGGACTAGAATTAATAAACAAGTTAATTCTCTTCGAGATATTCCAAATTCTGCAAAATTTGGAGGAGCAGTTGGTAATTTCAATGCTCATAAAGTTGCATATCCAGAAATTGACTGGAAAAAATTTGGAGAGAACTTCATTGAAAATGAATTAAAATTAAATTATTCATTCCCTACAACTCAAATTGAACATTATGACTCTTTTGCTGCACTTTGTGACAATTGTAGAAGGATTAATAATATTATTTTAGATATGTGTGTAGATATTTGGCTCTATATTTCTAAAGACTACTTTAAACAAAAAATTGTAAAAAATGAAGTGGGTTCATCTGCAATGCCTCATAAAGTAAATCCAATTGATTTTGAAAATTCTGAGGGTAATCTTGGTTTAGCCAATTCTATTTTTGACTTTATGTCAAATAAATTAACCAAGTCAAGACTTCAAAGAGACCTGAGTGATAGTACGGTTCTTAGAAATATTGGAGTTCCTTTTGGTCATTCAATAATTTCTTTTGAATCTGTTTTAAAAGGATTAGATAAAATATTTGTCAACGAGGAAAAGATTAAAATGGATATTGAAGACAACTGGATTGTTATTTCTGAGGCAATTCAAACAATACTAAGAAGAGAAGGCTTAAGCAATCCATATGAAATATTAAAAGAACTTACCAGAGATAATAATAAAATTGATAAATTATCCTTTGATCAATTTATTGAGACTTTGGATATTAATGAAAGTGTAAAAAATGAGCTTAAACAAATTTCCCCCCATAACTATACAGGAATTTAATATGAAATATATATATATCCATTTAATAACTATAATGATTTTTATAGTAAGTTGTAGCAAAGATGCATCTGATGAACTACAGGATGAAATTAACATTGAAGATCAGGAAAGAGAATTAAAACTTGAAATAAATGATTTTATTTGGGAAGGTCTAAACTACTGGTATTATTGGCAAGAGAATGTGCCTAATCTCTCAGATAGTAAAGTAAATAATGCAACAGCTTATGAGGCATTCCTTGACAGATACGAACCAAATGATTTTTTTAATTCTTTAAAACATCCAGATGATAGATTTAGTTGGATTCAAGATGATTATGAAGAACTTGAAAATCTTCTTCAAGGAGTCGAATTATCTAATGGTATGGAATTTGGTCTATTTGTTGAATGTAATAATACTGATGTTTTTGGTTATGTAAGATATGTTCAAAAAAATTCTGATGCAGAGGCAAAGGGTATTACGAGAGGAATGTTTTTTAATACTATTAATAATATTAGAATCAACAGAGACAATTATCGAGATCTATTGTATAGTGATGCTAATTCTTATTCTATTGGAACTGCAACACTTGATTATGATAACACAGATAACTGTGCTACATTATATTCTGATGAAAATAGTTTTAATTTAATTAAAACCGTTTTGGTTCAAAGTCCAATATATATTGAGAAAATAGTTGAAGTAGATAATAAAAAGGTAGGGTATCTTATGTACAATCAATTTGTTGGCTTTGTTGAATCAGAGAATAAGGATTATAACCAAGAGCTTAATAATGTATTCTTAAATTTTAAAAATAATAATGTTGACGAACTCGTAGTAGATCTCAGATATAACCCTGGTGGAAGCTCATACACTCAAAATATATTGGCTTCATTAATAACAGGTCAGTTTACAAATGCAATATATTCCCAAAGAGTATTTAATTCTAAAGTAACAGACAGGTATAAAGATGATCAAGAAGCTTTTATTACAAGATTTCAATCTGAATTAGAGTCAGGTTCATCATTAAATTCTCTTAATTTAACTAGAGTATATGTTTTAACCACATCATCTAGTGCATCTTCTAGTGAAGGGATTATAAATAATCTAGATCCATATATTGATGTTATTCATATTGGAGATTATACTGTTGGAAAAAATTCAGGTTCAATTACTATTAAGGATTATATAAATGATGACGGAGATGTTAATCCAAATCATAAATATGCAATGCAACCAATTGTAACTAAAGCTGCAAACTCTGTTGGATTTGCAGATTTTGATGATGGTCTAGTCCCAGATATATATTTGTTGGAAAGTTTATCCAATCTGGGTGTTTTAGGAGATGTTGATGAAAAGCTATTTAAAAGAGCTCTAGATCATATTTCAGGTGAAACATTTTCAAGTATTATTTATCAAGAAAAGTTAAGAAAAATGAAAAGGGAGATTAAAACAGAAAATGATAAGAAAAAACAGATATTGATCTTGGACGATTTTCCAATTGAATAAGTGTTATTTAGTTAAATACATCTTTCTTCTAGAATATAGCTCAAAGAAATTATCATCATTTAGATCGTCAATAAATAGTATACTTTCGCCTGTACTTTTCATTTCTGGTCCTAGTTGTTTATTAACATCAGGAAACTTGTTGAATGAAAAAACAGGTTGTTTTATTGCATATCCGTCTAATTTTGGATTAAACTCAAAGTCCATAATTTTATTTTTACCCAACATAACTTTTGTAGCAAAATTTACATAAGGCTCTTTGTATGCTTTAGAAATAAATGGAACAGTTCGAGAAGCTCTTGGATTTGCCTCAATTATATAAACTTTATCATCCTTAATTGCAAACTGTATATTAATTAGACCAACCGTATTCAATGCAAGTGCAATTTTTTTAGTATGCTCTCTTATTTGCTTTACTATTAATTCTCCTAAATTAAAAACAGGGAGTAATGCATTAGAGTCACCTGAATGTATTCCACATGGTTCAATATGCTCCATTATTCCTATAATGTACACATCTTCACCATCACATATAGCATCAGCTTCTGCTTCAATTGCTCCATCAAGGTAATGATCAAGTAGAAGTTTATTATTTGGAATTTTAGACAAAAGATCCACAACATGCTTTTCAAGTTCCTCTTTATTTATTACAATTTTCATCCCCTGGCCACCAAGAACGTAAGAAGGTCTTACAAGAATTGGGAAATCTAATTTTGCAGATAACTCAACAGCTTCCTTGGCACTAGTAGCTACACCAAAATCAGGATAAGGAATCTTGTTCATCTTTAAAAGATTTGAGAAACTACCTCTATCCTCTGCTAGATCAAGTGATTTATATTCAGTTCCAATTATTTTAATATTATATCGATCTAATTTTTCGGCAAGTTTTAAAGCTGTTTGACCCCCTAACTGAACTATGACACCCTCAGGATTTTCATGCCTGATTATGTCATAAATATGCTCCCAAAATACAGGTTCAAAGTATAATTTATCTGATATATCAAAATCTGTTGAAACTGTTTCTGGGTTACAGTTTATCATTATGGTCTCATAACCACATTCACTTGCAGCTAAAACTCCATGAACACAACAATAGTCAAATTCAATACCTTGACCAATTCTGTTAGGTCCTGAACCTAAAACAATTATTTTCTTTTTGTCTGAAACTAAACTCTCATTCTCTGAAAATTCCTTATTATCTTTTGACTTAATCTTTTCTTCAAAAGTTGAATAATAATATGGTGTTTGGGCAGGAAATTCAGCAGAGCATGTATCAACAAGTTTATAGACCCTTTTAATTCCAACTTCTTCTCTTTTCTTATATACTTGACTTTCTAGACACTTTAACATGTAAGCTATCTGTCTATCAGCAAACCCTTTTTGTTTAGCCTCAAGCAAAAGATCATATCCAATATCGTTAATATCTAAATTAGATATTTCTTGTTCCAATTGATTTAACTCTTCGTATTGCTTTAAGAACCACATATCAATTTTTGTAATTTCATATATTCTATCTAATGAAATTCCAGCCTGAATTGCATCATAAATAACAAAAACTCTGTCCCAACTGGCATTTGTAAGCTTGTCAATTATAGTATTATAATCTTTATAACCTTTCCCATCTGCACCCAGACCGTTTCTTTTAATTTCTAAAGACTGAGTAGCTTTATGCAATGCTTCTTGAAAAGACCTACCTATTCCCATCACTTCCCCCACTGCTTTCATTTGAAGACCAAGAGTTCTATCTGAACCTTCAAATTTGTCAAAATTCCATCTTGGAATTTTAACAATTACATAGTCAAGAGTTGGCTCAAAAAGAGCTGAGGTAGATTTAGTAATTTGATTATTTAATTCGTCAAGGGTGTATCCAAGAGCTAATTTAGCAGCAATTTTTGCAATAGGATATCCAGAAGCTTTAGATGCAAGAGCAGAAGATCTTGAAACTCTAGGATTAATTTCTATGGCAATTATATCTTCTTTCTCATCAGGACTAACGGCAAATTGGACATTACACCCTCCAGCAAAATCTCCAATACTTTTCATCATCTTTATAGCCATATCTCTCATTCTTTGATAGGTGGTATCAGATAACGTCATAGCTGGAGCTACTGTAATTGAATCTCCAGTATGTATACCCATTGGATCCATATTCTCAATTGTACAAATAATTACAATGTTATTATTTTTGTCACGCAATAGCTCTAATTCATATTCTTTCCAACCTATTAGGGCTTTATCTATTAGAACTTCATGAATCGGTGAAGACTCAAGGCCCCTTGTTAGAAGATCGTTAAACTTATTTTCTTCAAAAACAATTGAAGCACCTGTTCCGCCAAGGGTAAATGAAGGTCTAATTACAAGAGGAAAGCCGAATTTTTGTGCTATCTCTTTACCTTTCAAAAACGATGAAGCACTTTCTGCTGGAGCAACAGGAATATTAATTTGATTCAATAAAATTCTAAATTTCTCTCTATCCTCTGTGATTTCAATTGCATCTATATCTACACCAATGATTTTAACAGAGTATTTTTTCCAAATTTTCTTTTCTTGAGCTTCAATACAAAGATTTAATGCAGTTTGACCACCCATTGTTGGGAGAACAGCATCAATATCTTTGTGAACTTCAAGAATCTCAATAATTGATTTGGTAGTGAGTGGTTTAAGATATATATGATCTGCCATAGACGGATCAGTCATTATTGTGGCAGGATTTGAATTAATTAAGATGGTTTTAATACCGTCTTCCTTTAAAGACCTTAAGGCTTGAGATCCAGAATAATCAAATTCACATGCTTGACCAATTATTATCGGACCAGAACCAATTATAAGAATTGATTTAATATTTTTATCCTTAGGCATAAAATCACACTAAAATATAAAAAAAAGGTGCTATAAAAGCACCATGATTAAAAAGTTATTAAAAATTATTTTTTGTGACGAGATTCATCAGAAACAGATAATTTCTTCCTTCCTTTTGCTCTTCTCCCTGCAAGGACTCTACGTCCATTAGCTGAAGACATTCTATCCATAAAACCGTGCTTATTTCTTCTTTTTCTTTTTGATGGTTGATATGTCCTTTTCACAATTGTCTATTTAATCGGAGGCAAATATAATATCTTTTTATTCAACTTCATATAAATATTTTTAAATTGTAAATTAGCAGAATATATGATACCAAAAAATATTAAACTAATAGCATCAATATCACTCTTAGGATATGGCGTTTATCAAATTACTGAGTCATACATAGGTAATGGAATATTTTTAATTATTCTGTCAATTGTATTAGTAGTCTTATATTTCAAGAATGAGGTTTTAATTTTTGCATTTCTTAGCCTAAGGAATCAAAATTTTGATCGTACTGAAAAAATTTTAAAATTTATTAAGTATCCTAAATCATCTCTTGTAAAAAAGCAACAGGGGTTTTACTATTATCTTCATGGGCTAATTCAATCACAAAAAAATTTGACTATTGCAGAAAAACATTTTAGAGAATCTTTAAAACTTGGATTGAGTATGAGTCATGATATAGCAATGGCGAAGCTAAGTCTTGCTGGTATAATGATGCAAAAGAGAAGAAAAAGGGAAGCTCAAACCCTTCTTACTGAAGCTAAAAATAACGATAAGCATAATATGTTAACTGCTCAGATTAAATTAATGCAAGAACAGATGAAAAGAATTTAATATAAAGAATTCTTATCCTAAATAGATTTTTTTTTATCTTTGTTGTCTGGCTTTTTTATATATGAGCGAAATAATTATTGAAAATAATGAGTTTTTAAGACAATTTGAAGTTAAAATTTCAGGCTCATTAGCGAGAATAGAATATGCTGAACAGGAAAGAAAAATTTTTCTTACCAAAATTCATATACCTGATACTGTTACTGATAAATCTTTTGAAGAAAACTTCATAATTAAGGTACTTGAATTTATTGAAAGCAAAAAATTAAGAGTGGTTCCAACATCACCAAGAATTGCTGGATTTGTAAGAAAAAACAAGGCATTTAAACATTTACTTCCTGTTGGAATAAAATTGTAATAAACTAAGTTGCATACCCTTCAGAATCAATTTTATTAAATCTAGATTTAACTATCATTCCAGCTAGTTTAGAATCCCACTTTTTTCTAAATCTTAGGTAGTTCGGTGAGAATCCTTCAATGAAGCCATTTTTTTCCTCAGATTCAAATAAAACATCATGAGTGGTTCCAAGAAACTTATTGTAGAAAGTAGATTTCTTTCTACTAGATAGAATTCTTAAAAGTTTACTTCTTTTTGATCTAATATTCAATTCAACCGTTTTTGGTAATTTTATTGCATGTGTGTTATCTCTCTCAGAATAAGAAAAAACATGTAAATAAGAAATATTAAGATTATCAATAAAATCCATACTTTCTAAAAATAAATCATCATTCTCTCCAGGAAAACCAACTATGACATCTGCACCAATAGATGCATCAGGCATTAATTGATTTATTTTTTCTATCCTACTTTTATATAATTTTGAGTCATATCTTCTTCTCATTAATTTAAGTATGGAATCACTTCCACTTTGTAAAGGAATATGGAAATGATGTACAAACTTTTTACTTGTACTTACAAACTCAATAATCTCATCACTTAATAAATTTGGTTCTATAGAAGAAATTCTAAATCTTACATCTAAACTTAATTTATCTAGTTCTTTAATTAAATCAAAAAAAGAATTTTTGATTTTGTTTTTTTCTGTTTTACCAAAATCTCCAAGATTTATTCCAGTTAATACTATCTCTTTTATATTTCGAGAAACAATTTCATAAACATTGTCGATCACATTGGATACAGTGTTACTTCTTGATTTACCTCTTGCAAGAGGAATTGTACAAAAACTACATTTATAATCACAACCATCTTGAACTTTCAAGAATGCCCTTGTCCTATGATTTAATGAATAACTTTCTTTAAAGAAGTTAACTTCGTTAATATTACATGAGTGAACATTTTTTGAAAGGTCATTATCAATATTTTTTAAATAATCTAATAAATTAAACTTATCTGAAGCCCCTAGAACTAAATCAACACCATTAACTGATAATAATTCTTTTGGTTTTAATTGAGCATAACATCCTATGGCAGCAATAAAGGCCTCAGGATTAATTTTTTGTGCCTGTTTTACAAAGTATTTAAACTTTTTATCAGCATTTTCTGTAACTGAACAAGTATTTATAACATAAGCATCAGCATAATCATTGAAGTCAACAATCTTGTAATTATTTTCTTGTAAAGATTTTGAAATATAAGATGATTCAGAAAAATTTAACTTACATCCTAGTGTGTAGAACGCTACTGATGAGATATTTTTTTTTGATCCAGTTTTAACTAAAGTTGAAGACAAAATAAGAAAAATTAACTATGAAGGGTCAGAATCATCTAGATCTTCTGCTTCCTCGACTGCAGGTGCTTCCTCGACTGCAGGTGCTTCCTCAGCTGCAGGTGCTTCCTCGACTGCAGGTGCTTCCTCAGCTACAGGTGCTTCCTCGACTGCAGGTGCTTCCTCAGCTACAGGTATATCTGTAACATTTTCAGCTGAATCACTTACTTCAGAATCGGATGTTTGATTAAAATTTGCATATTTAGTTCTAAACTTATCAACTCTACCAGCAGTATCAACTAATTTGGATTTACCAGTGTAATAAGGGTGAGATGTTCTAGATATTTCAAGTTTAAAAAGAGGATATTCAACACCATCAATCTTAGTTTTCTCCTTCGTTTCTACGGTAGACTTTGTTATAAAAACATCATTATTTGACATGTCCTTAAAGGCTACCAATCTATAGTTATCAGGATGTATATTACTCTTCATAATTCAAAAGTGAATGCAAATTTAAAATTTTTTTCATATATCCTGTCATTATAATTGCTTAATTTTACTAGAATCAAATTAACACAAATAAATTATGGATTCTAAAGGTACTATTAAGACTACAGTCTTGAACTATGGACTAATCATGGGTGGATTATCTATTGCTTTTACATTAATGTTGTTTTTAATGGATATGCATTATCAAAACTCTTCAATCCAACAATGGACAGGTCTTTTGATAATGTCTGGATCTATTATTTTTGGACAGCTTAACTTTAAAAAAATAAATGATGGGTTTATAAGTTTAGGTGAAGGAATGAAAATAGGAATAGGAATTGTAGCTATTGGATCTTCAATAGGAATTCTATATGGATTATTTCAAGGTTATGTATTAGATCCAGAAACTATGACAAAAGCTATGGATTATGCAATAAATCAAGCAATTGATCAAAATCCTGAGTTGACTGATGATATGATAAATGCTATTGAAGGTGCTTTTGAATTCTTTTCTAATCCATTTTTATCATCTGCAATTGGAATTACTGTATCACTGTTTTTTGGTAGTCTTATTTCTTTATTAACAGGGTTAGCTGTTAAAAAAAATAGGTCAGCTTAACAAAAATTATGAATGTTTCAATTATTATACCTCTGTTAAATGAGTCTGAGTCAATAAATGAACTCAACGAATGGATTTTTAAAGTTTTAACTAATACTGACTTAGAATTTGAAGTAATCTATATTGATGATGGAAGCAGAGACTCATCTTGGAGTATAATTGAGGAAATTGCCAAGTCTAATCATAATGTGAAAGGTATTTCCTTTAATAAAAATTATGGAAAATCTCAAGCTTTAAGGGTTGGATTTTCTGAGGCCAAAGGAGAATATGTAGCTACTTTAGATGCAGATCTTCAAGATTCACCAGAAGAAATTCCTACAATGATTAATAAACTTATTGAAAATAACCTTGACATGATATCAGGATGGAAAAAGAAAAGATATGATTCTTTTTTTTTAAAAAGATTACCATCTTCATTATTTAACTTTGTTGCAAGAATATTTTCTGGCATAAGTCTTAATGACTTCAATTGTGGAATTAAAGTATATAAAAAAGAAGTTATTAAATCTATTAATCTTTATGCTGATATGCATAGGTTTATTCCAATTCTTGCAAAAAATGAAGGATATAGCAGAATAGGAGAACACATAGTGAAGCATCAGCCAAGAAAATATGGCAAGAGTAAGTTTGGAAATGAAAGATTCATAAGGGGGTTTTTAGATATAATAACCCTTTGGTTTACTAATAAATTTGGAAGAAGACCAATGCATTTTTTTGGATCATTAGGTACACTAATGATTAGTGTTGGTATTTTATTTACTATTTATCTTGGTTATAATAAACTATTTATTGATACTAACTCGAGACTTATTACTACAAGACCTGAGTTTTATATTGCTTTGATAACAATGGTACTTGGTGCTCAATTCTTTATAGCAGGTTTTATAGCTGAAATTATTCTAAAATTCAATGTTAATAAAGATAAATTTTCAATAAAAAACAAAACATTTTAAATGAGCTATTTCGCAAGAGTTCTAAAATATGGGATTAAATACTACAGATATGGAGTACTAAATATATTATTTAATATTCTTTACGCAATTTTTAGTGCTTTAGCATTTGTATCATTTATCCCAATGCTTGATGTCTTATTTAAACAAACTAAAACAGTTTATTCAGAACCTAAATATGATGGTTTTAGTGGTATTCTAGAATATACTGAAGATTATTTTAATTATTTTTTATCTAATCAACTTGAAACTGATATTTCATCAACATTAATTCTAGTAGTTGGAATAGTTATTTTCTTTTTTTTAATGAAAAATTTATTTAACTATCTCGCACTTTATAATATAACATTTGTAAAAAATGGTCTATTAAAAAATCTGAGAGAAAACTTATATTCTAAGGTGTTAAATATGCCTATTTCATATTTTTTAAATAAGAAAAAAGGTGACTTGATGTCTAGAATAACAGCAGATATTTTAGAGATTCAGACATCTTATCTTTCAATCTTGGAATTAATGGTTAGGGAGCCACTAACTATTATATTTACTTTGATTGTAATGTTTACGATAAGCCCTCAATTAACAATATTTGTTTCCATCTTTATTCCTATATCAGGTTTTATAATTTCAATAATTGGCAAGAAGCTTAGAAAAGATTCTAAAGAAGTTCAACAACAACAAAGTAATTTTTTATCAATTATTGATGAAACGATTAGTGGTCAAAAAGTTATTAAGTCATTTTTATCAGAAAATTTTTTTCACAACAAGTTTAATAGCATAAATAATTTACTGTATAGATTCTCTAATAAGGTAATTAATAGAAAAAATTTGGCAGGTCCTTTTAGTGAGTTTATGGGAATACTTATAATTGGTGTATTACTTTGGTTTGGAGGAAAAATGGTTTTAATAAGTGAAACTATATCTGGAACAACATTTATTGTATTTATGGGTCTTGCATATAATATTCTTACCCCAGCTAAAAATCTTAGCAAGTCATTTTATAGCATAAAAAAGGGTAATGCAGCAGCTGAAAGAGTATTTGAGATTATTGAATACAATAAGAATAAAAATGATGAAAAAAGAACTGTAGAATTTAAAAAATTTGAAAAGCAAGTCACTTTTAACAACGTTGAATTTAAATACGGTGAACAAAAAATATTAGATAAAATAAGTTTTACAATAAAGAAAGGAGAGAGTGTTGCTTTGGTTGGTTCATCTGGAAGTGGTAAAACAACTATAGCTAATCTTTTAAATGGGTTTTTTAGTCCAACCTCCGGTAATCTTTTAATTGATGATATGGATATATCAAATATTACAAAAAAATCACTTTACAGAAATATCTCTATCGTAACTCAAGAATCAATTTTATTTAATGACAGTATATTAAATAATATTAGAATAGGTAATCTTGATGCTTCAAAAGAGGATATTATTGAAGCCTCAAAAGAGGCAAATGCTCATGAATTTATTCAAGAGCAGCTAAATAAATATGATACAACGATCGGAGATTACGGTAATAATTTGTCAGGAGGTCAAAAACAAAGATTAACAATAGCAAGAGCTATGTTAAAGAGTCCATCAATATTAATTTTAGACGAAGCAACTTCTTCATTAGATAGTAAATCTGAGAAAAAAATTCAGGATGCAATTGATAAATTAATGTATGGAAAAACATCTTTAATAATTGCGCATAAGTTTTCAACAATTAAGAATTGTGATAAGATAATACTAATTGATAAAGGTAGAATTATAGCAGAGGGAACCCATGAAGAACTTATCAACTCAAATTCTTCATATAAAAATTTAAATGAGCTTCAAATCTAATTCTAAAACAATTAAATTTACCATTTAAATATCTATAATGATTTTATTTTTTGGTAACCCAAAATTAAAAATATTTGCAGTTCAAATCTCTGAAATATTATCAATCGAAGATATAAAAAAATTATCGTGGGTACTTGACTCGAGTATTATTGATAATAAGGAAATAACTGACAAATTTATTGGACCAAAATCATCTATGATTACCCCATGGAGCACTAACGCAGTTGAGATAACACGAAGTATGGGAATTAAAAGTATAAATCGAATAGAAGTTTTTATTTGTCATGAAATCTCAGATAAATTTGACAAAATGATTCATGAAGAATATAAAGTTTTGAATCAAAATATATTTGATAATTATACAACTCCTGAGAAAATATACTTAATAGATAATCTAAAAAAATATAATGATGATCAAGGTCTGGCTTTAGATGATTTTGAAATATCATATTTAGAAAGCCTTTCAAACAAAATTGGTAGGAAATTGAATGACTCAGAAGTTTATGGATTTTCACAAGTGAATTCAGAACATTGCAGACATAAAATCTTTAATGGAAAATTTATTATAGATGGGAATGAAAAAAATCATAGCTTATTTGATCTTATAAAGTTAACTTCAAAAAAAAATAAAAATTCGATTGTGTCAGCATACTCTGACAATGTTGCATTTATTAAGGGTCCTAAAATCATTCAATTTCAACCAAAAAGAGGAGATGAATCAAGTTGTTTTATAAATAAAGAAATTGAAAGTATTATATCAGTAAAAGCTGAAACTCATAATTTTCCAACAACTGTAGAACCTTATAATGGAGCCGCAACAGGGTCAGGGGGGGAAATTAGAGACAGAGCAGCGGGAGGCACAGGCTCTCTCCCTCTAATTGGTTCTGCTGTTTACATGACTCCCTATTCAAGACTAAATAATAACAAAATATGGGAAAAGAAAATACCACAAAGAGATTGGAAATATCAAACTCCTGTTGATATTTTAATAAAAGCATCTAATGGTGCTTCTGATTTTGGCAATTGCTTTGGTCAACCACTAATAGTAGGTTCTTTATTAACATTTGAACATTATGAAGATGAAGAATTGTATTCATATGATAAAGTCATAATGCTTGCAGGTGGTGTAGGTTATGGAGAGTTGAAACAATCTATGAAAAAGTCTCCTAAAAAAGGAGATATTATTGTTTTATTAGGAGGAGACAATTACAGGATTGGTATGGGTGGTGCATCTGTATCGTCAACTGATACAGGGAATTATGATAATGCAATAGAACTTAATGCCGTTCAAAGATCGAATCCAGAAATGCAAAAAAGAGTTACAAATACAATCAGATCTTTATTTGAAATGGATAATAATCCTATAGTATCTATTCATGATCATGGAGCTGGAGGTCATTTAAATTGTTTTTCTGAATTAGTAGAAGATATTGGAGGAGAAATTTATTTGGATTCACTGCCAATTGGAGATCCATCTCTTTCATATAAAGAAATTATAGGAAATGAATCTCAAGAAAGAATAGGGTTAATAATTAAAGAAAAAGATTATGAGCTAGTTAAGAAAATTGCAGAAAGAGAGAGAACTCCAGTTTATAATGTTGGAAAGGTTACAGGGGACAATAAGTTTAAAGTAATTGATAGAAAAAATAATTTAGAAACAATAAATTTAGATTTAGACAGTTTATTTGGTGATGTACCTAAGAAAGTTGTAAATGATATAACTAAAGCAACTAAATTCAAAGAAATAGAATACGATAAAAATAAAGTTTCTGAATATCTTGAAAATGTTTTGATACTTGAATCTGTTGCATGTAAAGACTGGCTTACTAATAAAGTTGATAGATGTGTTACTGGAAGAGTTGCCCAACAACAAACAGTTGGTGAAATTCAAGTACCTCTTTCCAATTGTGGAGTAGTTTCTTTAGACTATACTAATTTTAATGGAATAGCTTCATCTATTGGCCATTCTCCTATTGTAGGTTTAATTGACCCTAGCGTTGGAAGTATTAATTCAATTGGCGAAGCTTTAACAAATATTATATGGGCTCCACTAAAAGACGGCATTAATTCAATATCATTGTCAGCCAATTGGATGTGGCCGTGTGGAAATGAAGGAGAAGATTCTAGATTATACAAAGCAGTAGATGCATGTTCAAACTTTGCAATTGAATTAGGAATTAATATTCCTACAGGAAAGGACTCACTTTCAATGGTTCAAAAATATGATGAATTAAAAGTAAAATCTCCTGGAACTGTTATTATTTCTGCATCAGGTCATTGTCACGATATTAGAAAAGTTGTAAAACCTGTTTTAGATAAAAACTTAGGGGATCTATATTATATAAATTTATCATTTGATGATTATAAGTTAGGTGGTTCATCTTTTTCTCAAACACTCAATAAAATTGGATCAGAAACTCCTTTAATAAAAGATTCTATAAAATTCAAAGAGTCATTTAATCTAGTTCAAAACCTTATATATAATGATGAAATTCTATCAGGTCATGATATATCTTCTGGTGGATTAATTACATGCTTACTAGAGATGTGTTTTAGCTCTAAGAAAATAGGAATGGATGTTAATCTAACTCATCTTGAATGTGAAGATTCTACAAAATTACTTTTCTCTGAAAATGCGGGAATTATTATTCAATCTGAGAAGAATTTACAAAAGGAGTTTTTATCTATAAATGTTGAATGTCTGAAGATTGGTAAAATAAATAATAGTGGTCTTTTAAATATTATAAATTTTGAAAATAATTTTTCTTTTAATGTTCAGAACTATAGAGATATATGGTATTCTACTTCAAAAGATTTTGATCTTAAACAAACCAAAGAAAATAAAGCAATTGAAAGGTTTAATAACTATAAAAATCAACCTCTTGTATATAAATTCCCAAGTGGATTTGACGGAAACAACAATTCTAATCTATTAGCTAATAAAGTTAATGCTGCAGTTATTAGAGAAAAAGGCAGCAACTCGGAAAGAGAAATGGCTTTTATGATGTCTTTAGCTGGTTTTAATGTTAAAGATATTCATATGACTGATATCATATCTGGTAAAGAAAATCTTCAGGATATTAATTTATTAGTTGCAGTTGGTGGCTTTTCAAATTCCGACGTTCTTGGATCAGCTAAAGGTTGGGCAGGATCTTTTCTTCATAATCCAATTGCAAAAAAATCTATAGATGATTTTTTTAATAGAGAAGATACAATGTCTTTAGGCGTATGTAATGGGTGTCAACTATTTATTGAACTTGGACTTATTAATGAAGATCATTCTAAAAAGCCAAAGATGACTTATAATGATTCTAATAAATTTGAATGTGTTTTCTCAACTGTTGATATAAAAGAATCTCCATCTATAATGTTAAAGAACCTTGAAGGATCAAGATTAGGAGTATGGTCTGCACATGGAGAAGGTAAGTTTGTCTTACCATACGATGAAAATAGATACTCAATTTCAGGAAAGTATTCATATGATTCATACCCTAGTAATCCAAATGGTTCAAATTTTAATACTGCAATGTTAGTTTCTAATAATGGAAGACATCTTGTTATGATGCCTCATATAGAAAGATCATTATACCCTCATAATTGGGCATACTATCCCCAAGATAGAGACGATTTATACTCACCATGGGTAAAAGTGTTCAATAATAGCTATGAATGGTTAATAAATAAAACCGTTTAAATTTTAATTGAATTTTTATTGTCTAGAAATAGCTATTATTTTATAATATACTATTGAATATTAATAATTTATAATTTTAAATCAATTTTGACTGTTGTAAAAATTAATAATATTTTAAATGTATAAATATTAAAAAAACGAAATTTATTTTTAAAAATAAAAAAATGCCTACGGAAAATAAATTAAAGCTTAATGGTGGAGAGTTCCTCTTAAAAGAATCCCTTTCAAATGAAATTTTTACCCCTGAAGATTTCTCAGAAGAACAACTAATGATGAAACAAACTATAGTTGATTTTATGGACAGAGAAATTTGGCCAGATAAAATGAAATATGAAGAAAAAAATTATGATTTAACTGTCCAAGCTATGAAAAAAATTGGAGAACTTGGATTATTAGGAGTTTCTCTTGAAGAAAAATATGGAGGTATGGGAATGGACTTTGTATCTACTATGCTTGCAGTTGATTATGTTTCTGGAACATCAGGTTCTGTTGCTACAGCTTATGGAGCTCATACTGGGATTGCAATTCTACCGATCTATTTATTTGGAAATGAAGAACAAAAACAAAAATACTTGCCTAAACTTGCTTCTGGTGAATGGTTTGGATCTTATTGTTTAACTGAACCCACTGCAGGTTCAGATGCTAATTCTGGAAAAACAAAAGCAGTTCTTAGTGAAGATGGATCGCATTACAAAATTTCAGGACAAAAAATGTGGATTTCAAATGCTGGATTTGCTGAAATTTTTATAGTATTTGCAAGAATTGAAAACGATAAGAATATAACTGCCTTCATTGTCCCAAACGAATCTAATAATGGAATAAAATTAGGAGAAGAAGAAAAAAAACTTGGTATTCATTCTTCCTCAACCAGACAAGTATTTTTTACTGAAACTAGAGTACCAGTTGAAAACCTTCTTGGTGAGAGAAATGGTGGTTTTAAAATTGCTATGAATGCACTTAATGTAGGAAGAATAAAACTAGGAGCAGGAAACTTAGATGGTCAAAGAAGATCTATCTCTATATCTACAGATTATGCTAATAACAGAATCCAATTCAAACAACCTATTTCAAATTTTGGAGCTATAAAAGAAAAATTAGCATCAATGGCTACATCTTGCTATGCAGGGGAGTCTGCATGTTATAGAGCAGCTAGCGATGTTCAGTCTAAGATAGACGAATATCAGTCTAGTGGCTTAAGTAAGCAAGAATCGGAACTTAAGGGAGTTGAAGAATTTGCATTAGAATGTTCAATTTTAAAAGTGGCTATCTCAGAAGATATGCAAATATGTGCAGACGAAGGTGTACAAATCTTCGGTGGAATGGGATTCTCTGCTGAAGCCCCAATTGAGAGTGCATGGAGAGATGCTAGAATTGGAAGAATTTATGAGGGAACTAATGAAATAAACAGAATGCTTATTATAGGTATGCTTTTAAAGAAAGCTATGAAGGGAAGTCTTGACATTATGACACCTTATCAGGATATAATTAGTAACAAACCATTATCAATAATTGAAAAATCAGATGTACTGAATGATGAGATCAATTTAGTTGAAAATTTTAAAAATATCTTTCTTTTACTTTTAGGAAAAGCTTTTGAAAAGTATGGACCAGAAATAGATAAAAATCAACAGGTACTTCTTAGTCTATCTGATATTGCAATTGAGGCTTACCTATCTGAATCTACTTTAAAAAGGACTATTAAAAATATTGAAAGAACATCAACGGAAGATCAATCTGATCAAACAAATATGACAAGATTATATATATATGAGGCTAGTCAAATTGTTCAAAAAAAATCAAGAGATGTTATAAATAGTATAATAAATAGCGCTGACCAAGATGATCTTTACTCATCAATTACTGAAAAATTACATTATTCTGAAAATCCTAATGTGTTTGATTTAAAAACTAAAATTGCCAATAAACTAATTTCAGAAAATAAATACTGTTTCTAGTGAGTAAATTATACCTTATAATCACACTTTTTCTTATGGTCGGGCAATCAAATTTGTTTGCTCAAGATTCAATGATATATAATATTATTGATGAAGTTTCATCAGAAAGAATAGAGAAGGATATTACAAAACTAGTATCCTTTGGGACCAGACATACCCTAAGCGATACAATTTCAGATAAAAGAGGAATAGGAGCTGCACGAAGATGGATTAAAAAGGAATTTGAAACAATTTCAAGTGAATGCAATAAATGTTTGGAAGTTTTTTATGAAAAAAGTTATGTAACAAAAGGTGATAGAATTGTTTTTCCAACATGGATTTATAATGTTGTTGCAATTCAAAGAGGTATAAAAAATCCCAATAGGTTTATTATAATGAGTGGTGATATTGATTCTAGAATTTCAGATCCTCTAAACTATAAAGATGATTCACCAGGAGCTAATGATAATGCAAGCGGAATGGCTGGCACTATAGAAGCTGCAAGAATTTTAACAAAATATAAATTTGATAATAGTATTATTTATGTTGGATTAAGCGGAGAAGAACAAGGATTATTTGGAGGGCAAAGTTTAGCTAAATATGCTAAAAAAAATGGATGGGACGTTATTGGCATACTTAATAATGATATGATTGGAAACATTGAAGGTGTAGATGGTGTAATTGATAACAGGAGTTTTAGAATTTTTTCAGAACCATTTTTTTTCAACTCAAAATATTCTACCGAACTTAACATGAGAACTGGTGGTGGAGAAAATGATGGAGATTCTAGACAACTCGCAAGACATGTTCATAAAACCGTTAAACAATATATGCCTGAATTGAACCCAATTATGATCTACAGATTAGATCGATTTGGCAGAGGTGGTCACCATAGACCATTTAATGATGAAGGTATTGCAGGAATTAGGATTATGGAAGCTCATGAAAACTATAATAGACAACATAATGATATTAGAGTTGAAAATGGAATAAATTATGGTGATGTAATATCAGGAGTAGATTTTAATTATGCTGCAAAACTAACAGCAGTAAATGTGATTTCATTAGCAACAATAGCGTCCTCTCCTAAACCTCCTAAAAATCTAAAAATTGGAGGCATTGTTGAACCTAGTGTTAAATTTAGATGGGATCATCCTGATGATGACTCAATTAGCGGATATAAAATTTATTGGCGTGAAACTACCTCATCAACCTGGGATAATAGTAGGTTATTAGGTAAATTAAATAATTATACTCTTGATGGGATTGTTATTGATAATTTTATTTTTGGAATTTCAACAGTCAATTCAAAGGGATTCGAGAGTCTAGTTTCATTTCCTAAAGGAACTTTTAGAGATTAAATAAACCCTTTTTCTTTCATCCATTCATCATTATAAATTTTTCCAATGTATCTACTTCCAGAATCATGGAGAAGTGCTACCACAACTTCATTTTCTTTAAAATTGTTTTTTAACTGAATAACTCCAGCAATTGCAGCTCCACAAGAATTTCCAGCAAAGATACCTTCTTCTCTTGCCAACTTTCTTGTATAAAGTGCAGCATCTTTGTCTGTAACTTTCTCAAAATGATCAATTACACTAAAATCAACATTTTTTGGAAGAATATCTTCTCCAATACCTTCAGTGGAATAGGGATAGATTTCTTTTTCATCAAAGATTCCTGTTTCATGATATTTTTTAAAAACAGATCCGTAAGTGTCAATGCCCCATATTTTTATGTTAGGTTTCTTTTCCTTTAAAAACTTTCCTACACCAGAAATGGTTCCTCCAGTTCCAACACCAACTACAAAGTGGTCTATTTTACCATCCGTTTGTTTCCAAATTTCTGGCCCTGTTGATTCATAATGAGCGATTGAATTTGATGGGTTATCATACTGGTTCACATACCAAGAATTTTCTGTTTCTTCAGATATTCTTCTTGAAACAGAGTAATAAGATCTCGGATCGCTTGCCTCCACATTTGTAGGACAGACAATAACCTTTGCCCCCATGGCTCTCAAAACATCAAATTTTTCTTTTGATTGTTTATCATTTGAAACACATATTAATTTATAGCCTTTAACAATAGCAGCCAAAGCTAATCCCATGCCTGTATTTCCTGAAGTACCCTCAACAATTGTTCCTCCAGGTAATAATTTATTTTCTTTTTCAGCATCCTCAATCATCTTTAAAGCCATCCTATCCTTCACTGAATTACCAGGATTAAAACTTTCTACCTTAACATAAACATCCGCATTTATTGATTTGACAATTTTATTCAATTTAATTAATGGTGTGTTTCCAATAGTTTCAAGGATATTTTTAAAATATTTCATTTAGAATTTATATTGAATGATGGAGTATACTTAGTAATTGATACAAAAGTAAAGTATAAAATTATTAAACTAGTTATTATAAATGATGAATTTAAAGAAATTATATATACTAAATCAATACTAAATGGCACAGAATTTATGTAGTAATCATTTGGATCTAGCTTTATAATTTTAAAATTATTTTGAATTACTGAAACTAAAAAAAATAGAATATTAGCAGGAATCATGCCTTTTAGAATAATATCAATACCCAGATAAATAAATATTTCTCTAAGAGAATTATTGGTTAAACCCAAAGAAGTTAATATTCCTATCATTTTAATCTTTTCAAAAATGAATATGAACAATGAAATAATAACACTAATTATTGCCACTAAAATCATTAGAATTGTAATTATTATAATATTAAAATCAAAGATTGAAATCCAACTAAATATATTTTGATATTTCGATTCAACTGTTTTAACTGAAAGATTGTTTTTTTCAATTGATTTTAATTTAGATAAAGATTCTTCCGTTATAGGTATTTTTGAATTATCATAAACTGAAATATTAATTGATGCAAATTCATTTTCTTTCCAACTATAAATATTCTGCAGTGATTCAGCACTACCTATAATATAATTATTATCGAAATCTGGAAAGTCAGTTTTAAAAATATCCAACACTTTATAAGACCTAATATTTGGAATTTTTTGATTTTTTCTTGTTTGGAAATAAAGAGATAGATATTCACCAACATTAACTTTAAGTTTATCAGATAAAGATTTTGAAATAATTATCTCTTTATTTGATAAACTAGATTGAATTCTTGATCCAAGAATAAATTTATTTAAATTTTCAAAGTTATAGTTATTGTCGAAACCCCTGAATACTATAGATTCAAATGAATTTTCATTTGAAATTAATGATGGTTTTTCAATAGAATATGAAAGTTGTAAATCTGGATATTTATTTTGAATTTCCATATTAACATCTTCAATGTTAAATATTTTTTGTGATAAAATTCCTCTTGAATTATTTTCATATGTAGATATTATTATATCCTCACTTAAACTATATAATTTATCTTTTATAGCCAACTGAAGTCCTTTACCAATTGAAATAGCTGAAAGTGATATAAATACACCAAGAAAGACAGAGGTAATTGCTATTTTTATTATACGAGATGATATATTACTTTTATCATTACTAGATCTTAACTTTTGATATATGAAAAAAGGCAAATTCAAATTAAATATTTTATCCAAAAATACACTTTTATTTGCACTGGCTTTTATAATAATTCCCAACATATATTCTCAAGATATAATACCTGGATCTGAAAGGTTTGATCTATATATTGATAAGTTAATCAATAAGAAAGTTGCAGTTATTGCAAATAATACAAGTGTTATTAGGACCAAAAATAAAAACATCCATTTAATTGACACATTGTTAGATAAGGGCATAAATGTAGTAAAGATATTTAGCCCAGAACATGGATTTCTTGGAGATAAAGATGATGGTGAAAAAATTGAAAATGGATTATATAAATCAATTGAAGTTATTTCACTTTATGGAAAAAATAGAAAGGTTAATGATTCAGATATTAATGATATTGATATATTAATATTTGACATACAAGATGTAGGTGTAAGATTTTATACGTATTTGTCAACTCTTCATTACGCTATGGAAGCAGCTTCCAGAACAAATAAAAAACTACTGATACTTGACAGGCCAAACCCAAACTCATTTTATATAGATGGTCCCATTCTAGAGGATAATAATAAAAGTTTTATTGGATTACATCCAGTTCCTATTGTTTATGGAATGACCATTGGGGAATACGGGCAAATGATTAATGGAGAGAGATGGTTAGAAAATAATTTAATAGTTGATTTAGAAGTAATTAAAATTGAGAATTACAATCATAACTCAAGATATGAACCTCCAATTAGACCTTCACCAAATCTACCAAACCTCCAATCAATATATCTATACCCAAGTCTTGCCTTTCTTGAAAAGACTGAGGTAAGTGTTGGTAGAGGAACAAAAAATCAATTTCAAGTCTATGGTCATCCAGACTTTGAAGGGAGCTTTAGCTTCATCCCTAGACCAAATTTTGGAAGTCAATTTCCTAAATTAAATGGAGTAAAATCAAGTGGTGAAGATCTTAGAATTTATAGAACAAAAAAAAAGATTGAGCTCAAATGGTTAATCAAATCATATAACCAGATTATTGATAAAAATAATTTTTTTAGAAGTGATTTTGATAAATTATCAGGGTCCTCTAATCTTAAAAAACAAATAATAGATGGTCTAAGTGAATCAGAAATTAGAAATTCTTGGAACAATGATCTTGAAAAGTTTAAAAAAATTAGAGAAAAATATTTATTATATTGAAAAAGTTATGACAAAATTATCTCCTTTTCATCTTGCAATTCCAGTCAAAGATTTATCTGAATCTAAAAATTTTTATCATAATATTTTAGGATGCAAACCAGGTAGAGAATCGAGTGAATGGGCAGATTATGATTTTTTTGGACATCAATTAGTTATTCATGTTGACCCAAATCATAAAGGTAAGTCTCATCATAATGAAGTAGATGGTAAATCTGTTCCAATTCCTCATTTTGGAGTTGTTATTCCCTGGAATGATTTTGATAAGTTTGCAAATTCATTAAATCAAAATAAAATTCAGTTTATTATTGAACCATATATAAGGTTTGAAGGACTTCCAGGTGAACAAAAAACAATGTTTTTTTATGATAATTCAGGTAATGCCCTTGAATTCAAATCATTTAAAGACATCAATATGTTATTTTCAACTAAAATATAATTATGCTTAAAATTGGATCTAGAACTTTTGATATTATATTTTCTGAACTAAACAGAAAAAAGATTGAAAGCATTACTATATGGACAGCAACTATTGGATTTGTTTTCCATTTATCGCTTGTTTTACTCAACAATTATTCAATTATTAACATTGGTAATGAAAGCTTACTTCTTACAAATCCTATATCTGCAATTTACACTCCATTCTCTATAATTTTATATTATGAAATATTTTTATTGATCTATTATTTACCCAGATCATTTACAACATCTATTTTAAAGCAGTTTGAGATAATTTCATTAATAGTTATTAGAAGAATATTTTATGATATTCCTAAACTTGATCTTGAATCAAATAACTGGTTAGAAAATCCTGATAATATTCAAATTACTTATGACTTAATATGTATTTTGATACTTTTCTTTTTGATTTATTTATTTAATCTTGTTAAATCTAGAATTCAATATAAAAAAACTGAAAAAAATATAAATAAATTTATTGATTCAAAAAAGATTATAAGTATAGCTTTAATACCTGTAATGGTTGTTTTATTTATTATAGGAATTTATAATTGGTATTCTGTTGGTATGAGTTCAAATTTTGCTAGCTCATTTTATTACGTAAACGAAGTCTTTTACAACACTTTTTTTTCTATTTTAATAATAGCTGATGTATTCATCCTACTTCTATCTTTTTTATATACTGAAAGGTACAGTCAAATTATGAGAAATACTGGATTTATTATTTGTACTATTTTGATAAGACTATCTTTTTCTTCAACAGGTTTAACTAATTTACTTTTAATAATATCAAGTGTTCTTTTTGGACTTTTAATTCTAAAAATTTATAGTTTAATGCACAAGATTGAATAGCTAGTCAGTTTGACTACATGACTTTAAAGTGTTTTTTAATAACATAGCTATAGTCATAGGGCCAACACCTCCTGGAACAGGAGTAATAAAACCAACTTTACTTGAAACATTTTCAAAATCAACATCACCAACAATTTTATAACCCTTAGAAGATGACTTATCATCAATTCTTGATATTCCTACATCAATTATAGTAACACCTTTTTTAATCATATTACCTTTAATAAATTGTGGAATACCTATAGCAGATATAATAATATCAGAGTTAATACATAACTCTTTTAAATTTGTAGTCCTACTATGAGCAACTGTTACAGTGGCATTTCCAAAAATTTTATTTTGACTAAGTAAAATACTTATTGGTCTTCCTACAATTTGACTTCTTCCAATAACTAAACATTTTTTACTTTTTAGATCAATTTTACATCTACTAATTAATTCAATAATACCTGCAGGCGTAGCTGGTAAAAAAGTTTCTATTCCAAGAGCCATTTTTCCATAATTAACTGGATGAAACCCGTCTACGTCTTTACTTGGATCTACTTTACTTAGAATGTTTTCTTGATTTATTCCATCTGGAAGAGGAAGTTGAACAATAAAGCCATCAATATTATTATTTCTATTAATCTTTTCAATTTCATTAATTAGGTCAACCTCAGAAATAGATTTTTGAAACTTGAAAAGGGATGATTCAAATCCAACTCTTTCACATGCTTTTATTTTACTATTGACATAAGTTTGACTTGGACCATCGTCTCCTACTAATACTGCTGCCAAATGAGGAACTTTTAAATTATTTGATACTCTAATATCAACAGATGATTTTATCTCATCTAAAATCTCAATAGACACTTTTTTTCCGTCAATTATTTTCATAGAGTTATTTTATCAAATATACATATTGCTTTAAATAATTTATTTCATATTTCTATACATTTTTTCAATTACTAGAACGTGTGGAAAAGTAATTGCTGCAAGGAAAGTGAATATTATTGGTAAAATATCGGTAGTTCCTAAATCTGTTAAAAGATAAAATAAAATTAAAAATACTATAGCTAAAATGAAATATGGAATAGCACTTAAAATGTATTTTTTTATGTTTTCAGGTTTATTATTATCATGAATAAACTTTACTTGATCCTTAATTGATAATAAACTGTGGAAAAAAATAAAATATATAGCAAAACCAAAAATAAGAGTAGAATTAATTGTCAATAAAAATAAAAGCGAAAAGAATAATATTTCAGCAAAAAGATGCTTTCTTGTTTCTCTAAAATAAAAAAGGTTTAGTATATATAAAAAAGCTAGAGCATATAATACTATTTTTAAATATGAGAAAATGAGTGGGGTAATATTAAAAGAAATTAAGACAGTGTTTACAATCTCAATATTATTAATAAAAATGATGATAAAAAAAAGTGAACCATGAAAAATAAACAGAAAAAATCTTTTAACTGGATTAATTTGATTACTTAGTTTGTTAGCTTCCCAGTGTTGTTCTCCAAAATGATAGATAGATACCAACACAAATGTTAATAATGCTACTGAAGGAAAAAGGTAAAAAAATATAAAACCTAGTAAAACAAAGCTTAAATAATATAAAAAATAGGACATTGTACCCCTTAGAGTATCTTTTTTTGAATACTTTTTAATTATTAAAAGGTCATTTGCTCCATGAATGATTCCAATAGAAAGAATGAGTACAAAGCCAAGCATATTTTGATAATTATCTGACAACAAGTAACTTATAAGTATAGAAACTATAAAAATTATAATTCTGAATTTGATAATTTTAGTCATATTGTAATGAAATATCCACAAAAAAAGATATGATTTTTTTTCAAATTATCTTTTTTTACTCCATTATTTTATTTAATTTAATTTCTATAAACAATAATTAATTTAATTATGGAAAATTTATTAAGTATTTTACCAGTTTTAGCAACTGATCTTAGCTTAACAGATTTCACTTTTTGGATTGGTTTTGCCGCAATGTTTGCTGCAACTCTTTTCTTTTTCT
Source organism: Flavobacteriales bacterium (assembly GCA_004213645.1). Classification (GTDB taxonomy): domain Bacteria; phylum Bacteroidota; class Bacteroidia; order Flavobacteriales; family Flavobacteriaceae; genus Marisimplicoccus. The sequence continues at coordinate 55,767 of SGZF01000003.1, read as the reverse complement.
CTGCTATGAGTTTAGTAGCTGATAAGTGGAAAACTTCAATGCTAGTTTCAGCTCTTATTACTGCAATTGCAGCTCTTCATTATTACTATATGAGAAATGCTGCTATGGAAGGTGATATTACAACTGCTTATAGATATGTAGATTGGATATTAACTGTACCACTAATGTGTGTAGAGTTCTATCTAATTTTAAAACCATCAGGTGCTACAAAAAGTCTATTGTGGAAGTTAATTGCTCTTTCAGTCGTAATGCTTGTTACTGGTTACTTCGGTGAAGCAGGTGTTGGACCTTTTGACGCTCAAATATGGGGTCTTGTTTCGGGTATAGCATATTTTGCAATAGTTGCTGAAATATGGTTCGGTGGAGCATCTAAGCTTGCCAAATCAGCTGGAGGTAACGTCGAGAGCGCACACCGAATGCTATGTAAATTCGTACTTATAGGTTGGGCTATTTATCCTATTGGATATATGGCAGGAACTGACGGTTGGTATAGTGGTATCTTTAGTGGCCTTGCTGGTCAAATGGATGTTATCTATAACGTTGGTGATGCAATTAACAAAATCGGTTTTGGTCTTGTTGTGTATAACCTTGCAGTATCTAAGTAATTTACACTCAGATAAATTAAAAAGTCACCTTCGGGTGACTTTTTTTTTACATTTTTTTTGGCAAATCAATCCCTAAAAGATCACATGCTGACTCTATAATACTACTTGTTTTAATTGATATAGATATTCGGATAGAACTTGACTCTTTCGATTCAGAATTAAGTATATGATGATTTTGATAAAAAGAATTAAAGCTTTTAACTAACTCATAAAGGTAATTAGCAATTATTGCAGGTGACAAATCCTTATATGAATTAATCAAAATAGATGGATACTCATGAATAAGTATAAGAACATCCTTCTCTTTACTACTAAGTTTATAATCATGATCAATTGATACTACTTTGTTGACTTTTTTTAAAATTGATTGAATCCTTACATAAGCATATTGAATAAATGGTCCAGTATTTCCAGTAAGATCAATTGATTCATCTGGATTAAATAAAATATTTTTTTTTGGATCAACTTTTAGTATGTAGTATTTTAAAGCACCTAGAGCAATTTTTTTGTACTCATCATGATCTAATTCATCATTTGTAGACTGAAATTTTTCTAAACTTTCTGTGGTTAATTTTACAGAATCAATTAAATTATATATTAAATCATCTGCATCAACAACAGTTCCTTCCCTACTTTTCATTTTACCAGATGGTAAATCAACCATACCATAACTTAAGTGAAATAAATTATCAGCCCATTGATAACCTAATCTCTTTAAAATTTTAAATAATACTTTAAAATGATAATCTTGTTCATTGCCAACCGTATAGATCATACCTCTTGCATCAGAGTTATCTGATATTCGTTGAACAGCAGTACCTAGATCTTGGGTCATATATACAGATGTACCATCAGATCTTAATAAAAGCTTTTCATCAAGACCTTCATTGTCAAGATTAATCCAAACTGATGAATCTTGTCTTTTATACAATATGTTTTTTTGTAGACCCTCTTCTATTATATTCTTACCTAGAAGGTATGTTTCACTTTCATAATAATTTTTATCAAAGGATACTCCTAATAAATTGTATGTCTTCTCAAAACCTTTATAAACCCAATCATTCATCATTTTCCATACCTCTCTAGTCTCTTTTACATTACTTTCCCATTTAGAAAGCTCCTCTTTGGCAGCTTTCATTATTGATGTATTTTCAGATGCTAAGTCTTTGTCCATTCCTGAATCAATAAGAATCTTCATTTGCTCTTTGTGTACTTTATCAAACATAATATAATACTCCCCTACAAATTTATCACCTTTTATATTTTCAGATTCTGGTGTAGCACCATTAGCATATAATTTCCATGAAATAATTGATTTACATATATGTATTCCTCTATCATTAATTATTTGAACTTTCTTGACTCTTTTTCCATTAGCTTCTAATATTTTGGCAATGGAATAACCTAACAAGTTATTTCTTATATGACCTAAGTGAAGAGGTTTATTTGTATTTGGAGATGAAAACTCAACAATATAAGTTTCATCAGACTGTTCTACTTTTCCAAAATTTTTATTATTCTTGATTGAGTCAATAAATTTAAGATAATAACTATCCTCAACATCTAAATTTAAAAATCCACCTTGAATATTAAATCCAGAAATATTATCTGAGCTTTTAACTAAATTTTCACCAAAAGATTTTCCAAATTCTGAGATTAGATCTTTTTTAATTTCTTTATAAAAAGGAAACAAAACGATTGTTATATCTCCTTTAAAGTCTTTTTTAGTATTTTGGATTTCTATTTGATCTACCTCAAGGCTATAATTTAAAGCTAAAAATCTTGAAGCTAAACTTGAAATCTCTGATTTGATTTCCATTTAAATTATTATGAAATTTTCCTATGTGTAGGTCCATTATAAATTTGTCTAGGTCTACCAATTGGATTATTTGAATCTCTCATTTCTTTCCATTGTGCTATCCATCCAGGTATTCTTCCTAATGCAAACATAACAGTAAACATATCAGTTGGTATACCAAGTGCTCTATATATTATACCCGAATAAAAGTCAACGTTAGGGTATAATTTTTTTTCAATAAAGTACTCATCATTTAAAGCCTTTTGTTCAATAGACTTAGCAATATCCAAAACAGGATCGTTAATGCCTAAATCGTTTAGCACTTGGTCTGCTGCTTTCTTTATAATTTTAGCTCTAGGATCAAAATTTTTGTATACTCTGTGGCCAAAACCCATTAATCTAAAAGGATCAGATTTATCTTTTGCCTTATCAATATACTTATCTATGTTAGATTCATCATTTTTAATTAATTCTAACATTTCAATTACAGCTTGATTAGCACCACCATGAAGTCTTCCCCATAATGCGCCAATTCCAGCAGAAATGGATGCGTATAATCCAGCATAAGATGAGCCTACGATTCTTACTGTCGATGTTGAGCAATTTTGTTCATGATCAGCATGAAGTATTAAAAGGGTGTTTAATGCATTAATTATAACATCATTTTGAATATACTCTCTATTTGGAAGGGCAAACATCATGTAGGCAATGTTCTCAGTATAAGATAATTTATTATTACTATAATTAAGTGGAAGACCTTTAATTTTTCTAAGTGTCCATGATGAAATAATCGGAAACTTTGACAAAAGTCTAACTGTTGACATATACATTTTATCATTTTCTGTTGTTCCCTTTTTATCGTTAACTGATATCTTTGTTTCATTAAGAGGGTTAAATGCAATAAGAGCTGACGTTAAAGATGACAAAACACCCATTGGATGTGCAGATCTAGGGAAGCTTTTGAAAATACGTTTTAAATCTTCGTCAACTAATGCTTCCTCCCTTATATCATCTTGAAATTTACTTAACTGTGAATCACTAGGTAGATCTCCAAAAATAAGTAAATAAACAACATCAAGGAAGGATTTCTTCTCACATAACTCATCGACTGAGTATCCTCTATATCTTAAGATTCCATTTTCACCGTCAAGGTATGTTATATCACTTATACAGTGTCCAGTATTTTTATACCCAGGATCATAAGTAATTAATCCTGTTTCAGCCCTTAGTTTATTGATATCAATAGCTTCCTCATTCTCGGTTCCAGTAATTACTGGAAATTCATAAGATTTACCATTATATTCAATTTTTGCCGATTTATCCATCTTTGGGTATTTATACAAAGTTAAATTACCTGGAGTTAAGAAAAAAATTAAATAAAATTTAAATTATTACAAGTTTAAATTAAAAGCTTTTCTTCCAAGATATTTTGCAGTGTCCCCAAGCTCTTCCTCAATTCGTATTAATTGATTGTATTTGGACATTCTGTCAGATCTTGACATAGAACCTGTTTTTATTTGACCTGTATTGAAAGCTACACAAACATCTGCAATTGTTGAATCTTCTGTTTCACCTGATCTATGAGATATTACTGAAGTAAAATTGTTATCTAATGCTAGATTAATAGATGAAATTGTTTCAGTTAAAGATCCAACCTGATTAAACTTAATGAGAATTGAATTAGCTATATTTTCTTCAATTCCCCTTGAAAGCCTGTTAAAGTCAGTAACAAATAGATCGTCACCAACCAATTGAACTCTATTGCCAAGTTTATGTGTTAAAAGCTTCCAACCTTCCCAATCATCTTCATCCATTCCATCCTCTATTGATATAATAGGAAATTTTTCACAAAGATCAACTAAATAATCAACTTGCTCAGCAGAATTAAGTTTAGAGTTATTACTGTTTTCAAAAATTGAGTAATCGTAAAAACCATCCTTGTAAAATTCTGATGAAGCACAATCAAGTGCTAACATAATATCCTCTGTCATTTTGTATCCAGCTTTCTCAACTGCACTAATAATAGTATTTATAGCGTCCTCAGTACCGTCAAGATCAGGTGCAAACCCACCTTCATCTCCAACTGCTGTTGATAGACCTCTTGATTTTAGAATCAATTTTAGATTATGAAAAACTTCATTACCAATTTGAAGTGCATGACTAAAGTTTGAGGCACCAACTGGAACAATCATAAATTCTTGAAAAGATATTGGTGAATCAGAATGACTTCCACCATTAATAATATTCATTAGAGGCACTGGAAGTACATTTGAATTTTCATTACCTAAATATTTAAATAGAGAGATTTTTTTTTCTAATGCAGCCGCTTTTGATACTGCTAATGAAACTGATAAAATCGCATTTGCTCCAAGTTTTGATTTATTCGGTGTATTGTCTAGATTTATCATTTTCGAGTCAATCAGCTCTTGATCAAATACTGACATATTCTGTAATTCTTTAGATATTAAATCATTTACATTATTTACTGCTTTATAAACTGATTTACCCATAAAATCTCTTGTACCGTCCCTCAATTCAATAGCTTCATGTTGGCCAGTAGAAGCTCCTGAAGGTACTGCAGCTCTTCCCATAATATCATTTGAAGTTATAACATCAGTCTCAACAGTAGGATTTCCTCTTGAATCAAAAATCTGTCTTGCAATTATTTTTTTAATTTTACTCATTTAATTATTTAAGTTTTGATAGAAAATTATCAAAAAGATAATTTCCGTCATTTGGTCCAGGACCAGCTTCAGGATGATATTGAACAGAAAAACAATTTTTTTCTTTTATTTCTAATCCAGCTATAGTTTGATCATTTAAATGTTTATGTGATATTTCTACTGATTTATTTGATATAGCAGTTTCATAATCTACAGCAAAACCATGATTCTGAGAGGTTATTTCACCTTTACCAGTAGTAAGATTTAAGACTGGGTGGTTTATCCCTCTATGACCATTAAACATTTTATATGTATCAATACCATTGGCTAAAGCAATAATTTGATGACCAAGACATATTCCAAACAAAGGGTAGTTTCTATCAAGTATTTCTTTTGTTGTATCGATAACTTTTTTTAGAGGCTTTGGATCTCCTGGACCATTTGAAAGAAAAAAACCATCAGGTTTGAATTTTAACATTTCGTCAAAATTAGCATTAAATGGAAACACTTTAATAAATATATCTCTTTTTATAAAGTTATCAAGTATATTTTTTTTAACTCCAAGGTCAATTACTGCTAACCTTTTTTTTGAATTACGATCACCATATTCATATGCTTCTTTAGTTGAAACTTTTGAAGCGAGCTCAAGTCCATCCATAGATGGAAAATCATTAAGTTTCTTTTTAATATCATTAATCTTATCAACCTCTGTAGTAATAGCAGCATTCATAGCTCCGTTGTCTCTTATATATCTAACTAAAGCTCTAGTATCAACATCACACAATGTTAAAAGATTATTTGATTTAAACCACTCTTTCAAAGGTTCAGAATTAGATCTAGAATTAACAGCGCTAAAAGATTTACATATAAGTCCACTAATAAAAATTTCTTTAGATTGAGACTCTGACAATTTAATTCCATAATTACCAATATGGGATGTAGTAGTCACCATTATTTGACCAAAATAAGATGGGTCAGTAAATATTTCTTGATAACCAGTTACCCCAGTATTAAAGCAAATCTCACCATATGAAGTACCCTCAATTCCAACTGAACGACCATAAAAAATCGTACCATCAGCTAATAGTACGAGTGCTTTTTTTCTTTTTTCGTAGGACATTTCGGAAAGTAAAATTAAACAAAAAAAGGATATATGAAAAAACATATATCCTTTTGTTAATTACTTTTAATAAGGAGTTATTCAGTACTAGTTTCGACAACTGTTTCTTCGGAAGATATTTGAGAAATTTGATCGTTATATATAGAATTAAAATCTACTAACTCTATCATTGCCATAGAAGCATTATCTCCTAATCTATTTCCTAATTTAATAATTCTAGTATATCCACCGGGTCTATTAGCAACTTTTTTTGATATTTCATCAAATAAAATCTGGACTCCTAATTTATTTCTTAGTTTACTAAAACATAATCTTCTATTGTGTAATGTATCCGTTTTTGACTTGGTAATTAATGGCTCAACAAATATTTTAAGAGCCTTTGCTTTTGTAGAAGAAGTTGTAATCCTCTTATGCTCAAACAAAGAATTAGCCATGTTGGCAAGCATTGCTTTTCTATGAGCAGATTTTCTACCAAGTTTTATAATTTTCTTACCGTGTCTCATGAATTAAAATTTAATCTTTATCTAATTTGTATTTTGTAAGTTCCATGCCAAATGAGAGGCCCTTAAGTATAACTAATTCTTCAAGTTCTGTAAGAGATTTTCTCCCGAAATTTCTGAACTTCATTAAATCATTTTTATTAAAAGAAACTAAATCTCCCAAAGTATCCACCTCAGCTGCTTTAAGACAATTTAAAGCTCTAACAGATAGGTCCATATCAACAAGTTTAGTTTTTAACAACTGTCTCATGTGAAGAGATTCCTCATCATATGTTTCTGATTGAGCAATTTCATCTGCCTCTAAAGTAATCAACTCATCTGAGAATAACATAAAGTGGTGAATCAGTATTTTTGCAGCCTCAGTTAAAGCATCTTTTGGATGAATTGAACCATCGGTTTCAATCTCAAAAACTAATTTCTCGTAATCGGTTTTTTGCTCAACTCTATAATCTTCAATGTCATACTTAACATTTTTTATAGGAGTAAATATAGAATCAATCGCAATTACACCAATAGGTTCACCTGTCTTTTTATTTTCTTCAGATGGAACATATCCTCTTCCTTTTTCTATAGAAAGTTCCAAAGAAAGTTTAACATCCTTTTCAAGAGAACAAATTACTAAGTCTGGGTTTAAAATTTGAAAACCCGAAATAAATTTTTGAAGATCTGAAGCCTTTAAAACTTTTTGATTTCCAACAATAACATTTATTTTCTCATTTTCTACATCTTCAATTTGCTTTTTCAATCTAATTTGCTTGATATTTAAAATGATTTCTGTAACATCCTCTACAACACCTTTTATAGTCGAGAATTCATGATCTACTCCATCAATTTTTAAAGAAGTAAAAGCATATCCTTCTAAAGATGATAACAATACTCTTCTAAGAGCATTACCAACAGTTAAACCATATCCTGGTTCAAGTGGTCTAAATTCGAATTTACCACGTGATTCCGTAGAATCAATCATGATTACTTTATCTGGTTTTTGAAAGTTTAAAATTGCCATATTTTTTATTTTGAGTATAATTCAACGATTAATTGTTCTTTAATATTTTCAGGAATCTGTTCTCTTTCAGGAATTGAAACAAATTCTCCTTCAAGTCTTTCTCTGTTAAATTTAATCCATTCATATTCGGAGCTATTTACCGAAAGTGAATTTTCAATTGCCTTTAAAGACTTTGATTTTTCTCTAACAGAAACTTTATCACCAGGTCTTAGAGTGTATGATGGAATATTTACAATTGACCCATTAACATTAACATGCTTATGAGAAACAAGCTGTCTTGCTCCGTCTCGTGTTTTAGAAATCCCCATTCTAAATACAACATTATCAAGTCTAGATTCACAAAGTTGAAGCAATAATTCACCTGTAATACCTTTACCTTTATTTGCTTTATCATAGATATTTTTAAATTGTTTTTCAAGAATACCATATGTATACTTAGCCTTTTGCTTTTCCATTAATTGAACAGCATATTCAGACTTCTTAGATCTTCTCTTACTATTACCATGTTGACCTGGTGGATAATTTTTTTTCTCTAGAGTACGGTCCTCGCCAAAAAGAGGCTCACCGAACTTTCTCGAAATCTTTGTTTTTGGTCCTGTATATCTTGCCATTTATATTGTTATTAATTAAACTCTTCTTCTTTTAGGTGGTCTACATCCATTATGAGGCACTGGAGTTACATCAATAATTTCAGATACTTCTAAACCATTATTATGAAGTGTTCTAATTGCTGATTCTCTCCCATTACCAGGTCCTTTAACTAGAACCTTAATTCTTCTTAATCCTTCATCATAAGCTTTTTTTGCACAATCTTCAGCTGCAGTTTGAGCCGCAAATGGAGTGTTCTTTTTGGAACCTCTAAAGCCCATCTTTCCAGCTGATGACCATGAAATAACTTCACCTTTTAAATTTGTAATTGATATAATAATATTATTAAATGAAGCATTAATATGAGCTTCACCTGTTGAATCAACAATTACTTTTCTTTTTTTATTTGTAGATTTTGCCATAATTACTTCGTCGCTTTTTTCTTGTTAGCTACAGTTTTTCGTTTTCCTTTCCTAGTTCTTGAGTTATTTTTGGTTCTTTGTCCTCTCAGAGGAAGACCTGTTCTATGTCTTATACCTCTATAACTACCAATATCCATTAACCTTTTGATATTAAGTTGAGTTTCCGATCTTAATTCACCCTCAATTGTAAGATTACCAACTACATCTCTGATACTAGCTATATCTTTATCATTCCAATCTGAAACCTTTTTATTAGAGTCAACGTTTGATTTTTCTAATATTGTTATTGCTAAGCTTTTACCAATACCATAAATATATGTAAGAGCTATTGCTCCTCTTTTATCCTTTGGTATATCAATTCCTGAAATTCTTGCCATAATTAACCTTGTCTTTGTTTAAATCTTGGATTTTTTTTATTAATAACATATAACCGTCCTTTTCTTCTGACGATTTTACATTCACTACTTCTTTTCTTTATTGATGCTCTTACTTTCATTTTTATATATATTTTACATTCTAAATGTTATTCTTGCTTTTGTCAAATCATAAGGACTCATTTCTAACTTAACTTTATCACCAGGTAACAGTTTAATATAATGAAGTCTCATCTTACCAGAAATATGAGCTGTAACAACATGACCGTTTTCTAGCTCAACTCTAAACATAGCATTTGATAGTGCTTCAATAATCTTACCTTCTTGTTCTATTGATTTCTGTTTTGCCATTTTAAATTGTTGGTTTACTTCTCATTGAACCAGATTTCATAAGCCCATCGTAATGATTATTAAGTAAATATGCATTTACCTGCTGAATAGTATCTATTGCTACTCCTACCATAATTAAAAGTGATGTTCCTCCAAAAAATAGAGCCCATCCTTGCTGCATTCCTATTAACTGAACAACTATAGCAGGAAAAACTGCAATTATTGCTAAGTATAAAGATCCAGGAAAAGTTATTTGTGACATAACTGAATCCAAATATTCTGAAGTTTCGTTCCCAGGTCTTATTCCTGGAACAAATCCACCACTTCTTTTTAAGTCATCAGACATCTTATTTGTTGGAACTGTTATTGCAGTATAAAAAAACGTAAAAATAACAACCAATAAACCAAATAAAATATTATACCACAAACCAAATATGTCACTAAAACTGGTTTGTAACCATTGACCTATAGAAGATGTACCAAAAACACTTCCAATTGTTGCTGGAGCAAACATTAAAGCTTGTGCAAAAATAATTGGCATTACTCCCGAAGCATTTAGCTTTAAAGGAATATATTGTCTTTTTGCCATTCCTGCTGATTGAGATCCAGGCACAGAGTTTCTTCTAGCATATTGAACAGGAATTTGTCTGACTGCCATGACTAAAAGAATACTTAATAGAATTATTACTAGCCATACAGCTAGTTCAATAACAACCATTATCAGACCACCATTGCTTTCAGAGATTCTAGATATTAAATTTTGAGTAAAAGAAAGAGGAAGCGAAGCTACAATTCCTACAGTTATAAGAAGTGATATTCCATTACCTATTCCTCTATCAGTAATCTTTTCTCCCAGCCACATAGCAAAAATACATCCAGTTACAAGAATAATTATAGATGAAAAAATAAACATTGGAGTTCTACCAAATATAAAAGCACTATCTGGGACTCCTAATGCACTAAGACCATAAAGGTATGCTGGAGCTTGAACCACACAAATAAATATAGTTAACCATCTAGTAATTTGAGTAATTTTTTTTCTACCACTCTCTCCTTCTTTTTGAAGTTTTTGGAGATAAGGTAGTGCAACACCCATTAACTGCACAACTATGGAAGCAGATATGTAAGGCATAATTCCCAATGCAAAAATTGAAGCGTTAGCAAAAGCACCACCTGTAAATGCATTAAGAATACCTAATAATCCTCCACCATCTGATCTTGATGAAAGATCTGATAATGCGAGTGAGTCAACTCCTGGAAGCACAACTTGAGCACCTAATCTATAGACTAATAAAAGCATAAGAGTAAAAAGGATTCTTTCCCTTAACTCTTTAATCTTGTATATACTCTTTATTATGTCTACTAATTTATTCATTATATTTTTATGATTTTTCCACCAACTTTTTCAATAAGTTTTTCAGCTGATGCAGAAAATTTATGAGCAGTTACGTTTACAGCTTCATCAATATTACCTCTGCCTAATATTTTTATAAGATCACCTTTTTTTGCAAGTCTTAATTCAACCATCTTATCAATTGTTAAGTCCTTCTTTATTTTTTTATTTGTAATAAGAGCTTGAATATCATCTAGATTTATAGCCCTGTATTCAACTCTATTTATATTTTTAAAACCAAACTTTGGTATTCTTCTTTGAAGAGGCATTTGACCACCTTCAAAACCAATTTTTCTAGAATAACCAGATCTTGACTGAGCACCTTTGTGACCTTTAGTAGAAGTGCCTCCTTTTCCTGAACCCTGTCCTCTTCCTAGTCTTTTTCCACTAGTTTTATTTGATCCTTTTGCAGGTTTTAAATTGTTTAGACTCATATTAATTATTTTACAGAATTTACCTCAACTAGATGTCTAACTTTATCTATCATACCTGAGATTGATGAAGTAAGTTCATGTTCAACTTCCATTCCAATTTTTCTTAAACCAAGTGCCTTAAGAGTTCTTTTCTGAGACTCTAACCTTTTAATAGTGCTTCTTACTTGTTTAATTCTTATTTTTTTACTCATCCTTTAAAAACTTTATCTAGAGATATACCTCTTTGTCTTGAAATCATCAGAGGACTTCTTAAATTTAATAATGCATCAAATGTTGCCTTTACAACATTATGAGGATTTGAAGATCCTTGAGATTTAGAAAGAACATTCTGAACACCAACAGCTTCAAGAACTGTTCTAACTGCACCACCTGCAATAACACCAGTACCAGGTGTTGCAGGTTTGATAAATACTCTTGAACCACCATACTTACCTTTTTGCTCATGAGGTAAAGTTCCATTTTCAATTGGAACTCTTACTAAATTCTTCTTTGCATCTTCTACTGCTTTAGAAATAGCAGTAGTAACCTCTTTAGCTTTACCTAATCCATGACCTACGACGCCATTCTCATCACCAACTACTACAATGGCAGAGAAACCAAATGCTCTACCACCTTTTGTAACCTTAGTTACCCTTTGAATACCAACAAGTTTATCTTTAAGATCTAAACCAGCAGGTTTAACAAGTTCAATATTTTTATAATTTTTATACATATTTAAAATTTAAGTCCACCATCTCTTGCGCCTTCAGCTAGAGATTTAACTCTACCATGATAGAGGTATCCTCCTCTATCGAATTTAATCTTATCAATTCCAGCTTTAACTGCCTTCTCAGCAATTAATTTTCCTACATTAAAAGAAATTTCAGAGTTTGTTTTTAGTTTTTGATCTAAAATTGCTTTGTCTCTAGATGAAGTCTGCATAAGAGTTTTGCCATTGACATCGTCTATAACTTGACAATAGATCTCTTTATTACTTCGAAATACAGAAAGCCTTGGATAATCTGGAGTACCAGAAATTACTTTCTTAATTCTTTGTCTAATCCTATTTCTTCTATATGTTTTTGTGTTTTTCATATTATGCTGATTTACCTGCTTTCCTTCTTATTTGTTCACCAACAAATCTTATACCTTTTCCTTTGTAAGGTTCTGGAATTCTAAAAGATCTAATCTTCGCTGCAACATGTCCTACCAATTGCTTATCAGCAGAGGTCAATTTTATAATCGGATTAGAACCCTTTTCATTTACACATTCAACTTTTACCTCAGATGCAATGCTCATAACTATAGTATGAGAATATCCTAAGGCAAGGTCTAACTTCTGTCCAGAGGAGGTGGCTCTATATCCAACACCTACAAGTTCTAATTCAAGTGTAAATCCTTTTGAAACACCAACAATCATATTAGACACAAGTGATCTATATAAACCATGCTTGGACTTATGATCTTTTGACTCAGAATTTCTTTTTACTAAAATAGTATCTGGAGAAATATCAAAGCTAACACCGTCAAAATCTTGATTCATTTCACCATTTTTACCTTTAACAGTAATTAGATTTCCACTAACCGTTGCAGAAACGCCTTCTGGAATACTTATCGGATTGTTACCTATTCTTGACATAAAATATTTTTAAAAAACATAACAAATTAATTCACCACCAATATTTTGAAGGGCAGCCTGTTTACCTGTCATAACCCCTTTAGATGTAGAAACAATGGAAATTCCTAATCCATTAAGAATTCTTGGAAAATCAGTTGAATTAGAATATTTTCTAAGACCTGGTTTACTAATTCTTTGAATTTCTTTTATAACAGGTTGCTTTGATACAGAATCATATTTTAAAGCAATCTTAATATTGCCTTGCTTGTTTTCAGTATCTTCAAACTTATAACTTAATATATACCCCTGATCAAATAGAATCTTAGTAATATCCATCTTAATATTTGATGAAGGTATATCTACAACTTTATGACCAGCCATGCTAGCGTTTCGTAACCTTGTTAAATAATCTGCAATAGTGTCTGTATACATAATCTTTAATTTACCAACTAGCTTTTGTTACACCAGGGATTAATCCTTTATTAGCCATTTCTCTGAACATCACTCTTGAAATACCAAATTGTCTGATATAACCTTTTGGTCTACCAGTAAGTTTACATCTATTATGAAGCCTAATTGGAGATGCATTTTTTGGGAGTTTTTGAAGACCAACATAGTCTTTTGCTTCAATAAGAGACTTTCTTTTAGATGCATACTTTGCAACTATTCTTTCCCTTTTTCTTTCCCTTGCTTTCATTGATTCTTTTGCCATAATATTATTTTTTAAATGGTAATCCTAATTCAGTTAATAATGCTTTTGCTTCTTTGTCAGAATTGGTGTTAGTGACAAATGTTATATCCATTCCAGCTATTTTATTTACCTTATCTATATTAATTTCAGGAAAGATAATTTGTTCTTTAACACCAAGATTATAGTTTCCTCTTCCATCAAACCCATTAGCCTTTATCCCTTGAAAATCTCTTACCCTAGGTAGAGCTATAGTAATAAGTCTGTCAAGAAATTCAAACATTCTTTCTCCTCTAAGAGTTACCTTCGCACCAATAGGAGTCCCCTTTCTGAGTTTAAACGATGCAACATCCTTTTTTGATAATGTAGCAATTGCTTTTTGTCCTGAAATTAAGGTAAGCTCTTCAACCGCATGATCAATTAATTTTTTATCACTAACAGCTGCACCAACTCCTCTAGATAAAATAATCTTATCTAAAGCTGGAACCTGCATGATATTTGATAGCTCTAGATTTACTTTGAGATCTTTAATAATCTTATTAGAATATTCTTCTTTAAGCCTAGGAATGTATGACATAATTAAATAATTTCTTTAGATTTTTTTGATATACGTACTTTTTTTCCATCTTCAATTTTAAAACCAACCCTAGTATTCTCACCTTCCTTAGTCATTAAAGATAAATTAGAGATATCAATTGGTAACTGTTTTTCAATAATTCCACCTTTAGGGTTTTCAGAATTAGGTTTTGTATGCCTTTTGACAGTGTTAACTCCCTCAACGAGAGCTTTATTTAAATTATATAATACCTTTAAAACAGATCCTTTAACACCTTTATTGACTCCGGCAATTACTAATACTTGGTCTCCTTTTTTAATTTTAATCTTTTTCATCTTTTTATTATAAAACCTCAGGGGCCAGTGAAACTATTTTCATAAATTGTTTATCCCTTAATTCTCTTGCAACAGGTCCAAAAACCCTAGTTCCTCTCATCTCTCCAGTTTGTTGTAGCAATACACATGCATTCTCATCAAATCTAATATATGAACCATCATTTCTTCTTACCTCTTTCTTTGTTCTGACAACAACAGCGATAGATACTTGACCCTTTTTTACAGTTCCATTAGGGGTTGCATCCTTTACAGTTACAACAATTTTATCACCGAGCCTGGCATATCTTCTTTTAGTACCACCTAAAACACGAATAGTAAGAACCTCTTTTGCTCCTGTATTATCTGCTACTTTAAGTCTTGATTCTGATTGTATCATTTTATTTTGCTCTTTCTATTATTTCTACAATTCTCCACTTTTTAGTTTTACTTATCGGTCTTGTTTCCATTATCCTTACAGTATCACCTTCATTACAATCATTTTTCTCGTCATGAGCGACATATTTTTTTGTTTTCAAAACAAACTTTCCATATACAGGATGTTTCACCTTCTTAACCTCTGAAACCACCACTGACTTTTCCATTTTATCTGAGGATACTATTCCTATTCTTTCCTTTCTTAAAGTTCTAGTTGACATTTAATATTCTTTTTTTTCGTTTAATACTGTTTTTAGTTTAGCAAGCTGTCTTCTTAAAATTTTAATTTCAAGAGGGTTCTCAATTGTTTGAACAGAGTTATTAAATTTTAACTGAGATAACTTCATTGAAGTATCAGTTAATTTTTCGTTTAACTCGTCAATTGTCATATTTCTAATTTCACTAATTTTCATAATATCCTTTAAAATCTCTAGCAATAATAAATTTAGTTGTTACTGGTAATTTTTGAGCAGCTAACCTAAGAGCCTCTTTTGCTACTGCAACTGGAACACCCGATACTTCAAATAAAACTCTACCAGGTTTAACAACAGCAACAAAATATTCAGGAGCACCTTTACCCTTTCCCATCCTAACCTCAAGAGGTTTCTTAGTAATTGGCTTATCTGGGAAAATTTTAATCCAAAGCTGACCTTCTCTTTTCATATATCTTGTAGCAGCAATTCTTGCAGCCTCAATTTGTCTTGAAGTTATAAATTTGGATTCTAATGATTTAATTCCAAACATTCCATTTGATAGTCTATGCCCTCTCTGAGATATACCCTTCATTTTACCTTTCTGTGCTTTTCTATATTTTGTCCTTTTTGGCTGCAACATATCTAGTTAATTTTTTCTATCTCTTTGTCTATTATTTTTTCTAGAATTATTAGAAGATTTCTTCATACCGACAAGTGGCGATAATTCTCTTTTACCATATACTTCTCCTTTCATAATCCAAACCTTAATACCTAGTCTTCCATATGTAGTGTGAGCTTCAACTATAGCATAGTCAATATCAGCACGAAATGTAGATAACGGAATTCTACCTTCTTTGTAAGATTCTGATCTTGCCATCTCAGCTCCGTTAAGTCTTCCAGATATCTGAATTTTAATTCCCTCAGCATTCATTCTCATAGCAGCTGCAATAGCCATTTTTATAGCTCTTCTAAAAGAAATTCTATTTTCAATTTGTCTTGCAATGCTGTTACCAACTAAAAATGCATCTAATTCAGGGCGTTTAATTTCAAAAATATTAAGTTGTACATCTTTTGAAGTAATTTTCTTTAACTCTTCTTTAAGCTTGTCAACTTCTGATCCAGCTTTACCAATAATTATTCCAGGTCTAGCAGTAGTTATAGTGATAGTAATTAATTTAAGTGTTCTTTCAATAATAATACTCGAAACACTTGCGCGTGAAAGTCTAGCATGTATGTACTTTCTAATTTTATCATCCTCTGCAATCTTATCACCATAGTCTCTACCTCCCCACCAGTTAGAGTCCCAACCTCTAATAATTCCTAATCTATTTCCTATTGGATTTGTTTTTTGTCCCATTTAATTAACTGTTTTTGATGAAAGAACTAATGTAACATGATTAGACCTCTTTCTAATTCTATGAGCTCTACCTTGAGGAGCTGTTCTTATTCTTTTTAACATACTACCACCATCAACTCTTATCTCTTTAACAAAAAGCTGTGCAGAGTCGATATTGGTATTTTCATTTTTAGACTGCCAATTTGAAATAGCAGATATAAGGAGTTTTTCAAGTCTTCTTGAAGCTTCCTTTGGGCTAAATTTTAATATAGACAAAGCACTTGATATGTTCTCGCCTCTAATTTGATCTGCAACTAAACGCATTTTTCTTGGTGAAGTTGGACAATTATTAAGTTTCGCATAAGATAGATCTTTCTTTGCTTCTTTAATTTTTTCTGCGCTATTTCTCTTTCTTGATCCCATTTACTTTTTAATCAATATTCTATTATCTTTTGTTACCAGTATGACCTCTAAATGATCTTGTTGGAGAAAATTCACCAAGCTTATGACCAACCATATTTTCAGTTATATATACTGGAATAAATTGTTTACCATTATGTACAGCAATTGTTTGCCCAACAAAATCAGGAATAATCATTGAAGATCTAGACCATGTTTTAATTACAGCCTTCTTTTTGTCTTCAATATTTTTGTTAACCTTTTTAAGAAGGCTTAAATGAACATATGGTCCTTTTTTTAGTGATCTTGACATACTATTTATTTTTTTCTTCTTTCGATTATAAACTTAGAAGAGAATTTCTTTTTTGATCGAGTTCTATAACCCTTAGCAGGTATTCCCTTCTTAGACCTTGGATGACCTCCAGATGCTTTTCCTTCACCACCACCCATTGGATGATCAACTGGGTTCATTGCAACTGGCCTAGTCCTTGGTCTTCTACCCAACCATCTTTTTCTTCCTGCTTTTCCAGAAGATATAAGTTGATTGTCCGAATTTGAAACAGCTCCAATTGTAGCGTAACAAGTTTTTAATATCATTCTTGTTTCACCTGAAGGAAGTTTTATGGTAACGTATTTCCCTTCTTTAGCCATTAATTGCGCAAAAGAGCCTGCACTTCTAGAGATACTAGCTCCTTTACCGGGATTTAATTCAATACATGAAATAATTGTTCCTAACGGTATTTTATTTATTGGCATAGCATTTCCAATTTCAGGGGTTGCTGACTCACCGGATAAAACAGTTTGACCAACATTAAGGCCATTTTGAGCAATTATATACCTTTTTTCTCCATCTTTATACTCCAGCAATGAGATAAATGCAGTTCTATTTGGATCATATTCAATTGATTTTACTTCTGCTGTTACATCAAACTTATCTCTTTTGAAATCAATTAATCTATACCTTTTCTTATGACCACCCCCTCTGTACTTAGATGTCATTTTACCATGATTATTTCTACCTCCAGTTCTTTTTTTAGGAGTAAGTAATGACTTTTCAGGTTTATCTGTTGTAATAGAATCAAATCCATTTACGATTCTAAATCTCTGAGATGGTGTAACCGGTTTAAGTTTTCTTACAGGCATATTTATAGATTTGCAAAGAAGTCAATTCTGTCTCCTTCTGAAATTTTTACTATTGCTTTTTTATATGAACCTTTTTTACTGTTCTGAATACCACGTTTAGTGTATCTTGTCCTAGATTCAGCTCCATATATCATTGTTCTAACTTTTAAAACCGAAACCCCATAAGAGGACTCTACTGCTTTTTTTATTTCAACTTTATTTGCAGTTTTAGAAACTATAAAAGTGTATGAATTTCTTAATTCACTTTCATTAGTTGCTTTTTCAGTTAATATTGGTTTTAAAAGTATATCCATAATATAATTTATTTCAAAGTTGATTCAATTCCTTCAACCGCACTTTCTAAAATTAAAATACTGTTAGCATCTGTTATTTCATAAGTGTTTAATTCTGAGTTAATTATAACCTTAGAATTTTTTAAATTTCGTGACGACAAATATATGTTATTATTTAATTCACTAGTCACCACTAAAGTTTTTTTTGATTCAAGACCAAAAGCTTTAATAATATTTAGATAATCAGAAGTTTTTGGATTCGAAAGCTTGAAATCTTCTAATATTAGTATTTCTTTATTTTGAGCTTTATAAGCAAGAGCAGATTTTCTTGCTAATTTTTTAACCTTCTTGTTTATTTTTTGATCATAAGATCTAGGTCTTGGACCAAAAACTCTACCTCCGCCTCTAAATAATGGGTTTTTTATACTTCCTGCTCTTGCAGTTCCAGTTCCCTTCTGTTTTTTTATCTTTCTAGTACTACCTACAATTTCCGCTCTTTCTTTAGATTTGTGAAGACCTTTTCTGTTGTTAGCAAGATACTGCTTTACATCAAGATAAATAGCATGATCATTTGGTTCAATTCCAAAAATTGAATTATTTAGTTTGACTTTTTTTTCAGTCTCTTTACCCTTTATATTATGTACTTTAAGTTCCATTACTTCTGAACAATTATATATGAATTATTATGACCCGGAACGCTTCCCTTCACAATTAAAATATTATCTTCTGACATCACTTTAACAACCTTCAGGTTTAGTACCTTGACTTTAGAATTACCTGTCTGACCAGCCATTCTCATACCTTTAAATACTCTTGATGGACTAGAACCAGCACCAATTGATCCGGGTGCTCTGAGTCTATTGTGTTGACCATGAGTTGAATCTCCAACACCTGCAAAACCATGTCTTTTGACAACACCTTGAAAACCTTTTCCTTTACTTAAACCAGATACATCAACATATTCTCCTTCTAGAAAGTGATCAACGGTAATCTTGTCACCAAGCTTAAGTTCACCTTCAAATCCTTTAAATTCGACCAATTTATTCATTGGTTTAGACTTACTCCTTTTAAACTGTCCTTCACAAGCCTTGGTAATATTTTTTCTTTTCTCATCAAAACCTAATTGAAAGGATGAATAACCGTCTTTATCTTCAGTCTTAATTTGAGTAATTGTACATGGGCCTGCCTGAAGTATAGTACAAGGAATATTCTTACCACTTTCGTCGTATATACTTGTCATTCCAATTTTTTTTCCAATAATACCAGACATAATAATTATACTTTAATTTCTACCTCAACTCCACTTGGGAGTTCTAATTTCATTAATGCATCAACTGTTTTGGATGATGAACTATAGATATCTAACAGTCTTTTGTAGGAACATAACTTAAATTGTTCCCTAGATTTTTTATTTACATGAGGTGATCTTAGAACAGTAAAAATCTTTTTATGTGTAGGAAGTGGTATTGGACCCGTTACAACAGCACCTGTATTTTTTACAGTCTTTACAATCTTATCAGCTGATTTATCAACTAAATTATAGTCATAAGATTTCAATTTTATTCTAATTTTTTGACTCATATTTATTACTTTATTCTGTTAAATTCCCTTTAACCTCTGAAATAACAGTTTCTGATATGTTAGACGGAGTTTCAGCATAGTGAGAGAATTCCATCGTTGATGTTGCTCTCCCAGATGAAAGAGTCCTCAAAGATGTAACATATCCAAACATTTCAGATAACGGTACTTCTCCTTGCACTACTTTAGCTCCAGCTCTATCATCCATTGAATTAACCTGACCTCTCCTTCTATTTAAATCACCAACTATATCACCCATGTTCTCCTCAGGGGTTATAACTTCAAGCTTCATAATAGGTTCCATAATAACTGCTTTTGCTGCTTTTGCTGCAGTTTTAAAAGCAATTTTTGCAGCAAGCTCAAATGATAAAGAATCAGAATCTACTGGATGGAAAGACCCATCTTTAAGTGTTACTTTCATTGAGTCTACTTCAAATCCAGCAAGAGGACCATTTTTCATAGAATCTTTAAAACCTTTCTCAACAGATGGAATATATTCCCTAGGTATATTTCCTCCTTTGATGAGGTTAATAAACTCAAGGCCCGATACTCCTTTCTCTCCTGGCTCAATAGTAAAAACTATATCAGCAAATTTACCACGACCTCCAGTTTGCTTTTTATATGTTTCTCTGTGATCTGCAGATTGAGTTAACGACTCTTTATACTCAACTTGTGGTTGACCTTGGTTAACTTCAACCTTAAACTCTCTTCTAAGTCTGTCTACTAGAATATCAAGATGAAGCTCACCCATTCCAGAAATAACAGTTTGTCCAGATGCTTCATCAGTTTTTACCTGGAAGGTTGGATCTTCTTCAGCTAGCTTACCTAATGCCATTCCTAATTTATCAACATCAGCTTTAGTTTTTGGTTCAACCGCAACACCAATAACTGGATCAGGGAAAACCATACTTTCTAAAACAATAGGATGTTTCTCTGATGATAGAGTGTCACCTGTTTTAATATCTTTAAAACCAACTGCTGCACCAATATCCCCAGCTTCAATGTAATCAATAGCATTTTGTTTATTAGAATGCATTTGATATATCCTAGAAATTCTCTCTCTGTTTTCTGATCTATTATTTAAAACATAAGAACCTGCATCAAGTCTACCTGAATAAACTCGAAAAAAAGCTAATCTCCCAACATATGGATCAGTGGCAATTTTAAATGCAAGCGCAGAAAAAGGTTCAGTTACATTCGGAAGTCTAGAAATTTCTTCTTCTGAATCAGGTTTAGTACCTGATATAGCGTCTTTATCTACTGGTGAAGGTAAATACCTACAAACAGCATCCAATAAAAATTGAACACCTTTATTCTTGAATGCAGAACCACAAACCATAGGTATAATACTAATATCTTGAGTTGCAGCTCTTAAAGCATTATGAATCTCATCCTCGGTAATAGAATCAGGATCATCAAAATATTTTTCTAAAATATTTTCATCATATTCTGCTACTGCTTCAATTAATTCACCTCTAAGTTTTTCAGCTTCATCCTTTAGATCATTTGGAATATCTACAATATCAAATGTTGAACCATAATTTTCGTCATGCCATACAATAGCTTGATTTTTAACAAGATCAACTATGCCTTTAAAATCTTCTTCATCTCCTATATTAAGAACAATAGGAACAGCTTTAGAGCCAAGTTTTTCAATAACTTGTTTACACACACCAAGAAAATTAGATCCTTGCCTATCCATTTTATTAACAAAACCTATTCTTGGAACTTTATAATTGTCAGCTAATCTCCAATTAGTTTCAGATTGAGGCTCAACTCCATCAACTGCTGAAAATAAAAAGACAAGACCATCAAGAACTCTAAGGGATCTGTTAACTTCAACTGTAAAATCAACGTGACCTGGAGTATCGATAATGTTAAAATGATAAGCTTTTGTTTCGTTTATTGACTTTCCTTGGTCAGTTGGAAAATTCCAATTACAAGTTGTAGCAGCAGAAGTAATAGTAATTCCTCTCTCTTGCTCTTGCTCCATCCAATCCATTGTAGCTGCACCATCGTGCACCTCACCGATTTTATGACTTACTCCGGTATAAAACAAAACTCTTTCGGTAGTAGTAGTCTTACCTGCATCAATGTGAGCAGCAATACCAATATTTCTTGTAAATTTTAAATCTCTTGACATGCTATTATATTAAAATCTAAAATGTGAAAAGGCCTTATTAGCTTCAGCCATTTTATGAGTGTCAACCCTTTTCTTAACAGCAGCACCTTCTTCTTTTGCTGCAGAGAGGATCTCTTGCGCTAATTTAACTGCCATAGACTTTTCATTTCTCTTTCTTGATGCAGTGATTAACCATTTCATTGCAATTGAAATTTTTCTATCTGGTCTTATAGGAGTTGGGATTTGAAATGTTGCACCTCCAACTCTTCTACTTCTGACTTCAACGTGAGGCATTACATTTGAAAGTGCATCCTTCCATAATTCAAGTGAGGATTTTTCTTCATTATCTTTCTTACTTTCAACTATTTCAATAGCATCATAAAATAATTTGTAGGCTGTAGATTTCTTTCCCTGAAGCATGAGATTATTAACAAATCTGGTTACAAGTTGATCATTAAACTTTGGATCAGGTATTAGAGGTCTTTTCTTTGATTGTTTCTTTCTCATTTAGGGAATTATTTTTTTGGTTTTTTTCCTCCGTACTTGGATCTTCGTTGAAGTCTCCCTTCTACACCAGCTGTGTCAAGTGCTCCTCTAACAATGTGATATCTAACACCAGGCAGATCTTTGACTCTTCCACCTCTAACAAGAACTATAGAGTGTTCCTGAAGGTTGTGACCCTCACCTGGAATATATGCATTAACCTCTTTACCATTGGTAAGCCTAACCCTTGCTACTTTTCTCATTGCAGAATTTGGTTTTTTTGGAGTTGTAGTGTAAACTCTAGTACAAACACCTCTTTTTTGGGGTGATTTGTTTAAAGCAATAGACTTACTCTTCTTAGTTGAAGAAGTTCTTCCTTTTCTTACTAATTGCGATATTGTTGGCATACAATAATTATTAAATTCCGTATTAAAGCGTGCAAATTTAAAATTTTTTTTTGGTTATTATGTCTATAATTCCATGTTTTTTTAAAAAAAAACAATTATAAAACTTAACAAATTACGCCAGAGGCAATTAATTGTGTATCCTCGTATATAGCAACGAATTGACCAGGTGTTACGGCAGACTGTAATTGATCGAATTCTACGTATAAAAAATTATTGTATTTATAAATTGAAATATCCTGAAGTTTTTGCCTATGTCTTATTCTAGCTTTAAGCTTTAAATCTTTAGAATTGTTATAATTGAAATCATCGTTAACCCAATTAATATCTGATAATTTAGTTTTTAAGACCTTCTTTAAAAGACCTGGGTGCTCTTTACCTTCACCAACATATATCTCATTAGTTTTTGTATTTGTTTCAATTATAAAAAGGGGTTTATTATACCCTCCAATTGCTAAACCTTTTCTTTGACCAATGGTAAAATAATGAGCACCATTATGTTCACCAATTATTTTTCCCAAATCAGCTGAGTATTTTATTTTATTTGTCATACTAATTAATCTTTCATAGTCATTTTTAAATATATTTTCTTTATTGTAAATGGTTGACTTTGAGGATATTTCTATGACATTCCCCTTTTTTTTCTTTAATTTTTGTTGAAGAAAATCAGGAAGGCTGACTTTTCCAACAAAACATAAGCCTTGAGAATCTTTTTTTTCAGCTGTTACAAGGTTATTTTTTTTTGCAATATCTCTAACCTCTGTTTTTTTTAATTCTCCTAATGGAAATATTATCCTTTTGAGATGACTTTGATTCAATTGACATAAAAAGTATGATTGGTCTTTTTTTTGATCAATCCCAGAGTGTAATTCATATTTTAAGCTGTCTTCATTTAAATTATTTTTTTTGATTGAACTATAGTGCCCAGTTGCAACATAATCTGCTCCTAGAGAAATTGCAATGTCCATAAATACATCAAATTTTATTTCTCGATTACAAAGAATATCAGGGTTTGGAGTATTACCAACTGAGTACTCATTAAACATATAATCAATTATTTTTTCTTTATAATCTTTACTTAAATCGACTGTTTGAAAGGGAATATTAAGTTTTTCTGCAACTAACATTGCATCATTACTATCATCAAGCCATGGGCACTCATCTGAAATAGTTACGTTTTCATCGTGCCAGTTTTTCATAAATAAACCTATCAAATCATATCCTTGCTCTTTAAGCAGAAATGCTGCTACACTAGAATCTACACCACCAGATAAGGCGATAACAACTTTATTTTTTTTCATGAGAAATTACTTGCTTCTACTTTTCTTTTGTTTTTCAGCTTCCTCAAGAGCTTTTTGAAGTCTTGCTCTAAAACCACCAGCTTTGACAGGTTTCTTTTTATTTTCCTCAATTTGAGTCAATATTTTATTGTCATCAATAATAAAGTTTTTGATAATAAGCATTAGAATAATTGTAAGCACATTTGAAATAAAGTAATATAAACTTAATCCACTTGCATAATTATTAAAGAAAAATAACATCATTAATGGCATCAAATACATTATTACTTTCATATTAACTCCACCTGTTTGTGAAGCTGGCATCATCTGTTGACCGGTTGTCATTCTTGTGTAGAAAAATATTGCAATTGATGCTAATATTGGAAAAAGACTAACATGATCACCATAAAGTGGTATATAAAAACCTAGATCAAGTATTGAATCATAAGAAGATAAATCATCAGCCCACAAAAAACTTTTTCCTCTTAAACTAAATGCAGCGGGGAAGAAAACAAAAAGGGCAAAGAACAATGGCATCTGAAGAAATGCTGGAAGACATCCAGACATTGGATTAGCCCCAGACTTAGTATAAAGATTCATTGTCTCCTGTTGTTTTTTCATTGGATCATCTTTAAACTTTTCGTTTATTACTTCTAACTCAGGTTTTAAAATCTTCATTTTAATTTGAGACAGATAAGATTTATATGTAAGAGGTGCAATTGCAACTTTCACGATTATTGTCATAAGAATGATAGAAATACCGTATGAGAAATAATTTGTTAAAAATGAAAATAATGGGAAAAATATAAACCTATTTAACCAACCAAAAATTCCCCAACCAATTTGGACAGAATTTTCTAGATTAAGATTGTATTGTTTAAGCGTTTCATAATCTGTAGGCCCAAAATACATTTGAAAGCTAAGGTTATTGTTTGAATCTAAGCTTAAAGGAATATTAGCTTTAAATCGCTTGGTAAATTTATTATCTAAAGTTTCATTACTTGCTAGATCTTCTGAACTAATATCAACATCATCTATTTGGTCATTAAGAATAATAATAGAACTAAAGAAATGTTCCCTAAATGAAACCCAGTTTACATTATTAATATTCTTATTTGTTGTTCCAGCTACAGATAGATATGAATCTTTTTTTTCTTCAAATCCATATGAAAGAGCAGTATACCTGTTCTCGTAGTCAATACTTTTTGAGTTTCTAAAAGAGTCTCTTCCCCAAATTAATTCAATATCATAATTCTCTTCATATTTATTAGTATCATTTAGTTTTACATCAAAGTTTACTAAACTGGAATTTTCTTCCAATTTGAATGTAAGCTCTAATGACCTAAGTTGATCAATTATACCAGTGAGTTTAACCTCGGAATTTCTCTTTATTATCTGAGAGGTAAAATTTAAATCAGCTGAATTTATTGTTGAATTTCTACCAATTGGTATGTTATAATTAAATATTGATTTATTATCATCTATTAAGAATAAAGGCTCGTCATTATAGTTATTAAAATTCTTAAGTAATAATTTATTTAGATTAGCACCTCTCGTACTTAATTCTATCAAAATATTATCATTTTCTAGAGTAATTATCTCATCCTTAAAATTTTCTTCGATATCGATAGTGTCAGTGTTATAACTGGAATCATTAATTATTGAAGAGGTTTCAGGAGTTTCATTCAAAACACTTTCAACTGGTTCTTGTTGTTGATTCTCTATCATGTTAGATTGGTTATCGTAAAACCAAAACATTAATATTGCCGATATAAGTAAAAAACCTATAAACTGAAGAGGATCAAACTTATTCTGTTCCATACTTATTTATTTAGATAATTTTTAAGACTAGCTTTTACAAAGTTTACAAAAATTGGATGAGGATTGTATACACTACTTTTATATTCTGGATGAAATTGAACTCCAACAAACCAAGGATGGTCAATATTTTCAACAATTTCAACTAGTTTTGTTTCAGGGTTATACCCTGATACAATAAATTTATCATCAAATATTCTTTTTGAATAATTATTATTAAACTCATATCTATGTCTATGTCTCTCAGAGACTAATTTTTTCTTGTAAGCATTATAAGAGTTTGTCTTTTTTTGAATTTCACAATCCCACGCTCCAAGCCTCATTGTACCTCCCTTATTAACAATTTCTTTCTGAGAAGTCATAAGATCTATAACTGGATCTTTACACTTTTCAGATATTTCTGTTGAATTAGCATATCTAATTTTTTTGACATTTCTGGCATATTCAATAACTGCCATTTGCATACCTAAACATATTCCTAAAAAAGGAATTTTGTTTTTTCTTGCATATTCAACAGCAAGAATTTTTCCATCAAGACCTCTTTGCCCAAAACCTGGGGCAACAATAATTCCATCAAGACCTTTTAAATCTTTTGAAATATTTTCTTTGTTTATATGCTCAGAGTGTATTGATTTAACAATAATTTTCGCCTCATTTTCAGTTCC
This sequence comes from Flavobacteriales bacterium, assembly GCA_004213645.1. Classification (GTDB taxonomy): domain Bacteria; phylum Bacteroidota; class Bacteroidia; order Flavobacteriales; family Flavobacteriaceae; genus Marisimplicoccus. The sequence goes on along the minus strand of SGZF01000003.1, from coordinate 29,250 downwards.
AGCATGAATTAAAGATTCTAAAATAGATTTATACGAGTCAGTTAATTCAATATATTTTCCAACTAATCCAATATTGACTTGATGTGTGGGGTTTTTTAATTTATGTAAGAAGTTTTTCCATTTATCAAGATCTGGTTCTGTTTCTTTTATTTTTAATTTCTCAAGAGTAACTTTATCTAGACCTTCATCCATCATTTTAATTGGTACATCATAGATAGTTTCTACATCTATTGACTGAATTACACAGTCAAATTTAACATTACAGAAAAGTGCTAATTTATTTTTTATTTCTTTAGACAATTCTCTTTCAGATCTACAAACTAAAACATCAGCCTTTAAACCAAGCTCCATTAAAGTTTTTACAGAGTGTTGGGTAGGTTTGGTTTTAAGTTCTCCTGTTGCAGATAAAAATGGAATCAATGTTAAATGAATAACCATTGAATTTTCAGGTCCTTCTTCATAAATTACTTGTCTTACAGCTTCTAAAAATGGAAGTGATTCAATATCACCAACAGTTCCGCCAATTTCAGTTATAATTATGTCTAAATTATTTTTGTGATTTAAATTCCTAATATTTTCTTTTATCTCATTTGTTACATGAGGTATAACCTGAACTGTTTTACCCAGAAACTCACCTTTTCTTTCTTTTTCAATTACATTTTGATAGATTTTTCCAGTTGTAATATTATTTCTTTGAGAAGTATTTTCACTAAGAAAACGCTCGTAATGACCTAAATCAAGATCAGTCTCTGCGCCGTCATCTGTGACATAGCATTCACCATGTTCATATGGGTTAAGTGTTCCAGGATCAACATTTATATATGGGTCTAACTTTTGAATTGAAACCCTTAAACCTTGAGCTTTAAGAAGGCGAGCTAACGATGCGGATATAATCCCTTTTCCAAGAGAAGATGTAACGCCACCAGTAACAAAGATATATTTAGGTTTATTCATCCGGATAGAATAGTATTTCCGGACTCAAATTTACAAAATATTAAAGGATAATATAAATTATTGGAAAATAATCTCTTCAATTTCGTATTCTTTATGCTTTAGAATAAAGATTGAGGAATTGAATAAGCCGCCTAAACTATCTTTTTCGTATAAAAATTTAGATTCAGTGTAAGATTGTTCATCATATTTAACTGTTCTATTTAAATTATTATCTATTAATACTCTTAATAGAATATCTTTAGTTACATCATAACCTCTAATTATATCCTTGTTTGGTAGGCTTCCAAATAGATTTAAATAGTTACTCTCAAATTCAGAAATTGAATCATAATTTATTTTCTTTGAAATTGAAGTATAAGTAAATCCTAGATTACCTAAATCCTTAATATTAATACTAGGATCATCATATTGATTTCCCCTATATGTAGTATATAATCTAACATCACGTTCAGATGTTATTTGCGAATTAAGCTGAGAAATTACACTAGAAATCAATGTGAATATTTCAGATTCAACAATAACCTTATTAGGAAGAGAATCAACAAGAAGAGAATCAAGAAGTTCAGGAAGAATATATCCTTCAAATTCAGGTTTGATATCTATTGAGTTAGGGAAAATTTTAGATAATCTATTATTAATTATATCATTTAAAGAATCCGCTATAATCACAATATTTTCTTCTCTATCAAGATTTCTATCTAAATATTCAAGCATTCTTTCCCTTAATAATTTTTTAGGAGTAACAGTTTGAATAACTCCCTTAATAATTTTGATAGGAATTGTTGATAATGGAAAAACTTTTGGAATTGATTCTAAAAACTTAATGTTTGAAAAAATTTCAAAATTTCTGGGTATCAAAGGACCAAGAATAACGTCTGAATTAATTAAATCTTTATTATTAGCTATTTCTAATATTTGATTCAATGAATTGTTAGTGTCAAAAAGATTAAGATTTACAGTAACATCTAATTTTTTTAAGTCATCTAATGCATACAAAATACCAGAATAGAAATCTAATGAAATAGTATAAAGATTTCTGTCCTCGAATAAGGATTCAACTTCTTTAATAGAATCAAAGTTAACAGTTGAAGATCTAAAGGGTAGTAATACAGAGACATTTAATTGATCACTTTTATTTCTTTTTTTTGCATAAATTGAATCAAGACTCAAAATACTACTAGATATTTGAAGTGAATCCTTTTCTAATATTTCAATCACTTGAATAGTATCAAATACTGGGATTAGAATTGTTGATTTTCTTCTTAATCTTGAATTTCTAAGTTCTGGGTTTAACTCTAAAATATCATTAACATTAATATTATATTTTTGAGAAATTGAAAAAAGAGTTTCTCTTCTTTCAACCTCATGAGAAATTGTATCAGAAAGAATATTTTGAGAAAATATTGTCTGTGTTATAAATAATAATATTAAAAATACCTTTCTCACTTACTTCTGTTTTTCAAGTTTCCATATCTCGTAGTCCTCATTATTAACAATATAAGACCAATGTAGTAAAGACTGTTGAATTCTAGGTGAAATAGTTTTTGAATTTTGAATTTCAAATCCAGATTTAAATATTTTATTATAAATAGAGTTTCTAAATCTTCCTCTAGGACCGCAAAATGCTAACCACCTTTTAATCTGTCTTTCATCATCTTCATGTCTTCTTCCATTGAAAAACTTACAGTACCATTCAAACCACCCCCTGGGGTCGTCTTTGTGAATCCAACCTTTAGCCTCCCATTCTTCTTGAGATTGTCCTGATTTTATATTAAAATAATTTATCTTTTTGTTGTAATTCTCTGATAAAAAATAACTTTTGTCTAAGTCTAAAAACCACTCCTTTGGAAATAATGTATAATCAACCAATTGATTAAAATATGTACCACCAAAAATTCCTTTTTTAAGCATTTGCATTGGACTTAACATTGGTTGAAAAGATTTATATAATTTGTTTTTACACATATTGTTATTTGTTTTTCATTTTTTCATGTAGAATTTTAATACCATATAAAAACCAAATGGCTACAATCCCCCACCACAATGCAAAAAACCAATCGTTTTTGGTTGTTCCATTCCACTCTAACCTACTAAATACTATACCTTCCATAAACAAGTCGAAGGATAATAAAACAAAAAATCCAAATACCCAAATTAAAAAAAAATGAAAAGTTTTCATAAAAATGGATTTTATTCCCATTCAATTGTTGCAGGGGGTTTGGAGCTTATATCGTAAACTACTCTATTAATCCCTGATACTTTATTAATTATATTATTAGATACTTCTTTTAGAAAATCATTGGGAAATTCATACCAATCTGCTGTCATCCCGTCGGTTGAGACTACTGCTCTAAGTGCAACACATCTTTCATATGTTCTTTCGTCACCCATGACTCCAACACTTTTTACTGGCAATAAAATAGATCCAGCCTGCCATATTTTATCATATAATTTCCACTTTTTAAGTCCATCAATATATATTTTATCAGCTTCCTGAATCAGCCTTACACTTTCCATATCAACTTCTCCAAGAATTCTTATTCCAAGACCAGGTCCAGGAAAAGGATGTCTGTTTAATATATTTCTAGACATCTCTAGGGATTTACCAATCTTTCTAACTTCATCTTTAAATAACATTTTTAATGGTTCAACTACCTTTAGATTCATTTTTTCAGGTAGACCTCCTACATTATGATGAGATTTTATAGTTGCTGATGGGCCTTTGACTGATATTGACTCGATAACATCAGGATAAATTGTTCCTTGTGCAAGCCATTTAGCATTCTCAATTTTTTTTGATTCTTTTTCAAAAACCTCAATAAACATATTGCCAATGATTTTTCTTTTCTTTTCAGGATCTGTAATCCCTTTTAACGCATTTATAAATAAATCTGAAGAGTCAATTCCCTTTACATTTAGTCTCATACCTACATATTGTTCAAGCACCTCATCATATTCATTTTTTCTTAGCAAACCATTATTGACAAAAATACAATGAAGGTTACCACCAATAGCTTTTTGCAATAAAACTGCTGCAACACTTGAGTCAACACCTCCTGATAATCCAAGTATAACCTTGTCATCTTTAAGTTTAGATTTTAGAAAATCTACTGTTCTATCAATAAATGATTCAGGATTCCACTCTTGAATAAAATTTAGCTCATTTATAAAGAAGTTTTCAAAAATCTTTAAGCCGTTTTCTGTATGAAAAACCTCAGGATGAAATTGCAAAGCATATAAATTTATAGATTCAATGCTGTAAGCAGCATTATTAACCGAATCTGTACTTGCTACAAGTTTTGCATTTTCTGGAAGTTTAGTAATTGTATCTCCATGACTCATCCAAACTTGGTTATTTAAATTAATATCCTTAAATAAAGAACAGTTACTGTCAATAAAAGAAAGTTTAGCTCTACCATACTCCCTTGAATTTGAGTTTTCTACTATTCCATTTAACTTCTTAGCAATTAATTGAGCTCCATAACAAATTGCAATTACAGGTCTCCCATCAATTAATCTTTCAAGATCTATATCAGGCGAATCCACTTGATTAACAGAGAAAGGTGATCCTGATAGAACTATTGCCTTAAATTGATCTAAATCAGATGGAATATTATTAAAAGGTGAGATCTCACAGTAGATAAATAACTCTCTGATTCTTCTTGCTATAAGCTGGGTATACTGAGAACCAAAATCAACTATTAAGACTTTATTTTGCATGGACAAAAATACAACTATAAATTAATCTTCAAGATTTATGACTAATATTTTATCATCTGGAATAAGTACTTTATCAACTAAAAAGTCAATTAGTGTTTGTCCTTCAGCAGAATAGAAATTGGCAAAGTTTAGGTATCTTTCCTGATCTACATTATTAGGATGAAGTGATTCAAAAATCATTTTAATATTATTTATCTGATCTTCATGATTTTTCTTTTCAGCTTTTATCAATTTCTTTTCAAGATCGTCAATACCTTTCAATTGTTTTTTTTCTTGAGCATTTAGTGCACCTATAAAAGATTTATTTGTTTTTATTGATATTTCTCTTAATTCATCGAACTGAGAGCTTAATGTTCCTTTTAAAGAATCAAAACTTAAACTTAAAGTTGATAATTTTTTTAATTTGTAGTCAATTAGATTATCTAATTTTTGAAGGAAATATTTTAACTCAACACCACTCTTTTTAATTTTGGATGAGGTTTTTTTATCAATAATGTATGCAGTAGTTCTTAGCTTTAAAATTGGATACTCAAGATTAGAATTATTAAAATATAGTTTAAGTTGCATCCAATAACCTAATTCACTAGGACCGCCAACATAACATATATTTGGAAGAATTCTTTCTTGGTATAAAGGTCTCATTAAAACATTAGGAGAAAATAATTCAGGGTTACTTTCAATCTGTTTAATCAAATCCTCAGATGTATACTCATTTTCATCATCTACTTTAAATAAATCTTTCTTTTTTCTTATTCTTTTCCTTCCTTTTGGTGTTATTTTAAAAAAATTAATTTCAGATGGATTAACCTGTGGCTTGTAGGAATTAAATAGTTTTTTTATTTTTGAGATCTGAGTATTTGTGTCAATTGAACATCTATTGCCTATAATCTCATTCTTAAAGTCATCAATAAATAATTCCTTAAATACCTTCTTATTGGCATCGATTATAACTAATCCATATTTACCAAATATGGAATTTATGAACTTAATAGTAGATTCTGCCAGAGTATCTCCATTTTGATAGCTATAATCTATAATATCTTCAAGTTTATCTTTAAAGTTTAAATCAATTATTGAATTCTTATATAATTCATTCAGTTCATTAATTTCACTTAACAAAATTTCTCCAACTGAAGAATTATTAGTGTCAATATCCCATTTAATTTTATTTTTTGAAATATTTACCGTTGAAATCTCGTCAAAGTCATGATCCTCAGTAGCAAGCCAAAAAACGGGGACATAATTAAAGTTTTTAATCTTAGAATTTAAAAATCTTGAAATACTTATAACCTGTGCAATTTTATATATAAGCAATAAAGATCCTGAGTATAAACAAATTTGATGACCAGTTGTTATTGTTAATGTATTTGAATTTTCAAGAGAATTTATATTTTTTGAAGTGTTCTCTGAAACTTTAAAATTTGAGTACTGTTTATTTAACTGTTCTACTAAAATATTCCTGTAATGATTTTCAAATTTCTTTTTTTTTGTTTTAGACTTTTCTAAAATATTTTTTTCACTAAAAAAAGAGTCGATAATATTTAAAGACTTTTTATTCTCTAACAAGAAACTATTTATAAGTTTATCGCCAAGTAAACTAAGGTCTTTTTGAATATTTTTACTTCTCATTAGTTAATTTGTGTAAATATATCTGAATTTTTGAAAATTGAATGTAACTTAGTGTAAACTAACATTTATTTCATGAAGAATTTTAATTTAATTTTTATTTTTTTAGTTATTACTCCATTTTCTCATTCCCAAAATATTGAAGAAAAATTGGAAGAAGTTAAATACAGAAATATTGGCCCTTTTAGAGGTGGAAGATCTGTTTCATCAGTTGGAGTTGTTAATGATCCTTTGACTTATTACATGGGAACTGCTGGAGGAGGACTTTGGAAAACAACTAATGCAGGTAGCGAGTGGTTTAATATATCAGATGACTATTTTAAAACTTCATCAGTTGGAGCAATAGCTGTTTCAGAAAGTGATAGCAGAATAATCTATGTTGGTATGGGAGAACACTCCCCAAGAGGAGTAACAACTTCATATGGTGATGGAGTATATAAATCGACAGATGCTGGAAAAACATGGGAGCATGTTGGATTAGAGAACTCTCAACAGATTTCAAGAATAATAATCCATCCAGATGATAATAATACAATTTATGTTGCTGCCCAAGGAGCCGTAAATGGACCAACAAAAGAAAGAGGAGTATATAAGTCTATAGATGGTGGAAAAACCTGGAGAAACGTTTTGTTTGTCAATGAATTAAGCGGAGCATCAGAATTATCAATTGATTTCAATAATCCTAAGATTTTATATGCAACTATGTGGGAACACCAAAGACTTCCATGGAAAGTGATTTCAGGTGGAGATGGAAGTGGAGTGTATAAGTCAATAGATGGAGGGGAAAGTTGGTTAAAGATAGAAAATGGTCTTCCTGATGAGTTAGGTAAATTAGCAATCTCAGTATCAAGAGCTAATTCAAATAAAGTCTATTTATTAGCAGAGAGTGATACGAATAAGAGACTTGGTGGACTATTTGTATCTAACAACGCAGGTGAAAGTTGGTCTAGAATAAGTAAATATGCCGAACTTACATCAAGATCTTGGTACTATATTGAGGTATTTGCAGATCCTAAAGATGAGAATACAGTTTATGTTTTAAGTGCAAGAGCTTTTAGATCAATTGACGGAGGTAAAACATGGGAAAGGATTTACAGTGGTCATGGAGATTATCATGACTTATGGATTAATCCAAATAATTCAAAGAATATGATTATTTCTGATGATGGAGGTGGAGAAATAACTTTTGATAAAGGGGTTTCTTGGTCAAGTATTGATATTTTACCCACTGCTCAGTTTTACAGAGTTAATGTTGATAACATGTACCCTTATAATTTATATGGTGGTCAACAAGATAATTCTACTGTTAAAATTGCAAGTATTGGATCTGGTGGAGGAATTTCTGAGAGTGATTGGTCTTCAACAGCAGGTGGAGAAAGTGCCTTTTTAGCATTTGATCCTTATGACCCTCAATTAGTTATGGGTGGAAGCTATCTAGGAAGCGTTAATATTTATGATACAAAAGCAAAAGCTAGAAAAAAAGTGATGATAGAGCCTATAAATTATATTGGTAAAGCATCCAGAGATATGAAATATAGGTTTAATTGGAATGCACCTATTATTTGGTCTCAGCATGAACCAAACACATTTTATCATGCTGCTCAGCATCTATTTAAAACAAAAGATTTAGGTAAATCATGGGAGGTTGTGTCACCTGATTTAACTAGAGATGAAGATGAAAAACAAGGTAATGGTGGAGGACCATATACAAATGAAGCTGTTGGAGCTGAAAATTATGGAACAATTAGTTATGTAATAGAATCTCAACACGAGCCAAACACGATATATACTGGTTCAGACGATGGGCTTGTTCATATAACAAGAAATGGAGGTGAAACATGGGATAATATAACACCAAAAGGCCTTCAGGAAACAATTATTAATTCAATAGATATCTCACCACATGAAAAAGGAACAGTCTATATAGCAACTACTAGATATAAATTTAATGATAAATCTCCTGGATTATATAAATCAACTAATTATGGAAAATCTTGGAAAGAAATCACTGGTAATATTCCATATGGTGCATATACTAGAGTAGTTAGGGAGGATCAAAAAAGAAAAGGGTTATTATTTGCAGGTACAGAATTGGGAGTATATATTTCATTCAATGATGGGAAAAACTGGGAAAGATTTAACCTTAATATGCCTTCTTTAACCATAACAGATTTAATGATTAAACATGATGACCTAATAATTGCTACTCAAGGAAGATCATTTTGGATCTTAGATGATATGGGTCTAATTAGACAAATCGATGATACTAAAGAAACTAAAATTTATAAACCTGAAAATTCAACTATAGGTAACTGGTATAGTCAGTTAAATTCAAATGATTCAGATGGTACAGCAACTTATACGGGCGTTAATCCGGCTAATGGTGTCGTTGTTTATTATAATCTAAATAAAAATGATGCTGATAAAAAAGTAACAATTAAAGTTTTTGATGAAGACAATAATTTAATAAGAGAATTAAACAGTCAAATTAACAAAAACTTTATCTCTTATAATGGAGGTCCTTCAAGAGAACCAGTTTTAACCAATAATATTGGTTTGAATAGGTTTGTTTGGAATACTAGACATAAGTCATTAATTGGCGTGCCATATGCATACATAGAAGGAAGATTTAGTGGCCATAAGTCTATTCCTGGAAAATATAAAATCTCATTAGAGGTAGGAGATACTGAATATTTATCAAACTTTGAAATACTAGAAAATCCAAATTTTAATGTTTCTGGAATGGACTATGCTGAATTTGATAAATATGCTAGCCATATGGAAAATAATTTTAATCAAATGGCTAAATACATAAATAATAATAAAAACTCAATTGATAAACTTACTGAAGTAATTAATAATATTGAGAATAATGAAGACCTGAAAAAAGCCGGACAGTTACTATTAAACAAAATGGATAATTGGGATAAAAAGATGATGCAAAGAAAATCATTAGCTTATGATGATGTAGAAAATTTTCCAAATAAGTTTTTGGCTGACTATTTATTTATTTTAGATGAAATCAAAGGTGATATTCCAAATGTTAGTGAGGGTATTTTAAAGTCCATTAAAAATTTAGATAAAAATTGGAGTATCTTAAAGGAAGAAATAGATCAAATAAATAATTATAGAATACCTAGTTTGAATTCTGAGTTATGGAAAAATGGGATTGGAGCAATAAATTAGAACAGATTTGAAAGTAAATTTTAAAAGTTACTCTGAACTTTTTTCCTCTGCAGCTGGCTCTTCAGCCTTAACTTCTTCTGCAGCTGGCTCTTCAGCCTTAACCTCTTCTGCAGCTGGCTCTTCAGCCTTAACCTCTTCTGCAGCTGGCTCTTCAACCTTAACCTCTTCTGCAGCTGGCTCTACTGGTTCTGGTGCTTTGGTTACAATTGGTTTACCTGCAAGCCAATCATTAACAAGATCTTGAGGAAGAATCCTTTCTTCAAAAGAATAACTATTAGAGCCATCTTTTTTTATCATTCTTATTGCCTTTGCAAGTTTTTTTGAGCCAGTTTGTAAACTAGCAACCGCTTTTTTTGCCATGTTATTTAATTTCTTTATGAACAGTCATTTTCTTCATTATAGGATTAAATTTCTTAATTTCTAATCTATCTGGAGAATTTTTTTTATTCTTAGTTGTTATGTATCTGGAAGTACCTGGCATACCTGAATCTTTGTGCTCAGTACACTCTAAAATTACTTGAACTCTATTACCTTTTTTTGCCATGTTTATTTGATTAAGCCTTGTTTTCTTGCTTCTTTTAAGACTTCAGAAATACCTTTTTTATTAATAGTTTTCAAAGCAGATGCTGAAACCTTAAGAGTAACCCATTTATTCTCTTCAGGAATGAAGAAACGTTTCTTGATAAGATTTACATCAAATCTTCTTTTTGTCCTATTTAATGACTTAGAAACATTGTTTCCAAACATAACTTTTTTTCCAGTAATTTCACATGTCTTAGACATAACTTACTAATTTTTTGTAACGTGCAAAACTAACGTATTTAAGTTTAATAAAAAAATAAATTTATTGGTTAATAATTTTATCATAGAAGAGTTTAAAAGATTTATTGGTTACTGTTTTTATAAAGTCTTCTCTTGTCATAACTAGATGATATTTTTCACAAAATATCTCATTTTTATATGAAATAGCTATAAAACAATCCCCTACATTTGATTCAGAAGAATCAGAGGTTGGCCCAGCATTGCCAGTAATAGCAATTGAATAATCAGAATTAAATTTTTCTTTAACTTTTTCAGCCATTTTAATTGTTGTTTCTTGACTCACTGTTGAAAAAGCATTAAGTTCATTTCTTTTAATACCTAAAACCTTTTCTTTAGAATATTTAGAATAAGATACTATTGAGCCAACAAAAATTTTTGAGGCACCTGGAATCTTTGATATTGACGATGATAAATTTCCACCACTACAACTTTCAGCAAATGAAATTGTCTCATTATTTGAAATCAGGTATTCAAAAACTTTTTTTATCATTTCTACTTAACTTTTAATGAAAACATTTGATCAGAATTAATAAAACCTTCCAAAAAGTCTCCAGTCTTAACACTGGAAACACCTGCTGGAGTTCCCGTAAAAATTAAATCTCCAATTTTAAGTGTAAAATATTGAGATACATATGAAATTAATTCATCCATATTCCATATCATCTCTGAAGAGTTTCCTGATTGAACTATTTGATTGTTCTTCTTCATACAAAATTCAATATTTGATAGATTTTGAAATTTATCTTTATTTATAAAATCTCCAACTAAACATGAGTTATCGAAAGCTTTAGACTTTTCCCAAGGATGACCATCTTTCTTTAAATTATTTTGAAGATCTCTTGCAGTAAAATCTATTCCTAGGCCAATTTCATTGAAATATTTATTTGAAAAAGCTTTATCAATATGTTTACCGACCCTATTTATCTTTATAATTAATTCAACCTCATGATGAATATCATCAGAAAAAGAAGGAATAATAAAGTTTTGATTCTTTGCTATTATCGAAGAGTCAGGTTTTAAGAATACAACTGGATTAGAGGGTTTTACATTAGATAGTTCTCTAATATGGTCCGAGTAATTTCTTCCTATGCATATTATTTTCACCTTATTTAGAGTTAATTAGACTAAGTTGAAGTTTTGTAAATATTTTTTTTGTATACTCAGGAAAATCTCCCTTCATAATCCATGAATAATAACCCTTGTCTTTTCTAAATACCTCAACAACTTTTTGACCAGTATATTTACCAAATGCAAAAATTGCATCATCATCATTATCAATTCTGATTTTACCAGCAAAATCAAGATTATTATAACGATTTGAATATTTATTTAGAAAATCCATGTCTGATTCTAAATCATCATATTTTTCAATTTGAGCTTTAAATACCTCATATGTTGCAATTGTATCATCCATTGCAGAATGAGCATTTTTAAGCTCTTTATTACAGTAGAATTGTAATGCTGCAGAAAGATTCCTAGGTTCTTTCTTATGATAAATTACCTGACTATCTATCATCCTAATTTGGGTAAAATCAAATTCTACATTAGCTCTTATTAATTCCTCAACAAGAATTGGAATATCAAACCTTATTGAATTAAAACCTGCTAAATCACAACCTTTTAAAAATTGATATATTTCATTTGAATAATGAGCAAAATTAGGTTCATTCTCAATCATTTCATTTGTTATACCATGCACCTCAATTGCTTGAAATGAGATTTCCATTTCAGGATTAACTCTCCAAACTCTTTTTGATTCTTTTTTATCAACATCGACTCTTAAAATTGCAATTTCAACAATTCTATCTTTCCCAACATTACCGCCTGTAGTCTCCAGGTCAAAAAAACAAATTGGTCTATTTAGCTTAATTTTCATCTTAAATGGTTTGATTCATGTCCCAATCTTCAAGATAATCTGCAACTCTTTTAACGAACATTCCACCTACTGAACCGTTAATAATTCTGTGATCGTAAGAATGTGATAGTATAAGTTTTTTTCTAATACCAATAAAATCACCTTTATCAGTTTCTATTACAGATGGAACTTTACGAATCACACCAATTGCAATTATTCCTACTTGAGGTTGATTAATTATTGGAGTACCCATAATAGAACCAAAATTACCAACATTAGTAACAGTGTAGGTTCCTTCAGATATTTCTTCAGGTTTTAAAGACTTGGATCTTGCTCTATTTGAAAGGTCATTAACAGCCAAAGTCAAACCTTTGAGATTAAGATGATCTGCATTTTTTATCACAGGAACAATTAAATTTCCATTTTCAACTGCCGTTGCCATTCCAATATTAATTGATCTTTTCACAACAATTTTTTCATCAACTACAGAACTATTTAAAATTGGATAATCTTTTAGTGATTTAATTACTGCATTAATAAATAAAGGGGTAAATGTGAGTTTTTGTCCTTCTTTTGCAAGAAATGAATTCTTGTATTTTTCTCTCCAATCCCAAAGATTAGTTACATCTACTTCAACAAATGATTGAACGTGAGCTGATATTTTTTTACTATTTGTCATATGGTCAAATATTATTTTGCCCATTCTGTCAATTTCTATTATTTGATCACTGTTAGAGGATTCTGAATCAATTAAATTATTATCAGAAACGCTGGTAGAGCCAGAACTTAAATAATTTAAGATATCTTGTTTAGTTACTCTTCCATCTTTCCCAGATCCAGATATTGAATCAAGTTCTTGTTGGCTAATATTTTCTTTTTTTGCAATATTTCTAACTAATGGAGAATAAAATTTATCACTTTTAAGATCAATATTGCTAATAACTTCTGGCTCATTAGTGTTAAGTAGATCAACAGAAGGGATATCAGTTAAATCTGGTTCATTAACTATATTCTCCACAACCTCGTCAAAGACTTTAACATTTTTTGACTCTTTAAGAATAATTGCAGACTCATTACTATCTTCACCATCTGTTTCAATCTCTGCTATTACTTCTCCAACTTTTACTATATCATTTACTTCAAAGTTTTTTTTAATAAGTTTTCCTTTAAATTCAGATGGAACATCTGAGTCCACTTTATCTGTAGCAATTTCAACTAAAGACTCATCAATTTCTACAAAATCGCCAACATCTTTTAACCATTTGGTTATTGTCGCTTCTGCAATACTTTCTCCCATCTTTGGAAGCTTTAATAGATATTTTCCCATAAGAATAACATTTGCAAATTTACAATATTAAATTTTTACTGATTTGAAATATTGTTTTCATAAGGACGTCTGTTCTGAATACTTCTTGCAAGAGTAACTTCATCGGTATATTCTAATTGATCTCCTACTGGAATTCCTCTTGCTAAGACTGAAACTTTAACATCGAATTTATTAAGTATTTTAAATAAATAGAAGCTTGTTGTATCAGCCTCTATTGTTGAGCTTAAAGCAAAAATTATTTCATCAATGTTTTTATCAGTAATCTTTTTTTCAAGGCTTAAAATATTTAAGTCATCTGGACCTATTCCTTCAATAGGAGAAATAACCCCACCTAATACATGATAAAGACCATTGTAAAGGTTTGTATTTTCGATTGCTATAACATCTCTAATGTCTTCTACAACGCAAATTATTGATTGATCTCTAGATGAATTAGAACATATATCACAAACCTCCTTATCTGAAATATTATGACATTGCTTGCAATAATTAATTTTGGTTTTAAAATCAAAAATACTTTCAGATAAATCTCTTGAGTATTCTTTTGGCTTTCGCAAAATTTCTAATGCTATTCTAAGAGCAGATCTTTTTCCAATCCCGGATAATTGTGAAATATTATATACTAAATTTTCGAGTAGCTTAGATGGGAATTCCATTATACAAATTTAGAAATATTCGTTGTAAGTTCTTTCGTATATTTATAAAAATGTTATCTCCACAAACTATTTTATTTGCTATAATATCTTATTTTTTGATATTAACTGTAATCTCTTATTTTACCGGTAAAGAAGATAGTAATGAAACATTTTTTAATGCTAAAAGAAGCTCAAATTGGGCTGTTGTCGCTTTTGGAATGGTTGGAGCTTCTCTTTCAGGAGTTACCTTTATTTCAGTTCCAGGATGGGTTGGTGAATCTCAATTTACATATTTTCAAGTTGTACTTGGATATTTAATAGGATATTTAATAGTCGCTAACTTGTTATTACCTGTTTATTATAACCTTGGATTAACATCTATTTATGAATACTTATTTAAACGATTTGGAAAAAAATCCCATCTAGTTGGATCAATTTCATTTTTAATATCAAGAATTTTAGGTGCATCATTTAGACTATATCTCGTTGCTATTGTTCTTCAGGAATTTGTTTTAGATGACTTTGGAATACCTTTTGAAATAACTGTAATTATTTCAATTTTATTAATATGGCTATATACAAGAAGAGGTGGAATTAAGACAATTGTTTGGACAGACACAATACAAACAACTTTAATGATTCTTGCAGTTATTCTATCTATCCACTATATCAATAAAGATATCGGTTGGTCATTTACTGAATTTGTTACCTCAAGCGATTTTAAAGAGTTTAATAAAATATTTATAACAGAAAGTATAATGGAGAGAAATTATTTTTTAAAATCAATTATTGGAGGATCATTTATAACAATTTGTATGACTGGTTTGGATCAAGACATGATGCAAAAAAACCTTACATGTAAGAATTTGAAAGAAGCCAAAAAGAATATGATTGTTTTTAGCTTTATTCTTACTTTAGTGACATTCTTATTCATACTTCTAGGAGCACTTTTATTTATCTATTCAAATCAAAATGGCATTAATATTCCATTAGTTGATAATAGTCCTAGAAGTGATCTTCTATTTCCTGAAATTGCTCTAAGATCTGGTCTTGGTGGATTTTTAGGAATAACTTTCATTTTAGGCTTAATAGCTGCAGCATATAGTAGTGCTGATAGTGCATTAACATCTCTAACCACCTCTTTTTGTGTAGATATATTAAAAGTTGATAGCACTAAGTCCAGTTCAAAAAAAACTAGAAAATATGTACATGTACTTATGAGCATTTTACTCATAGTAGTAGTAATTTTTTTTAGGTACTACTTAGATAAAAATGTTATTGATAGTTTGTTAACTGTAGCTCAATATACCTATGGTCCACTATTGGGCTTATTTGCTTTTGGAATATTTACCAGATTTAAAATAGATGATAATAAAGTCTATTTAGTTGTAATAATTAATATAATTCTAATAATACTGATTGGAAATATTCCTAAAGATCTAATTGGAGGATACTCAATAGGATATGAACTTCTGCCATTTAATGGATTAATTAATTTTATAGGGCTTTATTTAATTAGAAAATAATGTCACTTTGTCATGTTTATCAATTGGTATTTTTTTTGTATTTAATTAAATAAAAATTATTATGGCTAAAGGAAAAATTAATGTTTCAGTTGAAAATATATTTCCACTTATAAAAAAGTTTTTATACAGTGATCAAGAAATTTTTTTAAGAGAACTTATTTCAAATGCTACAGATGCATTAACAAAAATTCAACATTTGTCAAGCGTAGGAGAAGTTAAAGGAGAAATTGGAAAACTTGGGGTTGATATTAGAATTAACAAAAAGAAAAAAACACTTCACATTATTGACAATGGAGTTGGAATGACATTAAATGAGGTGAAAAAATACATTAATGATGTTGCTTTTTCAGGAGCAGAAGAGTTTTTAGAAAAATATAAAGAAACATCTAATGATACTGGTATAATTGGTCACTTTGGTCTTGGTTTTTATTCATCTTTTATGGTTGCTGACAAAGTTGAGATCATTACAAAATCTTTTTTAGATGAACCTGGTGCTCATTGGATTTGTGATGGTTCTCCTGAATACAGCATAAAAAAGAGTGATAAAAAAGAAAGGGGTACTGAAATTATACTTCATATTTCAAAAGATTCGAAAGATTATCTTGAGGATAGTAAAATTACAGAACTACTTAACAAGTATAATAAGTTTATGCCTCACCCAATCAAATTTGGCACAAAGGAGGAGTCTACTCCAGGGAAAGAAAAAGATAAAGATAAAAAGGTTACTGTTGATAATATCATAAATAATCCTAATCCAGCCTGGACAAGACCTCCATCTGAGTTAAAAGATGAGGATTACAATCAATTTTATAGAGAATTATATCCATATCAATTTGAAGAACCATTATTTCACATTCATCTTAATGTCGATTATCCATTTAATCTTACAGGAATCTTATATTTTCCAAAAATATCAAATGATCTTAATCTTCAAAAAGACAGAATACAACTTTATCAAAATCAAGTGTTTGTAACTGATAATGTAGAGGGTATTGTTCCTGAATTTTTGGGTTTATTAAAAGGAGTTATAGACTCACCAGATATTCCACTTAATGTTTCCAGAAGTTATCTTCAATCTGATACGTCAGTAAAAAAAATTACTAATTACATTACAAGAAAAGTCGCAGATAAATTAGGTTCAATATTTAAAAATGAAAGAGAAAATCTTGAAAGTAAATGGAATGACATAAAAGTTGTTATTGAGTACGGAATGCTTACAGAAGATAAGTTCTATGATAAAGCTGAATCATTTAATTTATATCCATCTGTTAATGAAAATTACTATACGTTCGAGGAGCTAGAGAAAAAAACTAAAGATTTACAGACTGATAAAGATGGCAACTTAATTATTTTGTATGCGCAAAATAAAGATGAGCAATATACTTACATTGAATCTGCAAAGGATAAAGGTTATGAGGTTTTGTTATTAGATTCACCTATTATCCCTCATTTGATTCAGAAACTTGAATCAAAAAAAGAAAAACTCAAATTTTCAAGAGTTGATTCTGACACATTAGAAAATCTAATCAAAAAAGATGATCAAGTAGTATCTAAATTATCTGATGAAGAAAAAGATAAATTAAAACCAATGATTGAGAGTGCAGTTTCTGATGATAAATACACAGTTCAACTTGAGCCTTTAGATAGTAAGTCTTTACCATTCATGCTTGCTCAACCTGAATTTATGAGAAGAATGAAAGAGATGCAACAAACAGGTGGTGGTGGAATGGGAAGTATGCCTGATATGTTCTCTCTAATCGTAAATACTAATCATGAATTAGTGAGTAAAATATTAAATACCAGGACAGAGAAAAAAAGAAATAGTCTAATAAAACAATCTGTAGATCTAGCAAAACTTTCTCAGAATACTCTTACTGGAAAGGAACTTACAGAATTTATAAATAGAAGTATTGATTTAATCAAATAAATAATTTAGAATTTTAGATAATCTAATTCCACCAATTAGTAAAAGGTCTTTTACTGTTCCAAAGTTTTTGTATTGGTATTCATAACCTAGTTTATCATCAATTGATACATCACGATAAATTTTGTTAGTGTATTCATGGATTTCATCTACCCAATTTAAGATATCATTCCTTTCAAAATCTTTAGCTTTTTCTGTTAATATTAAAAAATCTGGATTTGGAAGATTTAATGCTAGCTCACTATAGCTCATATTATGACTATTTATCATCTCTGAGTCCCATACTCTATGAAGATTTGAATTTCTTCCAAACCATTTTACATATATTCTATTAGCACCTCTGTCCTCATATCTTCCAATATGTAGGGGCTGATGAAGATCACCAACGAAATGAACAAGTAATTTAAGATAGAATGATTTATCTGAATCAGATGCCGAATCACTTTCTATGATATCTATACATTGATTTATAGCCAAATAAACATCTCCCTTATTAGATGGGATTATTTCTTCATACTCATCATCTAATTCCATATTTAAAAAATGCCAATCATAATACTTATCATATCTACTATCAGACTTTATATCATCGGCGAATGTTGAAGCATTTACAAGAGTCTCTCCATCAAGTATTTTATTAATTTTAAATCTTGCATTATCTGTCAAGTAATTAGTTGCAACTTCTGCAATTACTCTGTGACCAGTCGATCCCCAATTTAAACTAGATAAGATACTAAGAACAATAAAAATTACAAATTTCATAATTTTTAACTTAATTTAAATCAAATATAATACTCTAATAAGTATTATCTTATTTAGGTGTAAAATATTAATTTTAGATGATAAAAAAACCATTGAAAATTTACATTGTATTTTTTTTGCTTGTTTATTGCCAAATAATACCTCAACTTAGATCAATTAATCTTAAATTAAAATATTGGCTAAATATTTAAAGATGAGAAAAATAGTATTTTATATAATTACCCTATTATCTATCTCATGTAGTAATGACAAAAATAATATGATTATTACAGGTGAGGTTGATGGACTAAAAAAAGGAACTCTTTATCTTCAGAAACAAATCGACTCAACAATAGTATCGTTAGATTCTGTTATTATGAAGGGAAATACAGAATTTAAACTTGAAGCAGTTATTAATGAACCAGATATATTCTATTTATACCTAGATAAAAATGATGGTGATTCATTAAATGATATAATAACATTCTTTGGAAACAAAGGGGAAATCAATATTAATACTCGATTAATAAATTTTGACTCTAGCTTCGAAATATCAGGTTCAAAGAATACTGATTTGTTACTTGAATATTTTTCTATTATTAGAAATTATAATCTTCAAAATCTTGATTTGCTTGAAATTTTTTATAATGCTCAAATAGAACAAAACCAAGATAGAATTGACTCTGTAAATAATCAAATAGAAAAATTAATAAAAAGAAAATACTTATACAGTTTAAACTTCTCAATAACTAATTCTTTATATGAAGTATCACCTTATATAGCAGTTAGTCAGATTCCTGATGCTAACAAAGATTTGCTTATTAAATTATATGACACTTTATCTATGGAAATTAGAGAATCTAAATATGGTAAAATTTTAGAGGAAATTATCACTAATTAGCCACTATATTCAACGAAATTTCTTGGGGTTTCATACAAAGTTATTTTGAGCTTATAACTATCATCAAAATAACTAATTAATTTATTATAAATTAAAATAGCAATATTTTCGGCAGAAGGATTGGATGATTTAAAATCATCTATATCTAAATTTAAATTTTTATGATCTAGATAATCTTCAACCTCTAATTTTATAATTTTTTTTAGTTTACCTAGATCATATACATATCCTGTTTCTTTATCAATATCACCTGTTAAACTTACTATTAACTCATAATTATGACCATGAAAATTCTTATTAGCACATTTTCCAAAAACTTTATTATTTTTTTCATCTGTCCAATCAGGTCTAAATAATTTATGTGCTGCATTAAAATGAGCTTTTCTACTAACTGTTACTTTCATTTTTTTAAATAATTATAAAAATACTCAAAAGCTATTTTAAACCAAACTGTATAGTTTCCTCCATTATTATTTATATCGTCATTGAGACTATCCATGTCCATCCATTTATAATCATCAGCTTCTTCTAGATTTATTTTAGGCTCTTTATCATAAACACCATAGAAAACATGATCAAATTCATTTTCAGTTAGTCCATTGTCAAGTTCTGCCTTATAGATGAAATCATAAACCTTTCTAAGGCTAGTTTTAATTCCCATTTCTTCAAATAGTCTTCTGTTAGCTGCCTCTGATATATCTTCACCTTCTCTAGGATGACTGCAGCATGTATTTGTCCATAGACCTCCCGAATGATACTTAGATGTTGCTCTTTTTTGAAGTAATAATTTGTATTCATTATTAAAAATAAAAACTGAAAAAGCCCTATGTAAAAGACCCTTCTCATGAGCTTCAAGCTTAGGCATTAATCCAACTTGATTATCATTTTTATCTACCAAAATTACTTTATCGTCTGACATTGAGTCAACTTAATAATTTAGCTCTTCCTCTTCTTTGTTAATAAGCAGGCTGTTGTATTCGTCTTTAGGACCTACTATTATATCATTGTATTTTCTCATACCTGTTCCAGCTGGAATTTTATGACCAACAATAACATTCTCTTTAAGACCTTCTAAAGTATCATTCTTACCATTAACAGCAGCTTCATTTAAAACCTTAGTTGTTTCTTGGAATGATGCAGCTGAAATAAATGATTTTGTTTGAAGGGATGCTCTAGTAATACCTTGTAATTGAGTAGAAGCAGTAGCTGGTTTAGCATCTCTTGCATCTACCAGTTTTTTGTCATCTCTTTTAAGAATAGAGTTTTCATCTCTGAGATTTCTAGCTGAGATAAGTTGTCCAACTTTTAAATTTTCACTATCGCCAGAATCTTCTACAACCTTAACACCATATAAATTATCATTTTGAGAAATAAACTCATCTTTATAAGTTAATTGGTCTTCTAAAAATAATGTGTCACCTGGATCAATTATTTTAACTTTTCTCATCATTTGTCTAACTACAACTTCAAAGTGTTTATCATTAATCTTAACACCTTGGAGTCTATAAACTTCTTGAACTTCGTTAACAAGATATTGTTGAACAGCAGAAGGTCCTTTAATATTTAAAATATCATTAGGAGTAATTGAACCATCAGATAAAGGCATACCAGCTTTTATAAAGTCATTTTCCTGAACAAGAATTTGATTTGAAAGTTTAACAAGATATTTCCTTATATCTCCAAATTTTGATTCTACAATAATTTCCCTATTACCTCTTTTAATTTTACCAAAAGCAACAACTCCATCTATCTCAGAAACAACAGCGGGATTTGAAGGGTTTCTTGCTTCAAATAATTCAGTAACTCGAGGTAGACCTCCAGTAATATCACCCGACTTTGCAGATTTTCTAGGAATTTTAACTAAAATCTTTCCTTTTTCAATAGACTGATCTTCATCAACAATAATATGAGCACCTACTGGAAGGTTGTATGATCTAATAGTTACTCCTTTTTTATCTTGAATAAGAAGTGTTGGGATAAGTTTTTTATCTCTAGAATCTGTAATAACTTTTTCTTTAAAACCAGTCTGCTCATCAATCTCAACCTGATAAGTCTTTCCAATTTCAATGTTTTCATAAATAATCTTACCTGAGAATTCTGAAACAATAACCCCATTGAACGGATCCCACTGACAAATTATATCTCCTTTAGATAATTTCTGTCCATTTTTTATGTTAAGATAGGATCCATAAGGTATATTCTTTGTACTTAAAATATTCCTAGTTTTAGAATCCAATATTTTTATTTCTGAAGTACGAGAAATAACAATGTTTGATAGATTTCCTTCATTGTCTTTAGTTTTAACAACTTTTAAGTCTTCAATTTCAGCAATTCCGTCAAATCTTGAAATTAATGAGTTTTCTTCAGAAATATTACCTGCCACACCACCGACATGGAAAGTTCTTAAAGTTAGCTGTGTTCCAGGTTCACCAATTGATTGAGCAGCAACAACTCCAACTGCTTCACCTATTTGAACAGGTTTTGATGTAGCAAGGTTTCTTCCATAACATTTTGCACAAATACCTCGTTTTGTCTCACATGTTAAAGGAGACCTTACTTCAACTGAAGTAATTAAAGAGGATTCTATTTTACTAATATAATCTTCAGTAATTAAATCTCCACCTTCAACAATAATTTCATTTGATGATGGGTCCACTATATCATTAAGAGCAACTCTACCAAGAATTCTCTCGCCTAAGGTTTCAACTACCTCCTCATTCTTTTTTAGTGCTGTAACTTCAATTCCTCTTAATGTACTACAGTCAAATTCATTAACAATCACATCTTGAGATACATCGACTAGTCTTCTGGTTAAATAACCAGCATCTGCAGTTTTTAATGCGGTATCAGCAAGACCTTTTCTTGCACCATGAGTTGAAATGAAGTATTCTAGAATTGACAATCCTTCCTTAAAGTTTGATAAAATTGGATTTTCAATTATTTCTCCACCTCCAATATTTGACTTTTTAGGTTTAGCCATCAGACCTCTCATTCCTGTTAATTGTCTAATTTGCTCTTTAGATCCTCTTGCTCCAGAGTCAAGCATCATATAAACAGAATTAAATCCTTGTTGATCTTCACTAATCTGTTTCATAGCCAGCTCAGTTAATGTTGCATTAGCGGAAGTCCACACATCTATCACTTGATTATATCTCTCATTATTAGTAATTAGACCCATATTATAGTTGCCTATAATTCCATCTACCTGACTATTTGCATCATTTATAAGATTTTGTTTTTGTTCTGGAATAATAATATCTCCTAAACTGAAAGATAAACCACCTCTAAATGCAAAGGTATATCCAAGATCTTTAATTTTATCAAGGAAGTCAGCAGTTTCAGGAACACTAGTTACATGCAGAATTTGACCTATAATTTCTCTCAAATTCTTTTTTGTAAGAACCTCGTTAAAATAGCCAGCCTTTTTTGGAACAACTTCGTTAAAGAAAATTCTTCCAGGAGTAGTTTCAATAATTTCATATGAATCATCAGATTCTGATGTTTGAACTTTACACTTAATAATAGCATTAAGATCAACAATTTTCTCATTGTAAGCCATATTGACCTCTTCAGAAGAATAAAATGTCAACCCTTCACCTTTCAATTTTAACGACTCAGATGATTTCCTGGACTTAGTCATATAATATAATCCTAAAACCATATCTTGAGACGGAACAGTAATAGGAGAACCATTTGCTGGATTTAGAATATTATGTGATCCTAACATCAACAACTGGGCCTCAAGAATAGCTTCTGGACCAAGTGGAAGATGAACTGCCATTTGATCACCATCAAAGTCTGCATTAAAAGCAGTACAAGTTAGAGGATGAAGCTGAATAGCCTTTCCTTCAATAAGTTTTGGTTGAAATGCTTGAATACCAAGCCTATGAAGGGTTGGTGCTCTGTTTAGCAAAACAGGATGACCTTTTAAAACATTCTCTAATATATCCCAAACCACAGGTTCTCTTCTATCGATAATTTTTTTCGCTGACTTAACAGTTTTTACTATACCTCTTTCTATAAGTTTCCTTATAATAAATGGCTTATATAACTCAGCCGCCATATCTTTTGGTAATCCACATTCATACAATCTGAGCTCAGGTCCAACTACAATAACAGACCTTGCAGAGTAGTCTACTCTTTTTCCAAGAAGATTCTGTCTAAAACGACCTTGTTTTCCTTTAAGCGAGTCTGACAAAGACTTTAATGGCCTATTAGATTCAGTTTTAACCGCTGAAGATTTTCTAGTGTTGTCAAATAATGAATCAACAGATTCTTGAAGCATCCTTTTTTCATTTCTTAAAATTACTTCAGGAGCTTTAATTTCAACTAACCTTTTCAATCTGTTATTTCTTATTATAACTCTTCTATACAAATCATTTAAGTCCGATGTAGCAAACCTTCCTCCATCAAGAGGAACTAAAGGTCTCAACTCTGGCGGAATTACTGGAATCACCTTCACTACCATCCACTCTGGTAGATTTTCTTTTCTTTCGTTACCTTCCCTAAATGACTCAACAACTTGTAATCTTTTAAGTGCCTCTGTTTTTCTTTGCTTTGAGGTCTCAGTATTTGCTTTATGTCTTAACTCATATGAAAGCTCTTCTAAATCAATTCTTGAAAGTAATTCGATTAAACACTCGGCTCCCATCTTAGCAATAAACTTTCTCTCATCTGAATCATCTAAGAATTGATTATCTGCAGGGAGAGTCTCCATTATATTTAAGTATTCTTCTTCCGTAAGAAAATCCATTTTATTTACAAGTTCACCTTCAGAATTTTTTGCTTCCCCTGGTTGAATAACAACATATCTTTCATAATATATTATCATATCAAGCTTTTTGGATGGTAACCCCAATAAGTAACCTATTTTGTTAGGCAAAGATTTAAAATACCATATATGAGCAACTGGAACAACTAAGTTAATATGACCCACTCTGTCTCTACGAACTTTCTTTTCAGTTACTTCGACTCCACATCTATCACAAACTATTCCCTTATATCTTATTCTTTTATATTTACCACATGCACATTCATAATCTTTTACAGGTCCAAAAATTCTTTCACAAAAAAGCCCATCTCTTTCAGGTTTATGTGTTCTGTAATTAATTGTTTCTGGCTTGAGAACTTCTCCTCTAGAGTTTCCAAGAATTACTTCAGGAGAAGAAAGACCAATTGAAATGGTATTAAATCTCTGTTGTGTCAATATTTCGTTATTTTTTGCCATTTTAAAATTTATAAATTATTTATCTTCTAATCTTATATCTAGTCCAAGCCCTTTTAACTCATGCATCAGTACATTAAATGATTCAGGAAGACCAGGCTCAGGTAGGTTTTCACCTTTTACAATTGATTCATAGGCTTTTGCTCTACCTATTACATCATCTGATTTGATAGTTAAAATTTCTTGAAGTGCGCTTGAAGCGCCATATGCTTCTAAGGCCCAAACTTCCATCTCTCCGAATCTTTGACCACCAAATTGAGCTTTACCACCAAGAGGTTGCTGAGTAATTAAACTATAAGGACCAATAGATCTTGAATGCATCTTATCATCAACCATATGACCAAGTTTCAGCATGTAAATAACACCAACAGTAGCGGCTTGATCAAATTTTTCACCAGTTCCACCATCGTATAGGTATGTATGTCCAAATCTTGGAACACCTGCCTCGTCAGTAAGAGAATTAATTTCATCTAAAGTAGCTCCGTCAAAAATTGGAGTTGAAAACTTTCTTCCAAGTTGTTTACCTGCCCATCCTAAAACAGTTTCATAGATTTGACCTATATTCATCCTAGAGGGAACACCAAGTGGATTTAAAACGATGTCAACAGGAGTTCCATCTTCCAAGAAAGGCATATCTTCTTGCCTTACAATTCTTGCGACAATACCTTTATTACCATGCCTACCAGCCATTTTATCTCCAACTTTAAGTTTTCTTTTCTTAGCTATATAAACCTTAGCTAGTTTTTTTATACCTGGAGGAAGTTCATCTCCAACGCTAATAGTAAACTTTTCTCTTCTTAAAGAACCTTGGATATCATTTTCTTGAATTCGATAATTATGAAGTAATGTTGAAACTAATGTATTTAAATCATCAGAAGTAGTCCATACACCCTTAGTAAGATGGGTGTAATCATCTACACTAGACAACATTTTATTTGAAAATTTCTTTCCCTTTAATAAAACTTCATCACCTAAATCATTAAATACTCCTTGACAAGTTTTTCCATTTACAACTGATGAAAGTTTGTTGACTAATTTTAATCTTAAATCTTCAAGAATTTTTTCATATTTAGTTTCGAGTAACTCAAGATCAACTTTATCTTGAGATCTTCTTCTTTTATCTTTAAAAGATCTAATAAATAGCTTCTTGTCAATAACTATTCCATTAAGTGATGGTGGGGCTTTTAAAGAAGCATCTTTAACATCTCCTGCTTTATCACCAAATATTGCTCTTAGCAGTTTTTCTTCTGGAGTTGGATCTGATTCACCCTTAGGAGTAATTTTTCCAATTAAAATGTCTCCGGCTGTTACATCAGCACCAATTCTTATCATTCCGTTTTCATCTAACTCTTTTGTTGCTTCCTCACTAACATTTGGAATGTCATCAGTTAATTCCTCTGTACCAAGTTTTGTATCCCTTACATCTAGTGAGTATTCATCAATATGAATGGAAGTAAATATATCTTCTCTTACAACTTTCTCTGATATAACAATAGCATCTTCAAAGTTATATCCTTTCCATGGCATAAATGCTACTTTAAGATTTCTTCCAAGAGCTAATTCTCCTTTTTGAGTTGCGTAACCTTCACATAGTACTTGTCCTTTAGAAACTTGATCGCCTTTATTGACAATTGGTTTTAAATTTATACATGTACCTTGATTTGTTTTTTGGAATTTAACCAAGTCATAAACTTTCGTATCATCATCAAAACTTAATAATCTCTCTTCAGTTGAGAGTTTATACTTTATTATAATTTTTTTAGAGTCAACGTAATCTACAACTCCGTCTCTTTCAGCATTTACTAATACTCTGGAATCTGTTGCAACAGATTTTTCAAGACCAGTACCAACAATGGGAGACTCAGGCTTCAAAAGTGGAACTGCCTGACGCATCATATTAGATCCCATTAGCGCACGGTTCGCATCATCATGCTCTAAGAATGGAATTAAAGAGGCTGAAATTGAAGCTATTTGATTTGGAGCTATATCTGTATAATTTATATTATCAGGAGTTACAACAGGAAAGTCTGCTTGATCTCTAGCTATAACTTTTTTAGATTTAATTTTACCTGACTTATCATAGTCAATGTTAGCTTGAGCAATTAATTTATTTTCTTCTTCTTCGGCTGATAAGTATTTAATATTTTTTAGATCAATTTTTCCATTTTTCACTTCTCTATAAGGAGTTTCAATAAAACCAAGATTATTAACCCTTGCGTAAACAGATAATGAAGATATAAGACCAATATTTGGGCCTTCAGGAGTTTCAATCGGACAAAGTCTTCCGTAATGAGTGTAATGAACATCTCTTACTTCAAAACCTGCTCTTTCTCTAGATAACCCACCAGGACCTAGAGCAGACAATCTTCTTTTATGAGTTATCTCAGCTAATGGATTTGTCTGGTCCATAAATTGAGAAAGTTGATTTGTTCCAAAAAAAGTATTTATTACTGATGATAAAGTTTTTGCATTAATAAGATCAATAGGTGTAAATACTTCATTGTCTCGAACATTCATTCTCTCTCTAATTGTTCTTGCCATTCTTGCTAAACCAACACCAAATTGTGAAGATAGTTGTTCACCTACAGTCCTAACTCTTCTATTAGATAAATGATCAATATCGTCGATTTCAGCTTTTGAATTGATTAATTCAATCAGATATTTAATTATGGTAGTAATATCAAGTCTTGTTAGGGTTCTTTCCTCCATATCAACATCAAGATTTAACTTCTTGTTCATTCTATATCTACCAACTTCACCTAGGTTGTATCTTTGGTCAGAAAAGAATAATTTATCAATAATCCCTCTCGCAGTTTCTTCATCTGGTGGCTCAGCATTTCTTAGTTGTCTGTAAATATACTCTACAGCTTCTTTTTCGGTATTTGTCTGATCTTTTTGTAATGTATTATAAATGATTGCATAATCTGAATTCTGAGAGTCTTCTTTGTGAATTAAAATTGTTTTAACGCCGGCATCAATTATCTGTTCAATATGATCCTTATCTATTTCAGTATCTCTATCAATTATAATTTCATTTCTTTCTATTGAAATAACTTCACCTGTATCCTCATCAACGAAGTCCTCAAACCATGTTCTTAGAACTCTTGCAGCTAATTTTCTGTTTAATGCTTTTTTTAGACCAGCTTTAGATACTTTTATTTCCTCAGCTAAATCAAAAATTTCAAGAATCTCTTTATCACCTTGATATCCAATAGCTCTAAAGAGTGTAGTTACAGGTAATTTCTTCTTTCTATCAATGTATGCATACATTACATTATTAATATCTGTAGCAAATTCAATCCACGACCCTTTGAAAGGGATTACTCTTGCTGAATAAAGTTTAGTTCCATTAGCATGGAAAGATTGTCCAAAGAATACACCAGGAGATCTATGCAACTGAGATACAACCACTCTTTCAGCACCATTAATAATAAAGGTACCGCTTGGGGTCATATATGGAATAGAACCTAAAAAAACATCTTGAACAATTGTTTCAAAATCTTCGTGTTCAGCATCAGTGCAATATAATTTTAATCGTGCCTTAAGAGGAACAGAATAACTTAAACCTCTTTGAATACACTCTGTCATTGAGTACCTTGGGGGATCAACGAAATAGTCTAAAAACTCTAGTACAAACTGATTTCTAGCATCAGTTATAGGAAAGTTCTCTTTAAAAGTGTTAAATAAACCTTCTTCTACTCTCTCATCAGACTTAGTTTCGAGTTGGAAGAAATCCTGAAATGATTTGATTTGTATATCTAAAAAATCAGTTTCAACATTTACAGTTTTGGTATCAGAAAAATTTGTTCTTAATTTATTATCAGTCATATTTTAGAGTTTAATTCAAACAAGGGTAGGCCTTTAGATATTTTTCTAAAAGCCTTAAAATGATATTATTTTAACTTACTTAAGTTCAACCTCAGCACCAGCTTCTTCAAGTGATTTCTTTAGTCCCTCAGCATCGTCTTTTGATACTGCTTCCTTAATTGAACTTGGAGTATTATCAACTAAATCTTTAGCTTCTTTAAGCCCTAATCCAGTTAACTCCTTGACCAATTTAACTACTGCAAGTTTTGAGCCACCAGCTGCTTTTAAAACAACATCATATTCTGATTTTGCTTCAGCTGCGTCTTCTCCACCAGCACCAGGACCTGCCGATACCGCTACTGCTGCTGCTGCTGCAGGTTCGATACCATATTCATCTTTAAGAATATCAGCAAGTTCGTTAACTTCTTTAACTGTTAAACCAACTAACTGTTCTGCGACTTTTTTTAGATCTGCCATTATTAGAGTTTTTAATTATTAATTATTGTTTCACTTAACTTTTTATTCAGATTCATCATTAGATTCATCCTCAGAGGTTTGCTCCTCTGGTTTATCAGTTTCTTCAGCCTTAACTTCCTCTGCAGCTGGCTCCTCAGCCTTAACTTCCTCTGCAGCTGGCTCCTCAGCCTTAACTTCCTCTGCAGCTGGCTCCTCAGCCTTAACTTCCTCTGCAGGTTTTTCACTTAATGTTTTTACTAGACCAGCTATTTTACCACTACTAGATTTAAGCGCAGAAATAACATTTTTAGCTGGTGACTGAAGAAGAGTAATAATTTCACCAATTACTTCTTCTTTAGATTTTAAGTTGAATAATGCGTCTATATGTTCATCACCAATATATATAGCCTCATCAACAAATGCACCTTTTAAGATAGGTTTATCTCCATCCTTTCTAAATTTTTTGATAACCTTAGCGGGACTATTACCAATCGTGGATAACATAATAGTAGTGTTACCCTTTAATAATTCTTTAAGCTCTCCAAA
>SGZF01000029.1 GCA_004213645.1 Flavobacteriales bacterium | reverse complement strand
AAATAAAATTTAAGCCTTCTTTTGGAATATCTTTTATTGAATCGTTTAAAGAAAAATTATAGTATTTAGAAATTAATTCAATTTGCTTGTAAATCCATGAATTATCCTTTTTTCCAATAGGAAGAATACCTCCATTATTAATTGACAATGAATTATCAGGAATTAATTTTTTAAGATTTATTTCATACTCTGTACCTAATCCGTTACAAGATTCGCACATTCCTTTAGGAGAGTTAAACGAAAATGTATTTGGTTCTGGTTTAGGATATGATATACCGCTTTCAGGACACATTAAATTTCTACTAAAGTAATCAGGTTTACCAGATTCTGAATCTAAAATAAAAATTGTATCATTTCCATATTTCATAGCAATTTTTATTGATTCTGAAAGTACTCTTTTTGACTCAAAGTCTTCTTTCACAGACAGATTATCAACCACTAAACTAATATCATGTGTTTTATACCTATCGAGTTTCATTCCTCTTTTGATATCAAGGATATCACCATCGACTATAACTTTTGAAAACCCTTGTTTAGTAAAATTTTCGAAAAGGTCTCTATAGTGACCTTTTCTTGACCTTATTATAGGAGCTAGTATAATAATCCTTTGATCAATAAATTTTTCACATATTACATTGATAATTTCTTCATCGGTATTTTTTACCATTTTTAAATTAGATTTAAAACTATACGCAACACCTATTCTTGCATACAATAATCTTATAAAATCATATATATCTGTTACCGTTCCAACTGTAGATCTCGGATTTTTACTTGTTGTTTTCTGTTCTATTGCAATAACTGGAGATAAACCCTCAATTTTTTCTACATCGGGTCTTTCATAATTGCCTACAAATTGTCTTATATAGGCGGAGAATGTTTCCATGTATCTTCTTTGACCTTCAGCATGAATTGTATCAAATGCAAGGGAAGATTTACCACTTCCAGAAAGACCAGTTATTACAACAAGTTTTTCTCTTGGAATCTCTAAATCAAGATTTTTTAGATTATGGACTTTAGCTCCCTCAATTTGAATTGTGTTATTCAATACTATAAATCTATTAGTTATTCAATACTTGATGAATGATGTTCTCTTCTAGAATCTGCTCCTCCATAAGCTTTACCTTTCGCATCAATTAAGATTGCATCTACAGCTCCAATGTCAGATCTTGTATAAACTCCTAAAGTGTCATTTTTAATAGGAAGCTTTAAAACTAAATAATTTTTTGTTTTTAGAATTGAATCAAGTTTGTTTGAGTAAGCTTTATCCTCCATTACAATTAAATCTGGATACCATTGATGATGAAATCTAGGAGATGATACAGCATCATTAATATTCATTTTATATTCAATTACATTTAATATGGTTTGAAATACTGATGTTATTATACTGGGACCTCCAGGGGATCCAAGAATTAATAAAGGTTTATTGTCCTTTAATACTATAGTAGGGGTCATAGCGCTTAACATTCTTTTATTTGGTTCAATAGAATTTGCTTTACTTCCAAGTACCCCGAAAAAATTTGGATATCCAGGTTTAGAACTAAAATCATCCATTTCGTTATTTAGGAAAAAACCAGAATTCTCTACATATACTTTAGATCCAAAACTATTATTAAGAGTGGTTGTTACTGAAACCGCATTTCCTTTAGAATCAAGAATTGAAAAATGTGTAGTTTCATCACTTTCATTAAAAATAATTTTTCCTGGTTTAATTTCTGATGATGGTGTAGCCATATTCCATGAAAAATTACTCATTCTCTCTTTTACATATGATTCATCCATGAATTCATATACAGGTAGATTCATAAAATCAGAATCTCCCATTAAATCACTTCTATCTGCAAATGCTCTTCTTTCTATCTCTGTTAATAGCTGAACATACTCGCTAGAATTGTGTTCAATAGATGAAAGGTCAAAATCTTCAATCGCTTTCATCATTTGACCAAGTAAAATTCCTCCACTTGAAGGGAACGACATCGAGATAATATCAAAATCTTTATATTTAAATCTTACAGGCTCTCTCCAAATAGATTTATAATTACTTAAATCTTCTAAATTCATGATACCTCCGCTTCTTGAAATAGTATTTATAATATCTTCAGCAACTTCACCTTTATAAAATCCATTTTCTCCTTCATTCATTATTTTAGTAAGTGTCTCTGCATAGTTTTTATTTTTGATAGTATCCCCTTGATTATATTTAATAGAGTAGAGGGAATTTTTACCATTCAATTTTATAAAGTCATCTCTTTTGTCATTCAAGGCATCTTCTAAATATTTTGTTACTAAATATCCATTGTTAGCAAGATCAATCGAAGGAGTGAATAATTCTTCAATTGGAAGAGATCCAAATTTATTATGAATTTCAAAAATTGCAGAAATTGTACCAGGAACACCAACTGCTAAACCACCTAAAGAACTTAAGCCAGAAATGACATTATCGTTATCGTCTAAATACATATCTTTTGATGAATTACTTGGGGCAGTCTCTCTAAAATCTAAAGTA
This sequence comes from Flavobacteriales bacterium, assembly GCA_004213645.1. Lineage (GTDB taxonomy): Bacteria > Bacteroidota > Bacteroidia > Flavobacteriales > Flavobacteriaceae > Marisimplicoccus. Next base: position 4,645 of record SGZF01000029.1, on the reverse strand, counting down.
CCATCAGTTCCATTGTTTAATTTATAAACCATAAATCCTCCACCACCTATATTACCTGCAGTAGGGTGGCTTACTGATAATGCTAATTGAACTCCTATCATTGCATCAAAAGCATTTCCACCTTTTTTCATAATCTCTAATCCAATATCCGATGCATCCTTTCTTGCTGAAACAACAACTGGTTCATAAACTTCACTACAACTAAAAATTGAAAAAGTGAAAATAATTAAAATAAAATTTTTCATAATTAAATTTCGTGTAATTTACAATTTATATATTTACATTTCATATGACTTTAATAAAAAATATATCTGGATTTAGAGGAACTATCGGAGGTAAAAATAAAGATAATTTAACCCCTATTGATATTGTATTATCTATTGCTGCTTTTTCAAGATTATTAAAAGAAAATAACTCTAATTATTCAAGTTTAAGTGTTATAACTGGAAGAGATGGGAGAAAGTCTGGTGAGGCTATACATAATATAGTAAATTCAGTTTTTTCATCAATGGGTATTGATGTTATAGATGTTGGTCTTTCAACCACTCCTTCTCTTTGTTGGGGAGTATTAAATAATGATTCTATTGGAGGTTTAATGATAACTGCAAGCCATAACCCACAGGAATATAATGGATTAAAATTTTTTAATTCGGAAGGTGAATTTTTATCTAAGGATGATGTTTCTAAATTAATAAAATATTCTGAGTTAAGCATACATGATTTTACAGAGAACAAATCCCTGGGTTTAATTACTAAATATGATAAATTAATTGATGATCATACAAATGCTATTATTAAATTGAATATTCTTCCATTAAAAGAAATTCAAAAACTTAATTTATTTGTTGTAGCTGATGCAATTAATTCTGCTGGTAGTATTGGTATCCCAAAATTATTAGATAAGCTTAAAATAAGGTATAAAATTATTAATAGTGAAATAGAGGGAGTATTTAATCACACTCCTGAGCCTTTGGCTGAAAACTTAAAAGATTTATCAGAAATAATAATTAAAGACAATGCCGATTTCGGTATAGCTGTGGATCCAGATGTTGACAGATTAGTGTTCTTTGATGAAAAGGGTCAGATCTTGGGTGAAGAGTATACTCAAGTTTTTTGTTCAGATTTTGTTTTATCAAAAATCAGAGGGAATACAGTTTCTACATTATCATCTTCAAATGCCCTAAAAGACTTAACTGAATCATACGGCTTAAAATATTATTCAACACCTGTTGGTGAAATGAATGTGGTTAAAAAAATGAAGGAGGTTAATTCAATAGTAGGTGGAGAAGGTGGGGGTGGAATAATTTATCCTGAGTTACATTATGGTAGAGATGCATTAGTTGGAATAGCTTTATTTCTGGGATTAATAGTAGAAAAAGGTACCAACAAAGTATCAGATCTTAAAAATGATTACTCAAAATATTTTATGACAAAGCTTAAAGTCTCTTTGAAAGATGATAAAGTTATTGACAATGTGTTTAAAAAAATAATTTCTAAATATTCTAATTTATCACCAAATACTGAAGATGGAATAAGAATAGACTTTTCAAATGGATGGATTATTATGAGGAAATCTAATACAGAGCCTATAGTTAGAATATTTTCAGAATCTGATACACAGCAACAGGCAGAATCCCTCGCTAAAAAAATTTATAATGAAATTAAGTCTTTAAGTAATTAGATGTTTAAATCTATTGTGTGTCCAAAAATATTGAGATGGATCCCTATATATTTGCTTCTCTAATAGTCTTAAAAATTGATCAGTGATGTTATATCCGGAATCTTTTGTATTAACAATTTCAGTGAACTTAGTTCTGTAGAAACCCCTTTTTGTTCTCGAAACATCTGCAAATACTACAGATAAATTATACTGTTTTGAAAACCTTTCTGCTCCAGTAAAAATTGGAACTTTTTGACCAAGAAATTTACTTATGTATGAATTACCTATTTTTCTGGGAGATTGGTCTGAAGCAAAACCAAAGAAGTGATATTTATTAGGATTAATATTTTGAATAAAATCATCAATACGATATCTAGAAATTAAATAAGCATTATGTTTTTTTCTAATTTTTTTAAATAGATTGTTAAAAAACTTGTTTGACATTGGGGTGTAAATGCCGTAGCCATTTCCTTTAACATTGTAACCAATAGAAAGTAACCACTCAAAATTTGAATAATGTCCACATATAATTATAAAATTTTTTGACTTTTTCTGTATTTGATGAAGTAACTCAATATTTTCATACTTATAACGGCTATTCATTTCAGATTTAGTCATTCCATATGCTTTAATACTTTCAAAAGAAATATCAGAAAAATGTTTATAAAAATCTTTTTCAATTTTTATAATCTCATTTGATGATTTTTCTGGAAATACTAGTTTTAAATTTTTACGAACTGTATCTAATCTGTATCTAAAGATATTTCTGAGTAGTAAAGAAAATGTAGAAGAAAGTATATATATTATTCTAAATGGCAATAATGAGATAATCTTAATAATTGGGTATGAGAATATATATATTAATAAATGCAAGAATTAGTCGTTTATTGATAATGCAAATTTAATTTTATCTTCGAGATCATTCCCTCTCAAGTTTTTTGCAATAACGATACCATTTTGATCAACTAGATAAGATTGAGGAATAGCTCTAATGCTATATTTTTGAGCAATAGGGTCATTCCAAAAATCAAGGTTAGAAATATGAATCCATGGGAGATTATCATCTTCTATAGCTTGAAGCCACTGATCTTTAGTCTTATCAAGAGAAATGCCTACAATTTGAAGCCCTTGATCTTTATATTTCTTGTGCATTCTAACTAGACTTGGGTTTTCAATTCTACAAGGCCTACACCAGGCAGCCCAAAAGTCTAAAAGTGTCACTTTACCAAGTACTTCACTAAAGGTAATATTAGATCCATCTACAGAAGGTCCAGAAAAATCAGGAGCGATTTCGCCAACATCAATTGGATCAGCATATGCTAAAAGAAGGTCTGAGATATTTTTTCCAACATCGCTAACCTTTATCCTGTTAGAAAAACTTTCATATACATCAATTATGCTGTCTTTATTGACCTTATTTTCAATCATAAATACTTCTAATAAAAGTGCCGACATGTATGAGTCTAGATTATCAGTTATAAAATCCCATTCATAAAGCATTACTTCTTGTCCTTTTGCATTGTAATCTTTTTCTAATTCCGTTGCAGTTTCAATATCACCACTCATAATAGCCTCTTGAGCGGAAAATGAAATACTATTCATCTTATCAACAAGGGTTTTTGTTTCTGATTTATATTTTATGAAGTCATCATTAGATTTTGTTCCAGACACAATGGATTTTGATATACTATCTTTGTAAAGCTCAGCACTAATTGATCCGTTCTCTAATATTGCCAAAACATAACCATTTACTCCCTCAACCTGAAGATAGCTAATTTTTGGGGTAGCAGAGACACCATTGAAGCTGAAAGAATTTGATTTTACAGAAACTGAGTCACTTATAAAAGGTTGATTGTTCTGATCAGCTTGAAGAACATATATTTTAGTATCATCTTCAACATTTATTTTACCTTGGATTAGAAAGTTGTTATCACTGTTACATGATGACAGGAAAAGTAAAACAAATAAAACGAAATTAAATATCAGTTTTTTCACACAACAAATTTAGTTTTTTATATTTAATATCTTTAGTTAACTTTTTGTTAAGGTATATGGAGCAAGACACACTGATAAAATTATTTAAATCAATACTTGAAAAATCATCTGTTGTAACAGGGAATCAACTTAAATCAAGGTTTTATCATATATGGAAAACTGATATCCCCTTAGAGTCTGTTTGTCTTTTGATGCCAAAATCTACTCTAGATGTTTCTGCCATAATTAAAATTTGTAACGAAAATAATCAGGAAGTAATTATTCATGGGGGGCTTACTAATCTTGTTGGCTCCACAAAGTCTTCTAAAACTCAAGTAGTCTTATCATTAGAGAAGATGAACAATATAATTGAAGTAGATGAAACTTCTAAGACAATAATATGTGAGTCAGGTGTAATAATAGAGGATTTGATTAATGCTTGTAAGGAAAAAGAATTACTTCTCCCTTTAAACTTTGGTGCTAGAGGTTCTGCTCAAATAGGAGGCGCTATATCAACAAATGCAGGTGGTTTAAGAGTTTTTAAATATGGTATGACGCGTAATTTAGTTATGGGTATTGAGGCGGTGCTTCCTGATGGAACTATTATTTCATCATTAAAAAAATTAATGAAAGACAATTCCGGATACGATTTAAAACAACTCTTTATTGGCTCTGAGGGAACGCTTGGTGTTGTTACTAAAGTAGTCCTAAGATTATATCCGTTACCAAAAACAAGATATACTTCCCTAGCTGTTACAAATGATTATCAAAAGGTTTTAGATCTTCTAAGAATTCTAGAGGATAAAATCTCAAATAATTTGACTGGGTATGAACTTCTATGGAATTCTACATATAGACAAATGGTTAGTGAAAAGACTATTTACAATAAATATCTGCCCGATAACTTTAAATACTATCTTTTTATAGAATATATGGGAAGAGATTTTGACAACGATTACAAGATATTTGAAGAGACTATACTTGATTGTATTGAAAGTAAGCTAATAGAAG
>SGZF01000028.1 GCA_004213645.1 Flavobacteriales bacterium | reverse complement strand
ATCTGAAAATGAAGGTGAGGTGCCCAATTTCCATTTTCTGGATAATTTGCAATTTCTGCAATTATATCACCTTTTTTTATTTTGTCCCCAACCTTATATTTAAGAACACTTTTAACTGTATTATGACCATAAAGAGTATAAAAAATAAAATCATTGACCTTATGTTTAAGAATAATTAGCCCCCCATACTCTTTATTCCCAGAGTCATTGATAGCCGTAACAACATCTCCATCAAACATTGCGCTTACTTGAGTACCAGAAGGAAGCCAAAAATCTAATCCTAAATGAATAGTTCTGCTTTCATCTCCATTATTTCCAATTTTCTCATAGGAATTAGAAGAGTATATTGATCTAGGTTCTAAGTAACCTCCAGCTATTATTTTTTCTTGATTTTTTTTCTGAAGTCTTTCAATTTTAAATTGAAAAACATCTAGATCTTCAATCTCATTCCTTCCACCAATCCAATCACTGCTAACACTAAGATCAATTTTAAAAAATCTATTTTTTTTTATGTAGGGAAACAAATCTGTTATTGAAAAATTATTTTTATTTGCCCAATTTTCAAACTTATGTTTGTTTTTATGGGCATTCAATTTGCAAGCCTTTCTATATGAAAAACATGCAAATTCAGAATCAACATTTATCCATTTTTTTAGTAAACTCCATGCTGGTTTTTCACTTATTTGCAGGTATTCATTATCTGGCTCTAAATTTTTGTTGATAGCAGATTTAGTTACAGAGATTACTAATTTCATTGCAATAACATTATAAAGATGTTCAATTTCATTTTCTTTAATGTTATAATTTTTATGATACCCTGATACAATAGGAATTGATGCACTTAGTGGATCGCTTTGATTCATAATACAATATGCACATACAGTTCCTAATTCATTAATTGTATGTGTTTCAATTGAATCACCATAATCTATAATAGAGTTTACCTCAGGATTAATTAAATCTTTATTTACAATAATATTATTATCATTAATATCATTATGGATAAAAGACTTTCTTAGTTTATCATAATTTCCTTTGTTTAATTCAAATTTTTTAATAAAGTATTTTATTATTTCTTTTTCCTCTTTTTTAAAAATATTTAAATATTTTTTTGTCCAGAGTGATTGAGAAATATCCCACTCAAATTTTCTATTACCATATTTATGATGGAATCCGTCTAACAAAGAGGTCATAATTCCGCTTTTCTCTCCTAAACTAAATCTTAAATCATCAGTTTGCGGATTAACAGAGCTCCACAACCTTCCGGGTATCCACGTTAACAATCGGGCTTTTCTATTTTGTTTATTACTATCAATAAACTCTGTTATTTCATCATTATTGTTATTTAAAACAATATCAGGAATATCTAGATTATTTTTTTTTGATTTAATAAAATTTATGATTTTTATTTGAAAATCAAGGTATTGACTACCTATATTAGGACGTGATATTTTTAAAATATAATCTTTAGAATTTTTGGTTGAAATCTTATAATTAATATCAATTTCTCCTGGAAGTTTTGATGCTGTTCCCTCTATTCCATAATTATTTTGTACGATTCTCTCAACTTGAGTCACAGACAAAATTAGTCTTTCATACCCCATTAAATAAAATTACTAAATTATTTTACTATTTTTTTTAAAAGTAATTTATGGTGCAGGATTTGGAATTTTTTCACTTACAGACTTTATTTCAGAAAGAATTTCTTTAGACAATTTAATATTTATACTATTTATATTTTCTTCTAATTGACCCATGGATGTAGCACCAATAATATTACTTGTAACAAAAGGTCTGTCATTGACAAATGCTAAAGACATTTCAGCAAGAGAAAGATTATGTTTTGCAGCAATATTATAATATAATTCAGTCGCTTCAAAACACTTTGAATTACTAAATCGAGCTAGATTTGAAAACAACTTTAATCTGCTATTTTCAGGCATAGCACCATTTCGATACTTACCAGATAAAACCCCAAAACCAAGAGGAGAGTAGGCAAGAAGTCCTACATTTTCTCTTTTGCATATTTCGGCACTTCCTACTTCAAATAATCTATTTAATAAAGAATAAGGGTTTTGAATTGTAATCATTTTTGGAAGACCTATTTTAGAATATTCGAGGTATTTCATTATACCCCATGCATTCTCATTTGATAATCCTACATATCTAACTTTTCCTGAGTCAACTATTTTTTTTAGACTCTCTAATATTTCTTTAAAGTTATCCTCCCATCCGTCTTTTACATATTCAAATCCTCTTTTCCCAAAATAATTAGTTGATCTTTCAGGCCAATGAAGTTGATATAAATCTAAATAATCAGTTTGTAATCTTTTAAGACTTCCATTTATAGCATCTTCAATTGAATTACCTTTAAATCCTGTTTTTCTAATGTGAGCTGTATAATCTCCTGGACCTGCAATTTTTGATGCTAAAATAATCTTATCTCTAGATTTTCTAGATGTAATCCAATTACCAATTATCTTTTCTGTGTCAGCATATTTATCAGGTGTAGCAGGAACTGGATATAGTTCTGCAGTATCAAAAAAATTTACACCTTTATCAAGACTAAAATCCATTTGTTCAAAGGCTTCTTTTTCTGAGTTTTGCCTACCCCATGTCATTGTTCCTAAACATATTTTGCTGACTTTAATATCTGTCCCAGGTAATTTATTATATTCCATGATTAATGAGATCTAGTTATTTAAATGACATGCTGCAAAATATAAAATTTTGAGTTGTTTCAAAAGGAGTTGTATGGTTTACATACTCAACTTTATTAATTAACGTATTTTTATCTTCGAATAATTTTCTAAAAGTTATTTCATCATACTGACTTACATTTAGTCCACTACATTTTTTAGGACCTAAAGTTGAAAAAGCACCAACAACAAAGTTTTCTGAATATTCTTTAACTTTTTTTACATAATTTTTAATATCATTTTCAGAGGTTAAGAAATGAAAAACAGCCCTATCATGCCATAATACATATTTTTTTTTAGGTTTAAATTGGTTAATATCACAAACGATCCAGTTAACATTCTCAGACTTTTTTCCAATTCTTTCTTTGACATTATTAATTGCATTCTCTGATATATCAAGAACAGAGATATCTTTAAACCCTTCACTTATTAAATAATCAACAAATTTGCTTTCACCTCCACCAACATCAATTATTGGAGCATTTTTATCAATTTTGAAATTTTTAAAAAAGTCAATTGAGGTTGAAGGAATATTTTGAGTCCAGGAAACTTCTTGTGAACTTTTTTCTTTATATATTTTTTCCCAATGAGCCTTAGTTGTCATTATTTAATCTTACTAAATTTTAATCCAGCTTTTGAAACAAGTCTGTCTAGAAGACTATCGCTCATAGCAATGGAAGGAGTTAAGATTCCAAAGTTATTATTTAATTCATCTTTGGCAAGACAGACAGCACTTTCTGCAAGCATTTTAGATGTTGACCCATATCCTGGATCTTTATCGCCGGTGACTTTATAAATAGAGAAATCATTATTTTCTTGAAAAACATAAAATCTTAGACTAAAATAGCCACTTTCTCTTTCTTTTTTATTTGGACCTTTACCTGGTTTAGGAGATAAAAAATTAAAAATTTTATTGAATAATGATCCCGGTTTTGCAGAAAGAAATATTAATGGAATTGATAATATTATTCCTTTAAGCCTACCTTTAAATCCGGTTCCTGTCATTACTGCTTCATCATATTTGAATTCTTTTCCATAATTATAGTTACTTAAAGCATTACTTCTTCTGACTATTTTAGTATTTATCCCAGCCATTAAGAATGGAGATATCCAGGTTTTAATTTTAGAATCGTAAATAACAGATCTTAAGTCACTTTTGTCCATACCAGATTGTTCTCCAATAGGATTTAATCCATAGGGATTAGTTAAGTTTCTTCTAATCTCTTTGTTAATAGAGGCTTCTTTAATTATATTTTGCATGCTAGCATATGTTCCTCCACTGTAGCCTCCTTTTGCACCTGTCACTCTCATTTTAATTGAAAGGTTCTTTTTTAAAATATTTTTATAAATAAAATATACTCCCATATCTGATGGTATTGAATCAAAACCACAGCTGTTTACAATCTTTACTTGATTAGTAATTGCTTCTTTATGATAAAGATCAATCATTTTTCTAATCCATTGTGCTTCACCTGCGAGGTCACAATAGTGGGTTTTATTTTTTACACATGACTTCACAAGTAAGGACCCATATTTTGCATAAGGGCCAACAGTGCTGCATACTACTTTAGTTTTTTTTACTATATCATTAAGACTATTTTCATTAAAACTATCAGCTAAAACAATTGGAATTGTATTATCAAGAAATTTTTCTCTAATAGAACTAAGTTTGAGTTCATCTCTCCCTGCAATAGCCCAGTTTAAATCTTTTGCATTATAGTTTTTATATAAATATTCTGCAACAAGTCTTCCTGTAAATCCAGATGCTCCCCATATGATTATATCATATTCTCTATTATTTTCCATAACACTTTTTAATATAGGGCAATTTTGAAACTTGGTTAAAATTAAAAGAATATTTATCTTCTGGATATAAAAAAAGGAAAAAAGCTGTAAAAATCATGAAATTGCTATTTAAAACAATAATTATATGTTTACTGTTTTCAAATTTTTTAATTTCTCAAGAGTTAATAGCTGAAAATAGGAAATCCAATCCAGTAACTATATTGTTTGTGGGGAATAGCTATATATATTATGGTGATAGTCTTCATAATCACTTTAAGCGAATGGTTGAGGAATATTTAACTGACTATGATGGAGGAGCCTCAGTTAAATCTGCTACAATAGGAGGGTCTAGACTTAAACACCATGATGTTGAAAGGCTAATTAAGCCCAAAGCAATTAGTTCAGTCAAGCATTTTGATTTAGTCATTCTTCAAGGAGGTAGTGGTGAAACGAAAAATGAAGCAAGTAGAAAAGAATTTTCATATTTTGCAAAGAAACATATAGATATAGTAAAAGAAAATAATTCTGAGGCTGCATTATACATGACCCATGCTTTTGTTAAGCCACATGAAGATTATATAGAGAATCAAATAAAAGTTATTGAGGAAACTTATACAAAAGCTGGGATAGATAACCAGGTTTTGGTTATTCCTGTTGGCATAGCTTTTGATTTGGCATACAAAACAAAGCCTAATATTCAATTACACAAATCTGACGGAACTCACCCAAATCTTCTAGGAACATACCTTGCAGCATGTACCGTTTTTGCAAGTATATACGATAAGTCACCAATTGGTATTGAATATGATTATTATGGAGCTATAAGTAAAAAGGACAGGGACTTTCTTCAAAAGATTGCACATCAAGCAACTTCTAAATATTTAAATAAAAATTTAAATTAGTTAGTTTGAATAATTTGAAGTTTTATATAATAATAAGCTATGTTCTTGGTTTAATTTTTTTATTAATTCATGATTTTAATTTCGAATTTTTTTTACTAATTGATCCAATTGCATTTGTTATAATACTCAATATTCCATCATCAATAATTGGTTTAACTTTCTCTATTTTCAATAAAAAATTATTTTGGATTTTCTATAGGATTATCTTCTTTCTGATATGCTCAGTTTTTATTTTTTGGACAATAATAGAAATATATACTGGAGGTGACTGGGGAAAAATTCTCTAGAATTTAATCTAATTCCTTAATTATAATGTTTCGAAATTTTACAGGATGACCTTCAGATTGAAGAGCAATATAACCTTCCTTTAAAGGTTTGCCAATCATGTCTTTAAAATTTTCTGAATAGTAATTATCATTTGCATATCTGATATTTGTATATGTCATCACTGTATCTCTTTCAATAATATGGTGAACAATAGAGTCAGAATAAACAATTATATCAATGCCCACCCATTCATTAATTGGGAATACCTTAGAACTTGATCTCATGCAGTGATTTGGAGCAATTGTTCCATTTATGTCAACATCTGTTCCAGGAGAACACATATTTAGTGTTGTACTTATACCATCAGCTCGATTTTCAAGACCTCCAAGAAATTGTGCCTCAATACTTACAGGTACTCGTTGGTCTTTAAAAATTTTATAAGGATCTTCTGAATGTAGCATCACTCCACTGTTTCTGAATGACCAGTCACCATCTCTAATATGATCACCATAGAATTTGTACTCAAGTTTTAAATGATAATTTTTAAACTTCTTTTTCGTGTAGAAAATATTTCCATCTTTTTCATCAAATGTGTCATAGCTATCATAAGAAACTACAATACTTTCATCTTCAACAACATAAGTGTTATTGTAGTTATCATTTAAGTCATAGCCAGCAATTTTAATTTCCCAACCATCTAATGATTTGCCATCAAAAAGACTAGTCCAATCGTTTGATGCAACATCCTGTTGGCATGAGGATAATGTTAGAAGTATAAAAATTTTTTTTAAAAAATTATCAGAGATAGACATTTCTCTAAGGTAAGTAAATTTTCTTAGGCATTTGCTAGTTGAACCATAATGTAGACTTTCGTAAGCATCACGACTAGAAACAACGCAAAGAGTATTTCAGGATAATATTGTTTAGGAATTCTTTTCATATTAAACACAGGACAAATTTAAATTTTAGTTTAATATGTAAATCAAAAATTTTTGTTAATTATATAACTTAACCTAAGTTTGTTGTACGATATAAATAATTTTGATTTATGAACAGATATGGTCAAATAAGAGATTTACTTCTAGGTGATTTAACATTATCCATCTTCATTTTTGGAGTAATAGTCTCATTATTAGTAATTACGTCTTTATTTTTATCTAATAAAGAAAGAAATGATTATGACAAAGACTATTACGATAGACATGGATCATTACCAAAATAAAAAACATTGAAATACCTATTTATATTATTAACTACCCTTTTTTCCTTAAATATTTACTCTCAAGCACATGTTGGTGTAATGGGTGGATTTGATCTTAAAAATGAATATTCCAAGTTGGGGGTAGGTCTAAATTACATGCCACTATCTAAAGTTATGATTGGCGGGGGGTTAATGATAACTCCATTTGATGTGGATGATGATTATGAAATAATGTTAAACATAAAATATAATCTTGGAAGATTTAATGTTGCAGCTGGATATATGTTTCACGAAATGCCAGACGACCCCATGGGAATGCACATGAGTATGGGTCAATGAACAGCTCAATGAAAATAATAATGAACCATACATAGGAATCGATTATAAGCTCTTTAAAAACAAAAAACTCAAAGTTTATTATAATCACTCGGAGTCGATGAGTACTTTTGGTTTAATGTTACCAATATTTAATATTGGAAAAAAGATGCATATGAATCATGATATGAATCATTCTGATCACAATTAGATTTTAGGAAAACCATTTGTGTTTGCCAAAGTGATTTCTGGGTACAGACTGATTATTTTCCAAATACCATTTGTAACCTTTCAAAACAGAATTTAAATATTTTTTTAATCCTGGATTAATAAAAAAAGTATAAATTATAAAATAAGTGATTTTATTTCTATTGCTATAAACATGTGGATAAACAGTTATATTTAGCTTCGACTTTT
>SGZF01000027.1 GCA_004213645.1 Flavobacteriales bacterium | reverse complement strand
TAGGCCTACAATCTTAACTGAACTTGAATCCAATGCAGTTGCTATAATTGCTGATTTTGGTTCAAATGATTCTATAATTAAGGATTTGATTTACGGTAAATTTAATCCCTCAGGTAAACTACCTTTTGATTTGCCTTCATCAATGGAGAGTGTTAATAATCAGCTCGAAGACTTACCTTTTGACTTAAAAGATCCACTATACAGTTTTGGTCATGGTTTATCTTATGAGTAATCTTATTATTAGAGAAGCTGAGTTTAGTGATAATAATAAAGAAAGATATTTATTATCAAGAATTTGGAAAACAGATAAACCTAAGTTATTATTTATAATGCACAACCCCTCTAATGCAGATGATAAATTTGATGATCCAACAGTAAGAAGACTAATAGGTTTTACTTCAAAATTTGATTACGGCGGTTTTTTTGTAGCTAATTTATTTACTCAAATTACATCTAATCCAAAAGCAGTCGATACTTCAAAAGGATTAACCAACAAAAGTCTAAAGATTATTGAAAAAATGATACACAAAGTAGATCAAGTAGTTTATGCCTGGGGAAACAAAAAACTTGAGCCAGATGAATTGAGAAAAATCATATTGAATCCATTAAGTTTTGGAAAAAATAAAGATGGCTCACCAAAGCATCCACTTTATCTAAATTCAGATTCTATTCTTCTAAGTTTTAGATAGTTTATTTAATTATAATAATAGTTCCAATCATAGCTGGGTGATATTCACATATGTAGTAATTGTTAAGTAATTTTGCAAACAATTGTATTATGCTTATTTATAATAAGTTACGCTGATTATTCAGAGCTTCTCTCATATGCAAACCCACCTTTTTGACCTTGTGACCAAGATGTAAATTTAACACTGAGATAAATATCATCATCTACTAAGTACAATACCAAATCTAAACCTACAACAGTCTTTGGTTGTCCAACTGCTTGTCTGAAGGGTTCAAATGTCAAATTATCAATATTATCAATATTTCCCTTAGCCCATAAAGTTCTTACTGGACTGTCTGCTTTAACTGCAGAATTTTCTTTGGCGATATTAAATATCTGCCCGGCATTTCCTCTAGTAATCCATACATTTGATGTTATTCTATCTTGATTACTTTCTTGAGAAAAGTCAGCACCATCTTCTTTAGAAAATTGTACCATAGCTCCACTCCAGATATTTGATGATGTAGTATCAGATGATGTAGTATCGGATGATGAAGTATCGGATGATGAAGTATCAGCAGATGTAGTATCAGATGATGTAGTATCGGATGATGTAGTATCGGATGAGTTTGAATTAGTACTACTTGTATCTCCTATACTTGAAGTATCATTAATAATATTTTGAAGTGTTAAAGAGGATTGAGGATATATTAGGCTTACGTCTGTTGAATATGATGCAAGACTTTGGTAGAAGGTATCTACAGTTATGGTAAAGACTTCTTCAAATTTTGTTTTCCAATTAGTATCATTAGGGTTTGATTCCCAAAATGTTTTGAATACTGATTGAAATGCTTTTTCTTCAGAAAAACCAATCTTTTTTAGTTCACTTACTAATGCTAATATCATGAAACCAGATCCACTATAATTCATATCTCCCACATCTCTTGATTCATAAGCAGCAGGATTGGTTATTACTTGAGTAAAATCTGCACCAGATGTGAAATCATCATAATAATTATAACCATAGTATTGCTGAATATAAAGAGATTCAAAGTTTACAGCAGTTCCTTCGGAAAGCCATAAAATACTAAAGCCATTTGGATCATTACTTGGAGCAGCAAAATTTTCAGATAAAGACATTTGGTAAACATGAAAATATTCATGTGCAATAACAGAATATCTATGCATACTGTTATAAGTAAATTCATCCGCTGGAATTTCTAGAATCATCCAGAAGGAAGAACCATTTCCTGAAATTGATGCACCCTGCATTGCGTTACCGTTAGGGTCTGTATAAGGACTGTTGACACTATTATTCCATGCATATATATTCAAATCAGGGTTTATTAACCATGTCTGTTGAGTTGCAGGAATTGTTGCAATCAAATTATCCATTATTGTATTAAACTCTGAAATATATCCACTTGGAAGACTTTCATGAAGATTGTAAATAAAATTTATATTTTCTCCAGATGTTGTTTGTGAAATTTGACTAAAAAGAGCCTCTAATGTTGTATTGGAGTTAATGGTAAAAGTAATAGTGGAATTAGACATATTTGTACCACTCCACCCAGTAAATTCATATCCTTCATTTGGTGTAGCAGTAATACTGATAGATGTCCCATTATCGTACGTTCCACCTGAAGTAGAAACATTTCCACCTTCTGCAGCTGTTACAGTTAAAGTGTATTGAGTTACTGAAGAGGTTGTATTTGTAGTTGAGCTTGAATAGTCTGATGACGTTGAACTTGTATAATTTGACGAATAAGAATCAGTTACAACATCACTGTCTTTTGAACAATTTATTATTAATAATGAAATAAAAACTAAGTAAGATTTTTTAAAAACAGACATCTCCTAATTTTACTTTACAATTATAAAACTAAAACAAGAGAAACTTAATTAACAAATTGTTAAATAATTAATTGATAAATTTTATCATTTCATCTGCTATCGTTTTTCCACCAAGCTCATTTAAGTGTACACCATCATAGGTCAGCAAACCAGATGGTTTATTATTATGATTATTTTCTGAAACATAAGTCATAAAAATATCTCTTAAGTCAAGTAATTCAGTATTAAATTCTTTAGATAATTTCCTAATTACATCTGAAAAATCATCTAAATCTGCATTCATTCTTTCCATTGTTTCAACATCTTTAAATTGATTAACCAGAGTAAATTCTCCTGAATTTTCACCAATAAGTGTTGGCGTACAAAGAACTATTTTAGCACCTTGATTTTTTATATCACTAATTATCTGCCTTAAACCAGTTTCATAGAGATCAATATCAGTTCCAGTTCCATAATCATATTTATGCCAAACATCATTAATTCCTATATATATAAAAACAATATCAGGGTTTAATGATAAAACATCTTCTTCATATCTAGGTAATAGATCTGAAACTTTGTCACCACCAACACCTTTTCCAATTAATTTTATATCATCATTTATTTTCTCATCTATGAGAGTAATAAAACCACTATATTCATGATAACCTGTAATAGAATCGTTAATAATTATTGCATCTCCTTTTATATTCACTGCATTCTGAGTTATAGAATCTCCAAGAAAAATAACCTTAGAAGAATTATCACAGCTAGACATTAAAAAGATAATTAGTAAGAGATAAATTTTCTTCATCTATCTAAGTTAGCCAAATATATAGTGAAATTGAAATTAGGAGACCAAATACTCCTTGAATCAATGTAGCTGATGAAAAGAATTTTAAAGCTTCATTCATCTTAATGTCCGAATATTTAGAAACAACCCAAAAATAACTATCGTTTACATGAGAGATAGTCATCGCGCCAGATCCAATTGAGATTAAAAGAATTACTTTTTCTATTTCTGAGGTTATACCTAATGACTGTATAAGTGGAGCCACCAATGCACAAGTTGTTATTAAGGCAACAGTAGAAGAACCCTGGACAGTTTTTATTGAGGCTGAGATTATGAAAACAGTTATTATGCTAATTATACCGTTTATATTGTTTAAGCTTAATGACTCAATTATTCCGGATGATCTAATTACAAAACCAAAAGCTCCACCTGCTCCAGTTATTAAAAGAATATCAAATGATTTTTTCAATGAATCTAAAATCCATTTCGGAACTGCTTTGGAACTACTTTTGTCAACAAAAAAAATTGAAATTAGGACTCCAATTATCAAAGCAATCTCTGGCTTACCAATAAAATTAATTACATTAAATAAATTCTTTCCAATAAAATCAAACAAAGGGTATTTTAATATTGTAGAGAAGGAGATAAGTATTATTGGAATAATTATGGGTAAAAAAATAAAAAAAGATTTTTCAAAATTATAAGATTTAATCTCTTCATTTTTATAATTAATCTTAAAATCTTTTTTAAATAAAAGTCTTATCCATAGATACCCAACTAAAGAGATAAATAATCCTGTAAATAACCCAACAATCAATAACAATCCAATATCTACATTAAGAATAGCAGCTGCGGCTAGAGGTCCGGGGGTAGGAGGAACAAAAACATGTGCAGAATATAGTCCAGTTGCAAGGCATACTGCTAGAATTATAATTTTTTTACCAGAAACTTCAGAGATCTCTTTAATAACAGAAGAGATTAAAATAAATGCTGCATCACAGAAAACAGGAATAGATATTATAAATCCAAGTAAATTTAAAGTAAGAGGTATTCTGTTTAATCCAAACCATGCAATTAGAGAACTAACCATTCTTTTTGTTGAACCTGTCTCTTGTAAAAACTTTCCTAAAATAGTTCCAGCTAATATAATAGGTCCGATACCAATAATAATATTTTTAAAACCCTCAAATAAGAATGATAAGCTGTTTAAAAATGAAATCTTTAAAAACAAACCAGATAATAATCCTGCGGTAAGCAATGTTATGTAGGGTTTAATTTTAAATATTATTGATAATACAAATAGAATAATAATACATATTATCAATACAAACATTTATCTTGGTTTAAAATATTTTAATCATTTTTTATCATTTGCTGTGAGCACATATATCCAGGAGTCCCTGCAACACTTCCACATGGAAAGGAACCAGCTCCACAATAATAAATGTTATCATAATCAAAGTATGAATAGAAATTACTTCTACTAGAAGTAAAAGTTCTTTTATCAAAATTTTGTCTTCCGCTCATAGTTGAGTGATCAATATTACCCATTGGAAAGGAAAAAGTTTCATTTAAATCTTTAGGAGTTAAAAATTTGCTGAAAACCAAGTCATCAGAATTTTTGATATAGGGAAGAACAGTAGATATAATTTTTTCTTTAATATTATCTATGCTATCTGCCTTTTTATCATAACTAAGATTTTTGGTGAAGAAAATTACTTTATCAAAATCTTCTTCATTATTCATTGTCCTTTGCGCACTTCCATCTGGATAGATTTGAATAAAACCAGGAAAATAATCTCCAGAGTTTTTTAGAGCATTCTGACTAGAACTTTCTAGTTTTTCAAGATTGTTGGTAGAAAAAATAAATCTAAAAGAATCGGAATATTTATTTGAATCATTCCATATAACAGGTTTTTTAAAAAAGGCAGTAACCTTACCACTAGTTCCGATTAAGTCAAGATCTAATTTTTTATTAAAATTACTTATAAGCTTGGATGGAGTTAAAGGATCTGTTGCAAATATCAAATGATCATATTTAATTTTATAATCTTTACTTTCTTTAGAAAATGATATTGAATTAGATTGACTATCAACTTCGTTTATCAATGAATTAAGATGGAGCTTAACCCCTAAATTTGAATTGATTTTGGTTAAACATTCAGTAATTTTCCATATACCTGTTTTAACAAATCCCCAATAACCATTATATACAGATCCAGAGTCCATTAAAGGAATGGTAAAAGCTGTTCCAGGATCATAGATTGATGCTGGACCACTTTCAATTACTGTCATACCCATGTATAATTTAGTTTTATCAGATGTGAAGTAGTGGTCTAGTAGATCCTTAGCGCTTCCAGAAATCCAAAGTTTTGTAAGATCCTCTCCTAAATTTTTAATTGCTAAATCAATTGAAGGACTATTTGCTTCCCTGTATAATTTTTGAATAAACTTAACTACTTTATTCTCATCAGCTCTAAAATCATTTATCTTGCCTGTTTCACCCCATTTATTTTTTAATTCTTCTTCAAGTTGATGAGAGTCTTGGAAGATTTTAGTAGTATTTTTTTCACCTTGGAAATACACTAGCTTTGGAGTTTTAGGGTAAAAACCTTCAACCATTTTCACTAGTCCTGTTTCCTTGAAAATGAAATCTGGCATCATTCCTAGAACAGTAGGTCCATGAGCGAAATCAATATTTTTATTCTCAATTTTTGTTGAATCTTTTACACATGCACCTCCAGTAAAATCATTTTTTTCAATTATACTAACATCATAACCCTCTTTGGCTAGATAGTTAGCTGCAACTAAACCATTAATTCCACTACCTATTATTATTACTTTTTTCATAATTAAAAATCTAATATAAAATAATTGAAAAAATAAAGAGTTATAATAATCAAAAAAGGAGATCAAATGATCTCCTTTTAAGACTGAAAATAATAGAAGCTATTATTTCACTAAGATGAAAAATACGCTTTTGTTCCATGTTCAGAAATATCCAATCCTTGCTCCTCTTCTTCAGCAGAAACTCTAAGTCCGATTATAGACTTGACAGTTAAAGCTATAATAAGAGCGCCAACAACACAAAATGCACCTACAATTCCAAGACTTGCAAGTTGGACCATAAACTGATCAAAACTAGCTGATGCTCCAAAAATTCCAACAGCTAAAGTTCCCCAAATACCTGCGAATAAATGAACAGGAATTGCTCCTACAGGATCATCGAGCTTGCATTTGTCAAGAATGGCTACACCAAGAACTACAACAGCTCCTCCAATTGCTCCAATTATTATTGCATCTGTAGGGCCCATTTGGTCAGCACCAGCGGTAATTCCAACTAGTCCACCTAGTATACCATTCATGAACATTGTTATATCTAAATTTTTGTATGCAAGCGTGGACACAAAAGATGCACCCAATCCTCCAGCAGCAGCAGCAAGACATGTAGTAACAAGAACTAATGATGTATTTGCTGGATCAGCAGATAATACAGATCCACCGTTAAATCCAAACCATCCTAGCCATAGTATAAGAACACCTGCGGCAGAAAGTGGAATATTAGATCCAGGAATTGCAACTGCATTTCCTGAGCTATCAAATTTTCCTTTTCTAGCACCAAGTAGGTAAATTATGATCAATGCTCCCCATCCACCCACTGAGTGAACTAATGTAGAACCAGCAAAGTCATAAAAGCCGAATACCTCAGAAAGAAATCCTGCTCCCCATTGCCATGATCCAACTATAGGATAAACGATTAAGATGTAGAGAAATACAATTAGCATAAACGCATTTATCTTAATTCTTCCAGCTACAGCACCGGAGATAATTGTCCCAGCGGTAGCAGCAAACATTCCTTGAAATAAAAAATCAGTCCAATATGTATAACCCTCGTTATAAGATAAATCAGCAGCTGCGACAGCATCTAAACCAGGACCTGCAAATCCTAATATTCCATTACCTATAATATTAAAATCTCCAGGATACATTAAGTTAAAGCCAACCAAACAATACACAATTAATCCCATTGTAATTATAAAAAAGTTTTTAAATAAAATGTTGATTGTGTTTTTTTGTCTAGTAAGCCCAATCTCTAAGAAAGAAAATCCTAGATGCATAAAAAAGACTAATGCTGCACAGAGCATCATCCAAACATTGTTAGTAGTTAATAATTCCATAATTTTTAATTAAATGATTTGTTTCCTTTTTCTCCTGTTCTAATTCTATATGCTTCTTCACATGGATAGACAAAAATTTTACCATCACCTACATTTCCTGTAGCTCCAGATTTTAAAATTGCATCTACTGTTGCATCAACAAATGAATCAGACACAACAATTGATAAATATCTTCTTTGAATATCACTTGTACTATATGTTATACCTCTGTACACATTTCCAATCTTTTCATTTCCAACTCCTGTTACATCCCAGTAGCTGAAAAAGTAAACCTCTGCATCATGCAAGGCGGTTACCACTTCGTCAAATTTTGAC
>SGZF01000026.1 GCA_004213645.1 Flavobacteriales bacterium | reverse complement strand
TTCCCACCGCAACAGTAACCCTGTCCCCGTTAAATCCCTTGTTTAGGTTTCTTTGCTCAACCAATACGTCCGCTTCCATCTCCTCGCAAACAACATAACCCCTTCCTGTGCTTGTTATTTCCAAAACACCTTCAGCTCTGTTTTGTTTAATTTTTTGGGCAACAAACCTTCCCCTTCCAAGCTTCATGATTTTTTCTTCTTTTAAAAGTTTATTAATAATCCCCACAATATCATCCCTTCCTTTTGTATCGTTTACCCCAATTGAATATGCTAGTTGTTTAAAATTAAACTCTTTATTAAATTGGTTACCAATAAATTGTTTCACCTTTCTTTCTAACCCCTTTATTTCTTTCTTTTTTTTTGACATTTTTATTTAGTGAGGTTCAAATATACTGTTAATAAAACCTACAATTTTTTTATTAGCAATAAACATTTAAACATATTAATAATAATTTTATTTAAATAAATATATATTATTATATGTGCTGTTAATTTCTTTATAAAAAGAAAATGATTTTAATTAATGAACAGGAAAAAGAAAATGTAAACATATAATTAACATGACAAGTGCCTGACAGATAAAAACAAAAGAAAACGGTTAACAGGTGTTAACAAAAATAAAGAAGTATGAAAGTTGATAAAAAAGACTAACAAACTGCAGAAAGAAGTGTTGGTAAAAAAATAAAAATGTTAGAAAAAAATAAAAATTATATTTATTAAGAATAACAAATCAACTATTAACAACATATCAAAAAGTAATAAAGGAATCACTAATTTAATATTATGAAAATAGCAATAGGAAACGACCACGCAGGGATAGAGGTTAAACAAACAATAGAAGACCATCTAAGAAAAAAAGGTCACGATGTTATAAACATAGGGTATGATGGAAAAGAAAGTGTAGACTACCCCGACTTTGTTCATCCTGTGGCAAAAGAGGTTAAAGAAAAAAAAGCAGTAATAGGGGTGATAATTTGTGGAAGCGGGAATGGAGCTGCAATGACAGCAAACAAACACCAAGGCATTAGAGCGGCAATATGCTGGAGTGAAGAAATAGCAAGCCTAGCAAGAGAACACAACAACGCAAACATTGTAAGCATACCCTCTAGGTTTTTAAAAAAAGAAGAAATTATAAAAATAATTGATGTTTTTATTGCAAAAGAGTTTGAAGGGGGGAGACACGAAAGAAGAATAAAAAAAATAGACATGAATGATTAAGTGGAGAGAGCAAACATTTTTAGAACTAAACACACACGAGCTTTACGAAATATTTGAGCTAAGATCAAAGGTGTTTGTGGTAGAGCAAGAAATACTTTACAACGATTTTGATTTCAAAGACTACAAAGCAATTCATCTAACAGGTTACGTAGACGGCAAACTAGCGGCATATGCAAGAATATTTGGAAAAGGAGATTATTACAAAGACCACCCGGGTTTTGGAAGGTTGGCTGTGATAGAAGAGCAAAGGGGTAAAGAATATGGAAAAAAACTTGTTTTAAAGTGTATAGAAGTGTGTAGAAAAAAGTTTAATGAAAAAAAAATAAAGATTTCTGCCCAGGCATATTTAGAAAAATTTTATTTAGACCTTGGTTTTGAACGAAAAGGTGAGGATTACATAGAAGACGGAATATTACACTGCGCAATGTATATTTAAAAAAGCAAAGGAGGAAAAATTTTTGTGCTTGAAAACTAAGGTCTAATTTGCTTAAGGATTAAAACTAAATCATTGTTTATTTCAGAAAAAGACAAAACACGATCGCATGAGTAGATAAACATAAACCTACCACCACCTAAACCTATTAACTTTTTTTTGTTTTTTATTAAAACCTCACGTAGTATTCTTTTTATTTTGTTTCTTCTTACGGCTAGAGGAAAAGATTTTTTAGGAACCGAAACAACATAATTAGTTTCAGAAAGCTCATCTAAAACGTAAACACAATGGAGAAAGAGAGAAGAGGTCCTTTTTCCAGAGCTAAACAAATCCTCAACATTTTTACTTCCCTTCAAAGGCTTCATAATTAAAAAAACTCATTTAAGGTAGTACCCGTGTCAAAACCAACACCTTTTTCTGTTTTCTTTAAAACAACAATCTCGTTTATGGGGTCGTGTTGCATAAAAAGCACCATATCTTTATCAACACAGTCCTTTAAAATAGTAGATTTTTCTTCCATTGTAACCAGAGGCCTTACATCATAACCCATTAAATATGGTACGGGAATATGGCCTGAAGTTGGAACAAGGTCAGATGCAAAAAGTATTTTTTTCCCTTTATACTTAATTTTTGGCAAGGCCATTTTTTCTGTGTGACCATCTACCAAAATAAGATCTAAATCAAGATCTGAACAAAACCCACTTTCATCACTTGAATACAGGTTTAGTTGTCCAGAATCCTTCAGAGGTAAAAGGTTTTCCTTTAAAAACGAAGCCTTCTCCCTAGGGTTTGGGCTAACAGTGGCCCATTCCCAATGAATCTTGGAGCAAAAAAAACGAGCGTTTTTAAAAACAGGAACAATTTTACCACCCTCTCTCTTTGTTGCTCCACCACAATGATCAAAATGAAGGTGTGTAAAAAAAACATCTGTTATATCATTTGGGCTAAAACCCAAAGAGTCAAGAGACCTTATTAGGCTGGTATTTCCCCAACGAGAATAGTGGCTAAAAAACTTTTCGCTTTGTTTGTCACCAAGACCAGCATCAACAAGAATAAGTTTTTTACCATCCTCAATAAGTAAAGAACGAGCGCTCATGTCAATTCTGTTTTTTGAATCAGCAGGGTTTGTTTTTTCCCATAGCTGCTTAGGAACAACACCAAACATAGCCCCGCCATCAAGCTTAAAGTTTCCTGTTTCTATAGAGTAAAGTTTCATTAGTCGTTTATTTTTAGAACAGCCATAAATGCTTGTTGAGGAATTTCAACACTTCCAACCATTCTCATTTTTTTCTTTCCCTTTTTTTGTTTCTCTAAAAGCTTTCTCTTTCGTGTAACATCACCACCATATAGCTTTGCAGTAACATCCTTACGAAAAGCTTTTATAGTTTCTCTAGAAATAATCTTTGCCCCAATTGCTGCTTGAATTGGAATATCAAACTGTTGTCTTGGAATGAGTTCTTTTAGTTTTTCACACATTTTCCTTCCCATTCTTTGGGCGTTGTCAGCATGTATTAATGAAGACAAAGCGTCTACAGGTTTTCCATTTAACAAAATGTCCAACCTTACTAACTTTGAGGCTACAAAACCAACAGGCGTATAATCAAAAGAGGCATAGCCTTTTGAGACCGACTTAAGACGATCATAAAAATCAAAAACTATTTCAGCGAGAGGAAGCTTAAAATTTAACTCAACTCTTTCGGTTGTTAGATATCTCTGGTTTTTTATCTCACCTCTTTTTTCAATACAAAGCGTTAACACGTTTCCAACAAACTCTGATTTTGTTATAATAGTAGCATCTATATAAGGCTCTTCTACTCTGTTTAAACTAGATGGGTCAGGAAGGTCAGATGGGTTGTTTACTAGTATTGCATTTGAGGGGTCTTTGTTTATGTATGCGTTATACGAAACGTTAGGTACAGTGGTTATAACCGACATATTAAACTCACGCTGGAGTCGCTCTTGTATTATTTCAAGATGAAGCATTCCAAGAAAACCACAACGAAAACCAAAACCAAGAGCAGCAGAGCTTTCTGGTGAAAAAACCAAAGAGGCATCGTTAAGCTGAAGCTTTTCCATACTTGATCGCAAATCTTCATAATCATCAGTATCAACAGGATAAATTCCAGCAAAAACCATTGGCTTTACTTCTTCAAAACCCTCAATTGCTGGCACAGATACTTCATTAGCTAAAGTGATGGTGTCTCCAACCTTAACATCTTTAGCATCTTTAATACCAGTTATTAAATAGCCAACATCTCCAGTTAATATTTGTTTTTTAGGAACCTGACTTAACTTTAGGGTTCCAACCTCTTCTGCCCCATAATCTTTTCCAGTTGACATAAACCTTACGCGATCCCCCTTAGACATTTTACCATTAACAATCTTAAAATATGTTTCAATACCTCGGTAGGGATTAAAAACAGAATCGAAAATCAAAGCCTGCAATGGAGCCTCAACACTTCCTTCGGGAGCGGGAACTCTATCAATAATTCCTTTAATAATATCCTCAATCCCCTCACCTGTCTTGGCAGATGCAAGAATTACTTCTTCTACCTGACAACCAATCAAGGAAACAATTTCATCAACAACAACTTCAGGGTTAGCTGATGGAAGATCTATTTTATTTACTACAGGAATGATTTCTAAATCATTTTCAAGAGCGAGATAGAGGTTAGAAATAGTTTGAGCTTGAATGCTTTGAGCAGCATCCACAACTAACAAAGCTCCTTCACAGGCTGCAATTGCTCTAGAAACTTCATAGGAAAAATCAACATGACCTGGGGTGTCAATAAGGTTTAAAATAAACTTCTCACCCTTATCTTCGTAATCCATTTGAACAGCGTGAGATTTAATTGTAATCCCTCTTTCTCTTTCAAGCTCCATATCATCTAATAACTGATCTTGCTTTTCCCGGTCAGAAACAGAGCCTGTAAAATCTAGAAGACGATCAGCCAATGTGCTTTTACCATGATCAATATGGGCTATAATACAAAAATTACGAATGTTGTTAGGCAAAGTAAATATTTTTGATAAAGATACTTACTTTGAATATTCTTTACAGACAACACATAAATAAATTATATAATTGTTAATTTTGCATTATGGTTAAAATAGGAAACATAGAGCTTCCCGAATTTCCTCTTCTACTTGCTCCAATGGAAGATGTAAGCGACCCACCATTTAGAGCTCTTTGTAAAGAGCAGGGGGCTGATGTAGTGTATACAGAGTTTATTTCTAGCGAAGGCTTAATAAGAGATGCTGCAAAGAGCACAAAAAAGCTTGACATTTATACAAAAGAGAGGCCGGTTGGAATTCAAATATTTGGATCTAACCTTAAATCAATGCTTGGGGCTGTTGATATAGTTGAGAAAACAAAACCAGATATAATTGATATAAACTATGGTTGCCCGGTCAAAAAAGTTGTTTGTAAGGGAGCAGGGGCAGGTATTTTAAAAGACATTCCATTAATGGTTAGCCTAACCAAAGAGTTAGTTAAAAGAACAAGCCTTCCGGTTACAGTTAAAACCAGGCTTGGGTGGGATGAAAAAACAATCCAAATTGTAGACGTAGCCGAGAGACTTCAAGATGTTGGCATAAAAGCTATTTCAATACACGGAAGAACAAGAGCGCAGATGTATAAAGGAGATGCAGACTGGACTAAAATAGCTGAAATTAAAAATAACCAAAGAATGCATATTCCTGTTTTCGGAAACGGGGACGTTAACTCACCTGAGAGAGCAAAAGAAATGAAAGATCAATATGGTCTTGATGGAGCAATGATTGGCAGAGCTTCAATAGGAAACCCGTGGTTTTTTAATCAAGTAAAACATTTTCTAAAAACAGGAAACAAAAAACAAGAACCCTCAATTTACGAAAGAGCAGAAATGGCAAAAAGACATTTGAAAATGGCTGTGGACTGGAAAGGAGAAATATTAGGAGTTTTAGAAACTCGAAGACACTATGGAAACTACTTTAAAGGAATTGCAAACTTCAAGGAAATAAAAAGTAGAATATTAAACGAAAAAAACCCATTTGAAATTTATAAAGAACTTGACTGGATTAAACAAAATTTTTCAGAGGAGCTAGTTAGCTTATAACCCTACCTTTTGTTGACCACAAAGAAGTTAAAACACCAAGAATAAAAATTGTTGTAAAAACAATTAAAACATTAAACATTGTTAAGGTAACAGGATATGGAATAGATGTTCCGGGGACAACAATTAAGGAGTAATTGTTTTGAATCAAAATAATTATCCACCCAGAAAATATTCCAAAAAGAGCACCAAAAACAGATGTAAATACTCCAAGGAAAAAAAAGATGTTTTTAAAATCACTTTCTTTCCCACCTAATGCTTTTAAAACCCGTAAATCTTTTCTTTTTTCAACCATCATAATGGTTAAAGATCCAACAAGATTAAACATTGACAATAAAGCGACAAGAGAAAAAATTAGATATACAGCTAAGTTTTCTGTATTAAGCATTTTATAAAGAGCAGGGTTTAGGTCTTGCTTATTTAAAACCTCTACGCTTGAGTCAAAAAAATCATCAACCTGTTCTTTTAATTTGCTTTTGTTAACCGAACCGTCTGAAATTATTTCAATTGACGTATATGAGTCATTCCCAACACCTATTAATTCTGAAGCTGTTTCTATGGAAGTAAAGGCATATTTTCTTTCTATGTCAGAGCTTATTTGATAAATACCTTCTATATCTAATTTTATAGAGTTGAAAGGAGAAAAACTAAATAAAGAAAGAGATTGTTTTTTTGCCGCAGTAGCTAAAAGCGAAAACTCTTCACTCATAACAACTTCTAGAGAAGTTGCCAAATCAGCCCCTATGTATAATGTGTTTTGTTTTGAAGGAGAAAAAGCGCCAATTAAAGAGAGAGAATCTAATACTTTTGACATGTGGTAATCAGGATTAACACCTTTTAAAAGTATAGCACCAGAGTTTAATTCATTTGATAAGACAGCCTTTTCTTCTACAACAGGAGAGGCTTTAATCACGAACTTTAGTTGTTTTATTTTATCTAATCCTTCATCATTTATAATAAAGTAATTTCCTTTTTCTGGGATAATTTTTAAATCAGGATCAAATGAACTAGTGTAAGAAAGACCAAAATCTTTTAAACCAGTAAAAGCACTTAAAACAACCAGTAAAACACAAGATGCAGCAACTATCATAAATAACGCAAAGCCATTTATCCTATTAACAATAGTCTTAGTGTCTTTTGCAAAAAAATAACGAATAGCAATTCTGTATATATAAGATCTAAACATTAATTATTAATAGGGTTGTCAGGGTTTTTAATTGAGTCTTCAACGGAGTCAATATAATCCAGAGAGTTATCAATAAAAAAAGCAAGCTCAGGAATTTTTCTCAAATCATTTCTAAGAATTCTAGAAAGATCATGCTTTATTTTAGAGGCATTGTCTTGGATTAAACTCAATTGAGTTGCAGCACCAGAACTAGGAAAAATGCTTAAATAAACCTTACAGAGAGAAAGGTCTGGTGAAACACGTGTGTGCGTCACAGAAATAATAAGATTTTTCACCCCACCTCTTCTCAAATCTGAACTAATTAATTCTGCGATTTCTTTTTGTATCAATTTAGAAATCTTTTTTTGTCTTTGACTTTCCATTTTTCAAAAGTACTAGAAATAAAAAACAAAAATTCAATTTAATTTTTATAAAAACACTGTTAAATTGTATATTTGCCGCCAAACCGGTCCTATAGCTCAGTTGGTTAGAGTAGATGACTCATAATCATTTGGTCCCTGGTTCGAGTCCAGGTGGGACCACTTGTAACTCCCTGATTATCGGGGAGTTACTTATTTAAAAGAGCCCTTGGGTTCCATTTAGGGTTCCATCTCTTTTTCTTTTTGGGGGATGTGATGAATAATTATAATTCACTGCTAATCAGGAATAGTAATTGATCAAATATCAAATTATTCCATCAATCCTAGTTGAGTAAGCATATCTAAGTTATCAAAGAAGTTCTGCTCTCTTTTAATCTTTCCATCTTCCATTAATATTAGTGTAGTTCCAGAAAGATTTAATGATTTTCCTGTAGCAGGAATTCCGAAGAAATCTCCATCATGTGTGCCTTTAAAGTTCCAGTGTTTAACTAATTTATCTCCTTGTCCGAAAATATCAATAAAAGTAAACTCAGCATCAGAGAATCC
>SGZF01000025.1 GCA_004213645.1 Flavobacteriales bacterium | reverse complement strand
ATACATTCTATTACATAGAAAAGTGGATCAGATTCTGATATTAACTCTGATATAGACTTTTCCATCATTCCATTTCCACTAAATCCAAAATTTATTACATCACGATCTAGTTTTCTTGATATGATGTTAGTATGAGCCATACCAGGTCTTGATGCACAGCAGCCTTGAGTTATACTTGTTCCATAAAAAATTATAGGTTTTTTGTCATTCTTTTTAGGTTTTTTAATAAAGCTTAGATTATCAATCCCTATCTCAATTTTTTTAATACCGTCATATAAAGGAAGATATATCTTATATTCTCTTAACTCATTAGTCATGTTTTCACTAAGCTTATATTCATTTATAAAGCCTTGTGGACGACCAGTATTAAGATATTGCCAATTATCTTCATTTTTAAAATATAAATCAACTCCTTTTATTCCTGTTTCAGGCATGTGGTCCATTTTAAAATTATTTAAAACTTCCCATTTTACAGTAAGTAATGATGAATTAGAAAGAAATCTAATCGATAAACCAGCTGAATTTTTTGATAAATCCCAAACAGGTTTTCTTACAATTTTTTTATATG
Organism: Flavobacteriales bacterium; assembly: GCA_004213645.1. Lineage (GTDB taxonomy): Bacteria > Bacteroidota > Bacteroidia > Flavobacteriales > Flavobacteriaceae > Marisimplicoccus. The sequence goes on along the minus strand of SGZF01000025.1, from coordinate 7,755 downwards.
AGATTGGTAATCTATCATATCTGCTTTCCTTTAATGAATCTGTAATATCAGTTCCTTCAATTATGAATGAATCTTCACCATAATATTTAACATCATCAAATTCTGAAGTAATTTTTTGTTCACATCCAACAGAACAAAGAAAAAAGAAAAAAAGAAATAGCTTATTCATATTTCTAAATAGTTTAAAAAAATAATGTTATTTTCTTTTAAAAAGACTCTTAACAGCTGAAAATATTCCTTTAGATTTAGGTTTTTCCTCCTCTACTACCTTATCCTCTGCTACCTTCTCCTCTGCTACCTTCTCCTCTACTACCTTCTCCTCTACTACCTTCTCCTCTGCTACCTTCTCCTCTACCACCTTCTCCTCTACTACCTTCTTCTCTACCACCTTCTCCTCTACTACTTTCTCCTCAACTACTTTCTCCTCAACTACTTTCTCCTCAACCGCTCTCTCCACTTGTGTTTGTTCAACTTTCGTCTTTTCAATTTTAAGATTATCATCCGATTTATCTGATAGATCAGGCTGATTAGCTTGTTGTTCCTTAATCATTTTATCTTCCATTTCTTTCCCTTTCTTAAAAACAAAAGTTCTTTCTAGATTTCGATTAAACAATTCAGAGTCAAATTCACCACCATCTTTTTTTAGACTATGCCATTCACCATTCTCATATATTTCAATATCTAGATTGTTTACGCTCATTGGACTAAATGTAGCATACCACTCTGAGGGATCAGCCCCTTTTGACTTACCTATTTCTGCCATTTTATCCCATAGTAAAGGATTAACTTTTGATTTATGCTTATACTTAGCAAAAGTTACAAATAGAGAATTCAAGTTTGTGACAAATCTTGCACAACCAATATATTTTTCAAATTCTTCTGGAGTATTAAGATCAAACTCTTTTTTTCCATCATTAAATCGTTTAAATGCAGAATATTCCCATTTAGAATTTGTAGTAAACCAAAGTGCAGGTTTTTTTACTTTAAGCATCTTCTCTGTTTGAGATGTAAGCAACTTTCCAGTTCTAAAAATTTCAATAATATGGGAAAGTGAAGTGTAATGATATATTAAAGTTTTTTCCATATATCAAAGATATGAATTGATTTAATCAATTTACTTATTTTTGTATGATGAAATCAATCTTTGATAAAGTTTCAAACGACTCTAGTAAAATTGTTATTAAGAGGTATAGCACCTCATTCTACTTTTCTAGCAGCCTACTTTCAAAGTCCATACGTCAAGATATATTTAATGTTTATGGTTTTGTAAGACTTGCAGATGAAATTGTTGATACATTCCATGAATTCCCTAAAAAAGAATTATTAGATGATTTTGAGAAGGAGCTATGGAGAAGTATTGACAATAAAATAAGCTTAAATCCAATTCTTAATTCTTTTCAATCTACTGTCAATAAATATTCAATACCAAAAGATCTTATTATTTCTTTTTTAGATAGTATGAGGATGGATTTACATAAAAAAGATTATGAATCAATTGACGAATATAAAAAGTATATCTATGGTTCTGCTGATGTTGTCGGGTTAATGTGTTTAAAAGTTTTTGTTGGCGGATCTAGTGAAATGTATAATAGCCTAAGTCCTTATGCAATTTCATTAGGCTCTGCATTTCAAAAGGTAAATTTTTTAAGAGATCTTAAAGATGATTCTAATATCCTTAATAGAGTTTATTTTCCAAATGTGGATATGAATAATTTTGACGAAAGCTCCAAACAGGAAATAATTACCGAGATAGAAGATGATTTTAAAAATGCTATTATAGGAATAGTAAAACTGCCTAAAAATTCAAAATTCGCTGTTTATATAGCTTATAGATATTATTACAAACTGCTAAAAAAATTAAAAAGAATTTCATCTGAAAATATTGTTAAAAAGAGAATAAGAATTGACAATTTCCAAAAGTTTATTGTTATTGTAAGATCTTATGTTAAATATCAATTAAACCTTATTAAATGGATATAATTATCTGGATTTTTACTTTAATTGGAACATTTTTAGTGACTGAGTTTACAGCATGGTTTAATCACAAATACGTTATGCACGGACCTCTATGGATTCTTCACAAAGATCATCACAAAAAAGATCATAAATCCTGGTTTGAACGAAATGATCTTTTCTTTTTTTTCTATGCTTTTTTAAGTGCAAGCTTTGTTGTCCTATGGGGTGAAGGATTCTGGCTAGGTCTCCCAATTGCTATTGGGATTGGATTATATGGACTAGCTTATTTTATTGTACATGATGTTTTTATCCATCAGAGATTCAAATTTTTAAGAAAAATTGATAATAAATACGCAAGAGGCGTCAGAAGAGCCCACAAAATACATCATAAAAATATTAAGAAAGAAGGTGGTGAATGTTTTGGTATGCTTATTGTGCCTATGAAATACTTTAAGTAATTACTTTTTTTTCCAATTATAAGCAAAATTACAATAGCTGCTATCCGAATTAACATTAACATATGTTTCATTTATTTTCTCCTCCATCCACTTCTTGATGGTTTTTAATTGCTTATCAGTTAATGCTAATTCTTTGATCCTTACATAATCTGTTGAGAAGTCAGCAACATGTTCTTCAAATCTATTTGTAATTTTAAGAATTTTGTATTTAGAAACACTATTATCAGAATTATCTAAAAGGGGCATACTCATTGCATTATCGTCGAGATCTTTTACTTGAGAATATAATAATGGATCCATTTTTGTTAATTCAAATCTTGTGTCATTTGTCGATGGATTAATAATAACACCTCCATTTAATCTTGTTTGCCTTTCATCAGAAAATCTCAATGCAGCATCTGAAAATGTAATTTCACCATTAGAAATTCTTTCTCTCAAATTATCAATTGTTTCTTTTGCAGATTTTAATTCATCATTAGAAATTCTTGGTATCAACAAAATATGTCGAGTATCAATTTCTTGACCTCTAATTTTGTCAACAGTCAATATATGCCAGCCAAAATCTGTCTTAAATGGTAGTGAAATTTCACCTTCACGAAGACTAAAAGCTACATCTCTAAATTCTTTCGCCATTCTAGGCTTTTTCCTATTTAAAGTATACTTTCCACCTTTACTACGTGAACCAGGATCTTGAGAATATAGAAGTGCTTTTGAAGCAAAACTCATTCCACCCTCTAGTATATCCTCTCTAAATAGCTTCAACTGATCTATAATTCTTTCATTTTCTTCTGAAGAAACTTTGGGTTCAATTACTATTTGAGCAATTTCTAGTTCAGTTCCAAATACTGGTAAATCAATTTTTGGAATAGACTGAAAAAATTGTCTAACTTCTTCCGGTGTGATCTCAACCTTCTCCACTATAGACTCTTGCATCATCTCGGATAGTCTTTGAGTTTTATTGATTTCAAATAACTCATCTCTAAATGAGAGTTCATCTTTTTTATTATAGAATTCTAAAACTTTTTCAATATCACCAAGTTGTTCAGTAAAATATTCTAATTGCCTATCAACATAATCATAAATTTCATTATCTACTAATTCAAGACTATCTTGAACAGCATGATGCGCATAAAGCTTATCCTCCATTAATTTACCTAAAAGTTGACATTTAGAAACTCCAATAGTTGATATACCTTGAGATTCCATATCAATTAATACTTTATCTATATCGGAGTCAAGAATAATAAAATCTCCAACAACAGATGATATACCATCAACTTTTATTTTTTCTTGAGCAAATGATAGTTGAAAAGATAATATTAGTAATAGGCTATTTAAAAATCTCATATTTCCTTGATTTAATCGCATCATTAAGAATTCCTTTATTTAAATTTTCCAGCAAAGTTAACTTTCTTTTATTAATAATAGTAGATTTAATTCTTTCATAAAGATAAGACAATGGTGGAATATTTCCAGATTTAAGAATGTCTTCAACAATAAAAAAATTAATATAATTAGATTCTCTAATGTTAAATAATCTATTTTTTATTAAATATTTGGATTTATTATTCTGATTTATAAATGTAACAGACGAAATAACATCTCTTTCTGTAAACCATATTGAATCATCTAATTTTAAATCTGCAAATTGAAAATTAAGCGAATCTAAAAATTGCCTATCTTGTTGGTTGACTCTAGAAATATATCTTCTAATTGCTCCAATATTTATATTATCATCTGGAACTCTCACATACCTATATTTAATAAGATTCTCGTTTAATCTAAAATTATTATAATTTTTCTCATAGAAAGAGTCAATCTGTTCATTAGTGACAACTGAGTCTATCCTATTGTTTATAATTAAATCTTTATATGAATTTATATATAAATCTATTTGATAGTTATTTACCAGTTGATCTATTTCAGACTTTTTTGATTGAGAAAGATTAACCAATGAAAGATCATACAAAACCTTTTCTTTTGCCCACGTCTCAACAAAACTCATGAATTTATTTATACTATCCTCTTCGGAATAAAACTCAGGTAGATCATTTTGATATAAAAAACTTTCACCTGCCCTAGCTATTAAATCATTAGAGTTATTGTATGTAATGTTTGAGCAACTAATTGTCAAAAAAATACTTGATACTATTGAAATAAATCTGATCAATATTATAGTTTAGGTGGGCTGTAGTTTGGGGCTTCTTTGGTAATTGAAACATTGTGAGGATGACTTTCTCTAATTCCAGAACCAGTAATTTTAACAAACTTAGATGAGTTTTTCAAAGCTTCTATGTCTTTAGCTCCACAATAACCCATACCTGATCTTAATCCTCCAACAAATTGGTGTATACTTTCATCTAATTGACCTTTGTATGGTACACGTCCGACAATTCCTTCAGGAACTAATTTTTTCTTTTCAGATTGATTAGATTGAAAATATCTGTCTTTACTACCTTTTTGCATAGCTTCAACTGATCCCATTCCCCTATATGTTTTAAACTTCCTACCATCATAAATAAGTGTATCTCCTGGAGATTCTTCAGTACCGGCAAGAAGAGAACCTAACATTACTGAATCTGCTCCAGCTGCTATTGCTTTTGAAATATCACCTGTATACCTAACTCCCCCATCGGCTATCAGTGGTATGTTTGATTTCTTAAGAGCCTCTGATACTTCAATAATTGCAGATAGCTGGGGATAACCTACACCAGCAACTATCCTTGTAGTACAAATTGATCCTGGTCCAATACCAACTTTTATACCGTCAGCACCCTCATCCTTTAAATAATTAGCTGCTTCAGGAGTTGCTATATTACCAACTACAATATCAATTTTATTGTAAGTATCCTTAAGGCTTTTTAAAACATCTCCTACTCTGCTGGAGTGGGCGTGAGCAGTATCAACAACAAGTGCATCGACTCCAGAATCTATAAGTTGTTTAGCTCTTTTTTTATAGTCCTTATCTGTTCCAATAGCTGCAGCAACCATTAGTCTTCCTAATTTATCTTTATTTGAGGTTGGTTTTTCAGAATGTTTATTAATATCTCTAAAAGTAATTAATCCAATAAGCACTCCTTTTGAATCAACTACTGGTAACTTTTCAATTTTATGAGTTTGTAAAATCTCCTCTGCTTGAGATAATGAAGTTCCCGCTTTAGCAGTTATTAGATTTTTAATAGTCATAACCTCAGATAATTTTTTTGAATTATCTTTTTCAAATCTTAAATCTCTGTTAGTAACAATTCCAACAAGTTTACCAGAATTTGAAACAATTGGAATACCTCCAATTTTATATTTCTTCATATTATTCTTTGCATCAATAACTAGTGAGTCAGGGTCAAGGGTTACGGGATCAATTATCATACCTGATTCTGCTCTTTTAACCAATCTAACTTCATTTGCTTGATCTTCAATTGACATATTTTTATGGATTACTCCTATACCTCCCTCGCTTGCCATTGCAATGGCCATCTTACTTTCTGTTACAGTATCCATGGCAGCAGAGACTATAGGAATATTAAGTATAATATTTTTACTAAATCTAGTTTTAAGAGAAGCATCTGAAGGGAGAATTTTGGAAAATGATGGAACAAGAAGAACGTCTTCATAGGTTAAACCTTCTCCAACAAATTTAGAATTTATCATATTGCAATTAATTATAAACTAATTGCATGTAAATATACAAATTAATATCCAGTCAGTTTATATTAAAATTAATACTCCTATGAGTAAAAGAACCAATGACTTTATATAATTCATTTTAGTACTTTGTGAGTTAATTTTTAAAATTGAAACTAATTTATTCGAGGTAAAAGAAACAGATATGAAAACAATTAGAGCTTGAGCTATAAAAATTGATCCTAAAATTAAAAATTGAAGACTTATTAAAATTTTATCAGAGAATAGGAAATTTGGAAAATATGCAATAAAAAAAAGAAGAACTTTAGGGTTGATTAAATTCATGTAAAATCCACGTAAAAAATAACTTCTGCTATTTTTTTCAATAGATTTTTCTTTACTCTTAAGCTCTATAAATGCTAGATAAAAAAGGTAAAGAGCACCAAAATATTTCAAATAAATGATCAAATTTTCGTTATTTTCAATAAAAGCTGATAAACCTAACACTATAAATGATGTGTGGATAATTAATCCTGAACAAAGACCAATAGAAATTAAAAATCCCTTTTTTTTATTTTCCAAACTCTGGTTTATTACAAATAGAATATCTGGTCCAGGCATTAACGTTAGAACTAATGATGATATAAGAAACAATAATATTTGATCCATTTAATAAATTTAATTATTATTTATATTTGAACTCAAATTTTAAAAATGAATAATATTAGCCAAAATCTTGAACCTCTTAAAGATAAATTAAGAAATCACTCATTATATAATAATATTAAAGATGTCGAGGACTTAAAAATTTTTTCAAGTGCACATGTTTATGCAGTGTGGGACTTTATGTCTCTTTTAAAATTCCTTCAGATTAACTTAACTTCGGTCTCCGTTCCATGGTTTCCTAATAAAAACACAGCAACTTCAAAACTAATAAATGAGATTGTTGCAGGAGAAGAAACAGATGAAGATCAAGATGGTGTTCCAGCTTCTCATTTTGAATTGTATATTGATTCCATTGAAGAGTTTGGACTGAATACTTCTAAAATTATTAAAAATATAAATTCATTGAATAATTTAGAAACCATAGAAAACGATATTGACGAATTAAATCTTAAAAATTACGTAAAGGATTTTCTAAAATTTACTTTTTCAGTAATTAAAAGAGGAAAAGTTCATGAGGTGGCTTCTGTTTTTACATTTGGTAGAGAAGATTTAATTCCTGATATGTTTATCCCGTTAATAGAAGGAATAAATGCAGAAAACAATGACCTTAACAAATTAATTTATTACTTTAAAAGACATATTGAGGTTGATGGAGATATGCATGGACCTATGTCAATGGAAATGCTATCTTATTTATGTAATAATGATCCTATTAAAATTGCAGATTCAAGTTCAGTATCTGAGGAAGCCCTTCTTGCCAGGATATCATTATGGGATGGTATTGAAAATGAAATAAAACAAAGAAAGAATAATTATGAAAAAGTTTAATGCTCTACTATTAATTTTATTACTTTCAGTTGGTTGCTCTCAAGAAAATGCTTCTGATAAGTACGCTTTATCGATTACCTCGGAAGAGTTATCTGATCTAATCTATGAGTTCTCTTCTGACAAATTTGAAGGGAGAAATACTGGTGAACCAGGGCAAAAGCTGGCAGTTGAATTTATCAGGAACTTTTATAAATCAAATAATATTATAAAAGCGGACAATACAGAG
>SGZF01000024.1 GCA_004213645.1 Flavobacteriales bacterium | reverse complement strand
ATTGGTGTTCGATTATCTGATGAAATCCCGAGTGAAAATTATAATTATGGCCAACTTCAGATAAGATTTGAAGATGGATCTGTAGGTTGGTATGAGGCTGGTTGGGGGCCTATGATAAGTGAAACTGCTTTCTTTGTCAAAGACGTAATTGGTCCAAAAGGATCAGTATCCATAATTTCTAACGATGACATACATGAAAAAGACTCTGATAATTTAGAAAATCACACTAAAAATAATTGTTTAAAGATTCATAGTTCAAAACTAGATAAGGATCAAAAGTTTATTTCACCTAACAAAATTATCATTTATGATGAAGATCCTTCTCATCAAGACTTATGTGATTATGAGCAAGATTTTTTCTTTAATTCAATTAAAGATGATATTGATTTAAATTCACACATGGAAGACGCCTACAAAAGTTTACAAATTGCATTGGCTTGCGATGAATCAGTTAGAAAATCAATTACTGTCTATTTAGATTAAAGAAACCTTTCTTTAATTTCAATAATTATAACTATTGCAAATATTAATGCAATAGTTCCAATAAATATTCCGCCTACGCCCATAATTTTTTTCCAAATTTAATATTTTTTTATTAATTTAATTATATATATGTATCTTTTATAAAATGTATTATTTATATAAAAAAAATTATAAATTAATTAATTATTTTAATAATATAATTATAAAATATATTAATATGTAATAATTTTAATTCAATTATGAAAAATAAATTGATAAATTTATTGTATATTTAATACATATTAATTAGATACATGATCATTTTTTATATTCAGACCAATAATCCTTTAGAAGTTCAAAAAATTTCTAACATGGATAACCATTACATTGATTTCTGCCCAAGTATTATACCTTTTGTAAAGAGAGAAAAGGGATCATTAGTTTTTGCACTTATTAATCAAAAAAAAGTTTCTAAAGTTATTGTGCCTAGTATTTCTGTTTTAGGTAGGAATCAAATTGATGTTCTAAACACTATCGATTTTTTCATTAATAATGATGTATCATTAATTTCTCAGGCTGAAAGGTTAGAAACTATGGATGAGTATGGAAGAGTTAAATCTGATACTATACTTTTTTTAAATCTTTTTAGATCTCTTGCTAACATGGAATATAAAAATCGTAAATCTTCTCATAGGTTCGGTATTCAAAAAGCTAAAGATCTTGGAAGATACAAGGGCGTAGGTGGGAGACAGTTAGATTCTATAGAAGGGTTTTTTGAAAAACCTAAAAACATTAACATATTAAGACATCTTAAAAGAGGTGAAAGTATACGTAGAACAGCTAAATTGGTTGGTTCTTCCACTGGTTTGGTTCAAAAAGTTAAAAGATGGGCTATTGATCATAATAAATTAGAAAATTAGACTAGTTTTATTTATATTCAACATATAAATCAATAAAAAATATTATGAAAAAATTTATTTTAATTGCATTTCTTGGACTAATAATATCATGTTCCAATATGCAAAATTCAGATTATGAAGGAAATCTTGAAATAGCAAAAGAATGGTTTGAAGTATTTGTTACTGAAGACTTTGACGCTCTTACTGAGTTTTATGCTGATGAGGTTGAATTCCAAAGTGCATTTTATGGTGGTCCCATAATGAATAGAGAGGAAACTCTTAATTATTTAAAAGGATGGCAAGATGCCATGGAAGGTATTACTTGGGAAGCTGAAAACTATCTTCCAGGAGCTGATCCTGAAACAGGGATGCCAAATGGGAGTGTTAGAATGTATGGATACTGGTCAGGTACAAATTCAGCATCTGGTAAAAGTTTTAGAGCGCTTTGGTACCACTATTTAACCTTTGATGATAATGGAAAAATTATTAATGGAGGTGATTTTGGAGATGCAACAGGTTTGATGATGGCAGTAGCTCCAGATCAAGAATAATCATATTCTTTTTTTTATATTCATTAAATAACAAATTAATTTAATCTCTTATTATGAAAAAATTTATATTATTTTTCTCTCTTGGACTATTATTTAGCTGTGAAACTACTTTAGTCGAAACATCTGCTGGTTATCATATGGATGGATCTAGCTATATTCTTGGATCTGATGAAGATAACCAGATTGCTATGGATCTTGTTCTTGCATATGCTGATAAAAATACAGATTATATGACTGAAATGATGGCTGATAGTGTTACATATTCACCACCAACTGGAGGCCTCTCAATGACTATGAATAATGATCAAATAGCTGATGTCATAATGCAATTGCATTCTCCGTATGATTCTATCAAAAGGACAATATGGAATTCAGTGCCTTTAATAAGAAAAGGTACAGACTATACCAGAGTTACAGTTGCCTTTTCTGAAAATAGATTTTTGAAAGATGGAACTCAAGAAAATCTAAGAATAGTTGATAGGATTTTTATTCGTGATGGTAAAATATTTCGTGTAAATCAATGGGATGCAGAGATGGAGTAAATACCTTTTTTAATTATTTAAAAACCCGCTTTTTAAAGTGGGTTTTTTTATTAAAATCAAGTAAATTGATACTGTAAATATATATTATGTCCTTATTTGATCGAAGAAAGTTTATAAAAACAACATCATTATCTGCTGCTTTTGCTTCAACACCAAGTTTATATTCTTATAAACCTAGAAGTTCTAAAAATAAATACATGGGAGGGTATGCTGCACCCAAGCTTGATAAAATTAAAATAGCATTAATTGGAGTCGGTAACAGAGGCCAAGGACACATTAAGAGGTTTGGTTCAATTCAAAATACTCAAATAGTAGCTTTAAGTGATCTATATGAAACTAATATATCAAAGAGTTTATCTATTATTAAGAGTCTAAAAACATCAATGTCGCATACTAATCCTAAAACTTATTGGGGTAATGAGAATAATTGGAAAATAATGCTAGATGAAACTGATGCAGATATAGTTGTAATATCAACTAATTGGAATAACCATGCAATCATGGCTATTGAAAGTATGAAAAACAAAATGCATGCATTTGTTGAGGTTCCAATGGCAACCTCAATAAAGGATCTTTGGCAAATTGTTGATATATCTGAGAAATATCAAAAACATTGTATGATGATGGAAAATGTAAATTATGGTAGAGAAGAATTAATGTTTTTAAATTTATGCAGAAAAGGATTATTAGGTGAATTATTGCATGGTGAAGCAGCATATATTCATGACTTAAGATGGCAGATGCATGAGGAACAAATGGGTACAGGTTCTTGGAGAACATATCAATATGAGAAAAGAAAAGCAAATTTATATCCAACTCATGGATTAGGTCCTGTTTCTCAATACATGAACCTTCTTAGATCTGAGGACACTTTTAAAACACTAGTCTCGTTTTCATCTCCCTCATTAGGTAGAGCAAGATATGCTAGTCAAAACTTTAAAAAAGATCATAAATGGAATAAATTAAATTATCAAAATGGAGATATTAATACAACTATTATTAAGACCCAATTAGGTAGGACAATAATGGTCCAGTGGGATGAGACAAGTCCAAGACCTTACACCCGATTAAATTTGATTCAAGGTACAAATGGAATTTTAGCAGGAGGTCCAACTAGAGCTGCATTTGAAAAAGGATTTGATGGCTACACCAAAGATTCAAAAGAATGGATAACAGGTGAAGGCATAGATGCTCTTTATGAAAAATATGATCATCCTTTGTATAAGAGGTTAAATAAAATTACCAAAGAATCTGGGCATGGTGGAATGGACGGAATTATGGTATATAGAATAATTGAATGTTTGAGAAATGGCGATCCACTTGATCAAAATGTTTATGAGGGATGTGCATGGAGTTCATTAATTGAGTTAACCTCAAATTCTGTAAAAAATGATGGTGAACCTCAAAAATTTCCAGATTTTACCAGAGGAAACTGGACTACGACAAAACCTTTCGATATTATATCTTGATGATAAATAAAATAATTTCAAAAGCCCCTGCCAGGGTTTGTTTATTTGGTGATCATCAAGATTACCTAAATCTTCCAATAATAGCTACGACGATAAACAGGAATATTGAAGTTAAAGCAAAACATAATAACACTAGATATTTAAATATTTATAAAAAAGATCTAAGTGAACATGATTATATAAATATTGATAAGGATGTTGACGAAAATGAAACTGATTTATTAAAAGTTGCTTTAAAAGTTCTTCAAGATTATTCTTGTTTTCCAGACAAAGGATATGATATTGTTATATCCAGTAATATTCCTATTAATTCGGGTCTTTCAAGTTCATCAGCTCTTGTAGTGGCCTGGGTGAATTTTCTTCTAGCTACTTTCACAAATAAAAAGGTAACATCAGAAATACTTTCAGAGATTTCTTATCGTGTTGAGGTCACAGAAATGGGTGGTTCTGGAGGAAAAATGGATCAGTATACAATTTCGTATGGAGAAACTATTTTTCTAGACACATTAAACGATAAAGTTATAACATACGACCATGAGCTTTGTGATATGATAATTGGGGTCTCAAATCAAGTTAAAAATACTCAGGGGCTTTTAAAAAAATTAAAAACAAATGCATTACTTTCAATTGATTTAATATCAAAAAAATTCCCAAAGTTTAATATACATGAGACCTCAAGTTTTGATTTAGAAAAATGTTTATCAGAATTAGATAAAAGTATTCAACCATATTTTAGGGCTGCTATAGGAAATCATAGAATTACTTTAAATGCTCAAAAAGAATTCAACCAACCTTCTTTAAATATCAAAACAATTTCTAGACTTATGAATGAACATCATGATTTTTTAAAAAATGATTTAAAAATCACAATACCTGAGATTGATAAAATGATTGATATAGCAAATCAAAATGGTTCACTGGCTTCAAAAATAGTTGGAAGTGGAGGTGGAGGTTCAATAGTATGTTTATCCAATGATGAAAATATTTCACATAACATAGTTAAAGAGTTTAAAAAAATTGGTGTCAAGGAAGCTTTTATTGCAAATAAAGGTACAGGTCCAAAAATTTTAATAAATGAGTAGTGTACCATTAATAATAATGGCAGCTGGAATTTCATCTAGAATGAAGAAGTCATCTAGTAGTCAAAAAATGTCCAAGAATCTATTGGATCAGTCTAATACGAGGGTAAAAGGATATATACAAGTAGGTGAGGGGATGGAGCCTTTTATATATTATCTGATTAAGAATGCTATTAATGCTGGGATAAGAAATTTTTATTTAATAATTTCTGATGACTCAAAAGATTTTCAAGAATATCTTGTGTCTCTTGAAAATAGATTAGATATTATTTTAAAATTTACTTTTCAAGACTTTTACGGACAAGATAAACCGCTAGGCACATCAGATGCAATTTTTCAGACAATGAATCAGTATAAAGAACTAAAGAAAGGAAGATTTTTAGTATGTAATTGTGATAATTTATATTCAGTAAAGGCGATGAAGCTTTTAATGAGCGAGAATAATTATAACTCAATGATAGCTTACGATTATAGCTGTCTATATTTTTCAGAGCAAAGATTATCATCTTTTTCTATTTTAAAAATCAAAAATAATTTTCTTTCGAAAATTATTGAAAAGCCAGGAAAAGAAATTATTAGACATGGTATTGAAAAAAAATACGTAAGCATGAATATTTTCTCATTTATAGGACCTAAAGTATATAAATACCTGAAAGATTGTCCAGTTAATAAGGAGAGGGGAGAAAAAGAACTCCCTTCTGCTATTGAAAACATGATTTTAGATGATAAAGAATCAATGTTGACATTTAATTTATGTGAACATGTTCCAGATATGACATACAAGGATGATATTGAAAGAATAAATAATTTTTTAAATTAATATTAACTTTCTAAGATAAGCCGTCAAATTTCTTAATCTTATATTTGAATAAATTATATCAATGAAAAGATTTCTTCCAGTATTTATCTTTTGCTTATCATGTAATGTAGGCTCATCTAAACCTGTTGATAATATCAATCCAGTTAATTCTGTTAATAATCAAGAGTATCAAAATATGAGTAAGGCATACTTTGCTTCCGGTTGCTTTTGGTGTGTAGAGACTATATACGAAAGTTTGTATGGGGTTAAGGAAGTTTATTCTGGTTATGCTGGAGGTTCTACCGAAAATCCTAATTATTATCAGGTAATGTCGGGGAAAACAGGACATGCTGAAGCTATTGAAATTATATATGACAGTAGTAAAATTTCCTTTGATACACTTCTGAAAGTCTTCTTTGATTCACATAATCCTACAACCCCAAACAGGCAAGGACCTGATTATGGTACTCAGTATCGATCAATTGCTTTCTATAACAACGAGGATGAAAGAATCAAGATTACAAATTATATCAACTTTTTATCAACAAGTTCAATATTTGGAAAGAATATTATCACGGAAGTAAAAAAAATAGACAATTTTTATTATGCAGAGGAATATCATCAAGATTATGAAAAGAAAAATCCTTATAATCCATATGTACAAGGTGTTTCTATTCCAAGATTTAATAATTTTAAACAAAAAGCTTCGAGTTATATAAAAATAAAAGATGATCATTAAAATTATAAAATAATGATTAGGGTAAACATTGAAAAAAATCATAGAAATTGGCAAATTATAGAAAATGACTTACCTGTCATTAAGGCCACAAGACCAAAATGGTACTCTTCAGATGTTAAATTTTTTTATAATGGCAAGACTTACCAATTAAAAAAGAAAAGCATTTGGAAATCAACAACAGAAATACTTCAAGGAGGTCAGCTCATAGGTTCTATTACCCATTCCTTTTCAACTGGTTATCAAGTAGATATGAATAATTCCAATAAAACATATTCTTTAACGCAAGAAAATAAAGGTGGGATGTGGAAGAATGTAAAAGAATACACATTTATTGAAGTAGGTCCCAAGCCAATCTTTATTATAAAATATTCAAGGAAAAATTTTAGGAAAGAAGTTATTCAAATAGTAAAGATTGATCTTGATAATTCGAGTTATGATCTTATTATTTACGGTTTAAGTTTAATGAGATTGACACAATTGTCTGAAGCAGCAACAGCAACCCCTACTTTTTATGGCTAAGGTTAAAGATATATACGGAAAAAATTATAATATTCCTGATTTAGAATTATTTAAAAATCACATTAAAAACTTTCATACTGTCAATGGTTATCCTGACAATTCAATTCATGAGGAAAATGGATACTATTTTAAAATTGATGAAAGATTTTATAATTCCATAAATAATTTAAGTAGTGAGTAAATTTATTTATTATGCCTCTAAAAATATTTAAAAAAGAATCTCAAGCTGATGGAAATTTTAATTCAGGTGAAATTCTTGAAAAGAAACCAATCGGGTTTCCACAAGATTCGGGTCTGTTAAAACCATATTCAAATCTTTTTTATTGGGCGCATGCTTGGGCACCTGATAAAACTAGCCTAATTGGACTGCATCCTCATCGCGGATTCGAAATATGTAGCTTTATTTTAAAAGGTGAAATTGAACATTATGATACCTTGCTGGATAAATGGATTACATTAAAACAAGGAGATGTTCAGGTTATTAAATCAGGTAAGGGTATTTCACATTCAGAAAAATTACTATCAGGTTCAGAAATTTTTCAAATTTGGTTTGATCCTAATATTCAAGAGTCTCTTTATATTGATCCTAGTTATAATGATTTTAAATCTCATGAGTTTTCTTTGATACATAATAATGGTATTGAAAAAAAGATTATTTCTGATGAGCAAAATCAAATTAATTTAGATTCAAGCGGAATACAAATTTTTCAATATAAGTTTAATGATGGGATCTATGATCATTTAATTACAGACCTCTGTTTTCACTCTATATTCATACTATCAGGAAATCTAACTATTAATGAGAAAGTATTTGATGTTGGAGACTTTTTAGTAATTGATAGTGAAAAAAAAATACAGTTATCCACAAAGAATAACTGTAAGATTTTTGAAATAATCTCACCTATTAAACTTCCATATAGAACTTATGCAGAGGTTCACAATGTTAATTGACAATTACGAGTTTTAGGTTTCTTTCCTTGAATATTTCAAATAGTTCTTTCATTTTTTCAAATTAAAGACCTAAAAATTCGAAAGCCCGACTCACGAATGAATCGGGCTTTCTAATTCTCTCTAAGTAGTTCTTGAATTTCTTCAAATCTCAGATAATTTTTCTGATTACCACTTAAAATTTCACAAGCTACATTCAAACTTACGTTTTAAGCATAACAGATAATCTTTCTGTTATTTTTACTTGATCTTTTTTACTTTAAACACGATTGGTATTCCAAATTACAGTTAATCTTACTGATTTTTTATGTCTAAAGTTTGATATGCAATATCTCAACTTGCGTTTAGATTGTTTTAGCGGATTTTTCTAAAACTTCCGCATATCTTTTATAAATGTATAAATCTAATTTGTAAAAACAAATACAAACTTCAAATTGTTAATAACTTTTGTTA
>SGZF01000023.1 GCA_004213645.1 Flavobacteriales bacterium | reverse complement strand
ACTTTTCTTTACTATCAAGAAAATTATTTATTCTATTGCCTCTATAAGGATCACTCCAGTCATACCCGATTGCTTCCCAAATATTATAATCATCAGGAGTAACATTTTGATTAGCAGTTGATATGTAGCCTTTATCAGGATTAAAAAGACTAGGTTTATCAATTATTGGGAGATAATCCTGCCATTCAAATCTGCCGTCACCCTTAACTGGAACTAGACCACTATGATTCTGTCTTATTGGAGCAATCCCAACTGCTTGCCAACCAATATCTCCATATTTGTCAGCCCAAACCATATTTTCTCCAGGAATATTAAAATAATTACATGCTTTTCTATATTCTTCCCAATTTTTAGCTTGATCCATTCTTAATGATGCTAAATAAGGTGATCCTCCAATCTCTGACCAACCATTTCTAACAGCATATGCCTTATTTCTTTTTTTATCAATGAATGTAACAGGTCCATGAATTGTATAAAGTAACTCCACATTAACATCCTCACTGTTTTTTACTTTAATTGAGTCATTTATAATTTTAAAGTTTATCCATTCGTTTTGATGTTTATATTGATTATTGTTTTTTGGATTTATATCATATATATACAAATCCTCTGCATCTGTTCTAAAAACTGTCAAACCCCATGCTCCAATTCCATTGTGACCAATTGAAATACCAGGAATTTCAGGCTCACCACCACCAATAACATTCCAACCTGGGGCAACTAAATGAGCCATATATCTTAAAGAAGGGTTAGAAAGTGATCTATGTGGGTCATTAGCTAAAAGAGGAAATCCATTAAAGGATTTATCTCCAGATATTGCCCAGTTATTACTTCCAATTGAATAAATATCATCTATAACTTGATAATCATTTTTAAATGCTAAAGTATTCTTTGATTGATAATTTTCTAAAACATAATCTATCTTAAATTCAATAGGCTCTCTATATGCATTATATAATCTAAGAATATCTTGTTTAAGATCCTGGTAAGTCAAACTTTTGTCTAATTCAATATTGGGTTCTTTTGGATGAAACCACAATAACTCTTTTACTTTATCTTCACCAACTAGTGAAACTGCTCGACCAATATTAAGTTCTTCCTCTATATTCCCCAAAAGACCTTGATGGCGGGATATAACATCCTCATTTGTCCATTTTTTTGGAATAATACCTAATAACTTAAATTCAATTGGTAATTGACCTGGAGCTTCATTAATTTCATCTATATAGGTGTTAATGCCGGATACAAAAGATGAAACAATTTCAAAACCATCTTCATGATAATGATTTAGCTCATCAACTATATTACCTCTGAATTTGAATAATCTTGTACCTATATCTCTTTCGAGCTCCTCTTCACCAAATATCTCAGCCGTTGTTCCAGTTGCTTGCCTTCTCCATATTTCAAACTGAAACAACCTATCTTTGGCAGCAAGATATCCTTGCATAAAGAATAGATCTTTTTGATTATTAGCATAAATATGATTTATTCCAAAGTTGTCTCTTAAAACTTCAACTTCATCTGATAATCCCTTCATTTCCAGTATATTGGTGCAAGAAGAAAACATTAATACAACTGTAAAAACAAAAAGATTTTTCATAATTATAATTTCTAATTTATCAAAAAAATATCTCTTGTGCTAATCTAAAAGTATTTGAATGGGCCTCTATAATATTCTTTAAAATAATAGAATATCCCCCACCCATAGAAACCTGAACAGGTATTGAATTTCTTTTACAAATATCAAGAATAAATTTATCTCTTTGTTTACATCCATTAATTGATAAGGATAGTCTACCTAATTTATCATTTTCTAGAACATCAACCCCAGACAGATAAAAAATAAAGTCAGGCATGAACTCATCTATAACTTTTGGAATAGTTTTTTTTAAAACTGCTAAATATTCATTATCATTAGTATTATCCTCAAACTCTATATCTAAATCACTTATCTCTTTTCTAAAAGGATAATTTTTTTTTCCATGAAACGAAAGTGTAAAAACATTATTGTTTCTTTTAAATATTGAAGCAGTTCCATTACCTTGATGAACATCTAAATCGATTATCATAATTTTTTTAACTAATTTTTCTTTCAAAAGATAATTTGCAGCAATTGATTGATCGTTTAGCATACAGAATGCCTCTCCTCTATCAAAGAATGCATGGTGAGTGCCACCTGCTATATTCATTGAGATTCCATTTTTAAGAGAATAATTTACTCCCATTACTGTACCTTGAGCAATTTCCATTTCTCTTTCCACCAACTCTTTACTTAATGGAAATCCTATCTCTCTTATTTCCTTTTTTGATAATTTAAGTGATTTGAATCTATTAAAATATTCCTCTTGATGAGTAAGTAAAACAAGTTTTTTATCAATTTTTCCAGGATTGAAAAAATTATCATTTACACACGTATTTTCTCTAATAAGCTGCTCTGGAATAAGCTCATATTTTATCATTGGAAACCTATGATTTTCTTCCAAGGGATATATGTAACTTTGATTAAATGCAATTTTTAGCATTACTATAAATATAAAAAAAAGACCTCTAAAAGAGGCCTTTTTAATTTAAGCTAATAAATAATTTTTACCAAACCGAACTCATCTCAGGAATGAGCATTAGGTGTCTGATTCTTCTTCCATCCTCAACTAATGCATCCTCTGCACTAGCACTATCTTGATCATAAGCATCCTCTCCAAAAATTTCATTGTATTTCGAAATCATATTTTGAAGTGGTTCTCCATAATCAGATGCTTGACCGGTAAACCCATCGTGATGAAATCTTACTTGTACCCAATTACCAGAACATCCGGATGAGCACCATAAAACATTCATTGCAGATTCATATCCACTTTCCTCCATTGCTCTTTTTACTCTTTGTCTAAACCTCCAAAAATCCCATTCACCAGAATCCTTGTAATTATAATAAATAACCCTTCTTAGATTTCCAGTTGCATCCTCAGGAACATAAGAAACACCATTATTTCTAGACCAAATTCTTGAGGTACCTTCAGTATAATAAGGAACAACATTTTTGTTCCAAAAGTTCAACTCCTTCATCCCTGCTGAATTTGAATCTAGTTCTCCAATGGATTCCATCCATCTAACTCTGATAAAATCATTTGTGTTAGGACCAGAAAGAATTCGAAATGTGAAATATTGATCAGATTCTTCTGATCTATTGTATTTTTGCGTTTTTTCTGAAATTCCTTCAGAAAATTCTTGCATTTGACCATCATTGACCTTTAATAGTCTTGCTTGCCCTACCTGTGCAGATATAGACGTGACAAATAAGGTTAAAAATGATATTAAAATAAAATTTTTCATATAGTAATTTTTTTAGTTATTAATCTGAGCTTGCTTCAGGAATATATCTTAAGTATAACCTACCTCTTCCGTTTTCAACTAATGACTCATCAACTTTATTTCCATCTTGTTCATAAGCATCGTTTCCATATAATTCATTGTACTTTTCAATCATTTGAGGAAGCATTTCCTGATTATATAATTGTTGATCAGTAAAACTTTCATACTCAAATAATATCATAGCTACATTACCGTTACATCCAGAAGAACAATACACACTATGCATTGATCCTTTTGGCTGAGTATCCATTGCAGATCTTGCCGCAACAACTCTTTCTCTAAATCTCCAGAAATCTTCTTCACCAGAGTCTTTAAATTCATATATTAAAGCCATGGTAAGATTTTGATCCTCTGAGTCAACATTATGTGACATTGGTCCAACATAATTCCACATGTACATTCCATTAACGTTTCCGTTACTTATATATGGTCCAACATTTTTTTGCCAATATTCAGATTCCTCTGAGTTTGAATCCCAATTGTCCATATATTCTGCATTTGCTGCTCTCATTCGCCAGATCATTCCAGCATTTGATCCAGTAAGAATTTCATAAGTAAAGAACCTAGCAGATCCTTCTTCGTTATTATATTTTTTTGTTTTCTTACCAGCCATTTCAATAAATTTATCCATTTGACCTTGTTTTACCTCAATAGTTCTAGTTGTTAATTGAGCAGATGCAAATGAAAAGCTAATTGATAGTAATAATATTGATAGATTTTTCATTTTTTAAATTGATTTAAATTAGGTAACAATATTAAATAATTTTTCTTTATTCCAGTATTATAAAACCAAATAAAAAAACTAATTGATAATATGATAATTTAAAGGCTAAGAATTATTAAATTCATCTTAAAAGGCTAAGATGTTGATGATTAACATGATAAATAGAATAATTAGGATTATTGAGCTAAAATATCTGACTGGCTTTTTCATTTCTTTATTTTTTTCTCAATGAATAATTTCCAAAAAACAATAAATAACAAAGTTATTATGAGAAATTTAATGTCTATTGTATCGTTATAGTTAACAAAATCTCTCATTGTTTAATTTATTTCATTAATTGCAAATGTTGTAGTTTCTCTTTTATTAAGTTTCAGTTCATTATCAGAAATCTGAACTGAGATTATGGATATAGATCCTGATAGTTCATTTAGATTTAAATATAATGTAAAAATTGACAAGTCATTATTTTTTCCTCTACCACTAATAATTCCTCTATTAATAAAACTTAAATCGCTATTTAATTCAGAGTCATATTCACCAGTAAAGCTTGTTAACGTTGGTAAATTTGTTTTAACATTAATATCCTTTTTAGTTATTTCAATTACACCTTTTATATCTAAGTCTTTATAATTAATATTATCACTTCTATATATTTTTATATTATATTTTCCAGTAAAACCTGCATCATTTATATAAAGACCAATTTGTCTGTCTTTATTGATTTTCTCATATTCATTTTCACTTACAAAATTAAAATAGTCTCTAAAGTAGCCTGAATTTATTTTATCAGATTTTAAAATCTTGAGTTTCTTTGATGAAGCTTCTCTTCTTGCTAGTTTCCTCAAATCTTTATATTCTCCTTTTATAATTAAATATGATAAATGTCTGTTGTTATTATCATCACTCTGACCAAGCATCCAATGAATACTATCTCCTTTGATAAGTGTAAATTTATTTCGATAGAATGATTCTATTTCCTCTATTGGCCCTGAAATCTTATAATCTTCAAATCTAAGATTAGCTGAATTATTTGTAAAATCTAAATAATATTTTAAATCATTACTATCATAATATCTTTGAGATACAAGAGAACTAAAGTTCAAAGACAATAAAATAACCAATATTATATTTTTCATTTTTTTGTAAAATATTTAATTACTGTAAACAAAAATAATAGAAACCCAACAGCTAGAAGAATAAATGGGTTAATAAAGTTCTCAACTAAACCAGATATTATCATTAATGATAATATGTTTAATGATATAGATGTTAATATTAATATGGTAAGATAAAGATCTTTCAATTAACTTTTGATGTAACAATTTAAAATATATTTGTTGTAGTTATAAATTTATAAAAATATACTAAATGATCCATTCTGATTTAAAATCTATTTTTGGAACTAAATATAACGATGAATTCTTTAAAAATGGATCTAGACATAAAGAGCTTTTAGATAAAAATGGAATACTAATTTTTAACTCATTTATAAGTGATGTTGGGTTAAAAATTCTAAAAAAAGAGGCTGGTGAACTTAAAAAGGATTCATATAAAAGCTCCTCTGAATATAATGTTTACATTTCTGAGTTTGATGATAATTTTCCCAAGAATAGCTCACGAAATAGAATTATGAGTACAACAAAAAAATGTATTCCAAATGATTTAATTCCAAAAAACTCTATTCTTCAAAAAATATATGATTCGCCAATTATTAGATCTTTTTTTTTAGACTTACTTAATAAAGAAGAATTACATCCATACGAAGATTCCCTTTCCAGTATTAATATCAATTATTATGATAAAGGTGACGCTTTGGGTTGGCATTTTGATAACTCTGATTTTACTATAACTTTATTAGTTAAAAATTGCTCTAAAGGTGGTGTTTATGAGTTTTTCAATAACATCAGATATAAAGACAACAAAGAGAATTACGATTTTGTGGAAAAAATACTAGATAAAAAGGTTAAAGGAACTAAAGTAAATAGCCTTGAAGGAGATCTAATGATATTTAAAGGAAATACGTCTATTCATCAAGTTACTGCAGTAGAAGAGGGAGAAAGAGTTTTAGTGACTTTTAATTATAATGAAACTAAAGGTGTATCTCTTTCTGAACAATCAAGGAAAACATTTTTTGGCAGGATAAAATAAAAAAAGACCTCCGAAGAGGTCTTCAGTTATCACTCAGAAACAGCTCTTTGCTGTTCGTACACATTAAAGTTTATAATCTTTCCTTCACTAATAACAGCATCATGAACTTGATAAAAGATAGTTTCTTCACCATCTATAGTAAACGTCATTTGGTGTCCTGAAGTAACATAATTATTTAATGCAGATGAATCAGGATTTTCTCCACTATTATTAATGAACCATTGAGGAGTCCACTTTACATTAGTAGCTTGAACCCATTCTTTGACAAACTCAACATGAGCTTCATTTCCTTCTATATACTGACCAGCTGGTCCCCATACCTGAATATCTTCAGAATTCATTTCAGCTATCTTGACATAATCTCTATCATTGTGAGCATCTATATATTCAAGCCATATATCTGTAATATCAGCTTCTAGAGTAATATCTGATCTTTCACCATCATTATTAATGCTAAATCCAATTACCTTTGAAGATTCTGGTGTTTCGCAAGATGATGAGATCATAAAAATTGATAATAATATTAATATTTTTTTCATTTAAATATGATTTTTAGATTAGTTGTAAAGTTAGTAATATCTGTTTATAAGACTAATTTGTGAGTTTCTTAAATTTTAGAGTTGTAAAAATTCCAATTATTGAAGATATACCAAGAATCATAAATATAAATTGATGACCCTGAATCCCTGGATATGTATCTAACAAATAACCATATAGTGGAGTTGCAAATATATCTGGAGAGTATCCTATAATTGACACAATACCAATTGCAGTTCCAGATAATGCAATAGGTATATCACCATCATTTAGAATAGAAAAATATAGTCCTCTAATTGCATATGTTCCAGTAGCAACTATAACTAAGGAGATAATGAATAATATGTTTAGAGAAGAGCTAACAATTCCACTTGCAAATATTATTGATCCTATTAACATAATGATAAATCCAATAAATATATTTTTGATATTACCAATTTTATCAGAAAATAAACCAACTGAAATACAAACTAAAGGTCTAAGGTACTGTTGAAATGCTCCAACTTTTGCAGCATTAATTTGATCGAACATCATCACTTCTGCAGCATATAATGAATATATGTCTGTAATTTTATAACCCATGTAGGCACATAAAATAATTATTGAAATTAAATATATTGATTTTGATTTAAGAAGTTTTTTCATATTCTTAAAGTTCCCTATTTTCTCATCATCTGTAATCTCAATTTTTAAAAATAAATAAACAATTAAACCACATAAAAAAACAATTATAGATGAAACAGCAATTACATATTTAAATGCATTTTGTTTGTCCTCAATATTAGCTGCAGATATATCAGTTGTAATTAGTATTGAAAAAATAATTACTCCAATTACTCCAATTGAAGATGCAACTAAACCTCGTCCACCATCAAGAAAGCTAAATGTTTTACCTTGTCTTTTTAGACCACCTATAATCCTTGTAGCCTTGATCATTGGCGCCCAAAATAGAAATACAGTAGTAAATCCCCAATATGCAAATAATAACTGCATTACAATGTATGATGGATAAGTCATTAAGATAGCCCCTCCAAATGATGTTAGTACAAGAGAAACTGAGAGTAATTTTCTTGGAGAATATCGATCTGCTAATATTCCTCCATATAGGTATGATAGAAATGCTACAATACCATAAGTTGAAAAAAGTGTACCTAATTCAAGATTTGTTAGATCAAATACATCTAAAAATGTTGGTCTAAAAACTCTAGCTAATA
The DNA here is from genome assembly GCA_004213645.1 of Flavobacteriales bacterium. Classification (GTDB taxonomy): domain Bacteria; phylum Bacteroidota; class Bacteroidia; order Flavobacteriales; family Flavobacteriaceae; genus Marisimplicoccus. The sequence continues at coordinate 892 of SGZF01000023.1, read as the reverse complement.
CGTATGGCAGAATATAAATTGATTCTGCTGCAAGAATTAAAACAAATAGATATATATAGTATTTATTTTTGATATATTATTTAATTAAAGTTATTAGTTCTTCTGAATTAATAATAGTTGCAAACTCGTCTTTTAGATTGGCAATAGAAGTTTGGTAAATCACTTCACAGTCAATCAGTTCTCCATCTAATCCTTTTGCTGTGTAACATGCTGTAGAATCTGAAATTAAAAAAGTTTCATACCCAAAATTACCAGACATTCTTACAGTTGTTGAAATACAATGATTTGTCGTCATACCAACTATAATAACAACCTTTGTATTAGATCTGTCTAAAATTGATTTTAAATCAGTTCCAATAAAAGCACTATTAACATTTTTCTTCAGTATAATCTCATCAGCCTTAGGTTTAACATAATCATTAAATTCAAATCCAGGATTTGATTCATGTAATTTAGAATTAATATTTGTAGAACTATGTCTTACATGAATAATAGGAAATTTTTTTTCTCTCCATAGTTTAAGAATTTTACCACAAATAAATTCTGCGTTGTGATTATTCCTTGGGAAACCAGGATAATCTTTATCTATGAAAGCCTTTTGAATATCTACAAGTAATAGAGTTGGTTTTTTTGACTTGAGATTCATTTATTTTTATAACTTAAGTTAAATATATATAAATTGAATCAATTAAATAGACTTCATGCAATTTGGAATCCTCATGTTTATCATGGGTGGGGTAGGAGAAATTTTTTTTTTGAGGGTTGGTACTATAAAATTGTTTCAAAAAATCAGACTAATGCATCTGCAATCATACTAGGTATTGAAGTTGCGGGGCAACACAAACTTTTAGTAAAATAGATCTTCCAATAGCACTTTAATTCTTGATTAGTT
>SGZF01000022.1 GCA_004213645.1 Flavobacteriales bacterium | reverse complement strand
AGTCAGTTTCACTTTCAACCCCCCTAACATAACAAGGAATTGATTTTAAACCTGCTTTAGTTGAAGCTCGGAATCTTCTTTCTCCAGAAATTATTTCATACTTACCATTAGTAATTTCTCTAACAGTAATAGGTTGAATTATACCAAGTTCTTTTATAGAAATAACAAGATTATCAATTTCACTTGTATCAAAATTAGTTCTAGGTTGGTTAGGGTTAACCTGAATTTTATTGAGTGAAATCTCAAAAGAGTTAATTATATCTTTAGTATCCTTTGATGAATCTGTATTACTAGAACTATTTAAGAGTGCATCTAAACCTCGTCCGAGTACTTTTTTTTGTTTTTTACTGGACATCTTCATTCATTTTAATTAATTCATTTGCCATTGAAAGATAATTTTTTGTTCCCTTTGATGTTACATCGTAATTTATAATATCTTTTCCAAAACCTGGAGCCTCACCTAATTTTATATTTCTTTGAATAATTGTATTAAAAACAATATCACCAAAATGCTTCTTAACCTCTTCTACTACTTGATTGGAAAGTCTAAGTCTTGAATCAAACATTGTAAGAAGAATTCCCTCTATATCAAGGTCTTCATTATGAATTTTTTGAACGCTTTTTATTGTATTTAATAATTTGCCTAACCCCTCTAATGCAAAATATTCACATTGAATTGGAATTATAATTGAGTCTGAACTAGTAAGCGCATTTAAGGTTATTAAACCCAGTGATGGTGCACAATCTATTATAATATAATCATATAAATCTTTAATCTCTTTAATCTTTTCTTTAAGTTTATATTCTCGATCATTTTCATCTACTAGTTCTATTTCAATTCCGACAAGATCAATACTAGATTGAACAATATCAAGGTTTGGTGTTTCTGTATTTTTTATTACTTCAGAAAAATTCATAGAATTCGATAGTACTTGATAAAGCGAAAGATCTTTATCGTTAGGGTCAAAACCAAGTCCTGATGATGCATTAGCCTGAGGATCAGCATCTATTAAAAGTACTTTTTTTTCAAGTATTCCAAGAGATGCAGAAAGATTTACAGAAGTTGTAGTCTTACCTACACCTCCTTTTTGATTAGCAATTGAAATTATCTTTCCCATTATTTATTGATTGTCTAATTGATACTCAATTATATAAATGTCTTCTTCATCTCTTTTTAAATTATAGTTCTCTCTTCCGTAATGTTCTAAACTATCAATATTATCTAATTTTTCAATAAGTGATTGATCTTTATTGATTTCTTCAGTAAGAGCATTTATTTTTACCTTGAGTTTTTTAATTTCTCTGTTTAACTCAGCATGAATTAATAATGAATTTGTATCTAAGAATGTCATCCAAACTATAAAAGCAGTTAAAATAATTAGATATTTTAAATAACTTTTATTTAATAAAGACTTTAAATTTTTAACAAAATTCTTCATTTAAAATCTATTTGGGTATAATCTTAAAAATGCCTATCGCTTCAACGCTAACATAGGCATGCCCATCTGGTCCAATGTTAACATCTCTAACTCTACCAATTCCTGGGAAAAGTTTCTCTCTTTTAGTTACACCATTTTTATTAAATTCTAATCTTTCTAAATAAAGGAATTTAAGTGACCCTACTAGAATACTGTTTTTCCAATTTTTATATATATCTGAATCTATATAGGCCATCCCAGAAGGAGCAATTGATGGAGTCCAGTAATAAAAAGGGTCTATAACATCAATCATTTTTTGATTCTTAGTTATTTCACTTCCACTATAATTAATTCCATAAGTTGCTTTTGGCCAGCCATAATTCCTGTCCTTCAAACCATCTTCACCTTCGATTGGGTTTTTTATTATGTTTATCTCATCACCTCCCCTAGGTCCATGCTCATGAATCCATATTTCTTCGGAATTCAATCCCTTCATTATTCCTTGTGGATTTCTGTGTCCATAACTCCAAATCGCTTTTTTTGAATTAATATTATTATTGAATGGATTAGAATCTGGTACTGAGCCATCTTTATTCAATCTGTAAACTTTACCTCCATCCAATGAAATATTTTGTGGATTAACATCTCTGTTACCTCTATCACCAATAGTAAAAAAAATATGGTCGTTAGTTACTAATATACTTCCACCATAATGTCTTGATTCATTTGAGTCAGGAGAAGCTTTGTATAAAAGTTTTAGATTACTAAGTTTATTATTTAAAAATTTGGCTGAATAAAGAGCGGTATTTGATCCTGTCCCAGATTCAGTTACTGAAGCAGTAAAATAGATTATATTATTTAAATTAAAATTTGAATCAACAGCAACATCAAGTAATCCTCCCTGTCTTGATAAAATTATTTCAGGAACACCATTAACTATTGTTTTTTTTCCTTCCAATACATGATACATAATTCCCTTTTTATCAGTAACTAAAAAAGAATTATTACTTGTAAAACTTAATCCCCAAGGAATATCAATCCCATCAACAATTTTTTGAAGATATATGGAAGATTCGTCACCAATTTCAATTTTTGGTGGGTTCTCAGATTGAGCACACGAAAAACTAATTCCAAAAATAATTAGATATAATATTAAATTTATTTTTTTCATTTTTTTTTCTAATTTATAATAAATAAATCACTAGATAAAGTTTTTTCTAAATCAAGTCAATTAAACTAACATTTTGATAGTTTCTTTTTAGATAATCTAAAGTTTTCTCCATTAATTCTCCCATAGAATCTGACTTTATAAACTCTTCCTCATTAGTAAATTTATATATCTCATTTTTTAAATTATTAACATTTTCATTTTTACTTATAGTATCATTTTTCATTATGCTAATTAACAACTTCATCCTTTTATCTGAAATGATTAACCTTCTAGATATTGTAGATCTTTCCTCAATTTTATACTGAACTATAGAATCAGTTTTGAGTTTCTTTCGAACTAAATCCATCATAGGTTTATTTTCTTTAAAGAATTGAGGTCTATATACTGAAAACTTTCCTTCATATGATTGCTGATCAAAATCAATTGCTCTAATTTTATAGATTACTTGGTCAAAATCATGAATTGGTATTACAACATAGTTATATGATCTCATATCTCCAAGTAGTCTAATCATACACCTTTCATTAAATTTCACATATTCTTTAGCTATTTGAGATTTTTGATATTCAGTGCATTTTGGTAAATATTCCTTAATAAATACATCTCCTGGAATACCAGATATATGTTCTTCAATCAAAGATGATCTATTAACTAAAAAATTAAGATTTCTTGGTGATAACATGTGTTCAAACTCAATCCCGTATATTCTTGAAGCATCAGTTTTTTTTAGATAAAAATATGTGAAGTTATCATTAACAATATTTCTAATTTTTATTCTAAATGGTTTAGAGTTTCCAAACGTACAATAATCTACAGAATCTACATTTAAATAAGGAATGGAAGAAGGATTTCCATCTGAATGAAGTAATGTATATATTATTTTAAGATTTTCATCAATTTCATTTCGCTCATTTTCATTATAAATTAATCTAACCCATAGTGTATCCTTATCATTTTTATCATAAATATTAATAGAATCAGAATATCTTAATAAATCATCATATGAAATAACATTGCTTATCCATCTATCATATTTTTTCAAAAAGTTTTCAAGTTTTTTTGAAATTGGATAAAATGGTTTTTTTTTTGAAATTAATTTTTTTTCAATTCCCATTAGTTAAATATACGACAAAGCTTAAAAAGTTAGAATTACACTTAAAAGTACTATTTAAGAAAAAGTGAAGTTCAATTTGTCGGGGTGGCAGGATTCGAACCTGCGACCTCCGCGTCCCAAACGCGGCGCGATAACCGGGCTACGCTACACCCCGAAAATGAGTTGCAAATATAAGCTTAAATAGTTTCTGGCCAAATAATTTTAAAAATTAAGAAATCATATTAAGAAATAGGTGACATTATCTTAATATCATTGTATTTTATTTGCCCTCTTATAACAGAAGAAATAGTTGTTATTAAAGCATTTATGACAGGAAGTTTCAGTTGACTTTTTGAATAGATCATGCTGATCTCTCTGGCTGGAGCGGGGTCTCTAAATGGGATTATATTTTCTAAATTTTTATCAGATAAATTATTTGAATGCAAAGATGGTATAATTGTCATCCATGGTCCACTGTTTGACAAGTTTATTAATGTTTCAAAACTTCCACTTTTTAATTCATATTGTTTATTTAAATCTTCTAGTGTACAAATGTTAAGAATTTGATTTCTAAAGCAATGACCATCTTTTAATATTAATAAATCTCCATTTGAAAGGTCTTCTACGTCGAGCAGATCATGATTAGATAGGGAATGATGTCTAGGAACGTATGCTACAAAAGGTTCGTAATATAGAGGCCTTTCAATTATTTTTAAGCTATTTAATGGGGTGGCCGCAATTGCGCAATCAATTGAATTGTCTTCTAATTTTTGAGTAATAGTTTCCGTGTTAAATTCCTCAATTTTTAAGTCCACGTTTTTATGTTTTTTGGTAAAAACATTAAGAAATAAAGGAAGTAATGTCGAGCTAACAGTTGGAATAATCCCCACTTTAAGAGTTCCACCAATTATGCCTTTTTCTTCAGATATAACATCATTCATCCTTGTGGATTCTTCTATGATTTTTCTTGCTTGAGAAAGAATTTTATCTCCTATTTCAGTGACTTGAAGAGGCTTTGTAGATCTATTAAATATAGTTACGCCTAATTCTTCTTCCAATTTTTGAACCTGCATGCTAAGAGTTGGTTGAGTAACAAAACATTTATCCGATGCAGTAGTAAAGTTACCATGTTCGGCAACAGCTAGAGTATATTTAAGTTGAGTAATAGTCATTATAAGATTATTTTATTAATATTCAAACTTACATAAATTTTAATTATTTAAAATTTAAATAAATGTTAATATTACTAATCTATATGTTTTTATATTTGACTACTAATAAATATAGTTTGAAAAAAAATATTTTTGGTCAAACAATCTTTTTCAAAAAAATAATAATAGCAATTGTTGGTCTTTTAACTCATCGCACTTTTAGGAGTAAAAATTTTATAATTAAAAATTCATCAAATCTTTTAAATCTTCCTGATAATAATGTCTTATTCATCAGTAATCATCAAACATATTTTTATGATGTAATAGCTATGTTACACGTCTTTAACTCTTCTGTAAAGGGAAGAATAAATTCTGTAAAAAGACCAAAATACCTTTTAAGTCCTAAGACTAATCTTTATTATATAGCATCTTTTGAGACTATGAAAAAATCAATGATCACAAAACTTTTAACATATGCCGGGGCCATATTAGTGCAAAGAAGCTGGAGAGAGTCTGGAGAATCTGTATCAAGAAAAATTAGAACCGAAGATTTTGATAATATAAACTTAGCCCTCAAGGATGGTTGGGTAATAACTTTTCCAAGGGGAACCACTGACAAATCTATGCCTGTAAGAAAGGGTACAGCTCATATAATTAAAAATAATTCACCAATAATTGTACCAATTAACATAAAGGGCTTTAATCATGTTTTTCAAAGAAATGGTTTGAAAATATTGAGCAGAAAGAAAAAATTTTCAATTGAAATTTGTGATCCAATTACAGAAAAATTTTCTGATTATTCAATTGATCAAATTACAGAGAAATTAGAAAGAATAATAAATTAGATTAATCTATTCTTGAATATTTATTTCCATACAACCTATTCTCATTCCAGAGGCACCGGATGGTTGCGATATATAATCATCTTGACCGTTATGGATTATGATAGCTTTACTCATAATATCATTTTTTTCTCCACAACCTAAACACCATAAGTCAGTTCCAAACTTTAACATTCCATGACCAATACTGTCAACTTGAAAATTTCCGATAGCACCAAGATGAAACCCAGTTGGATCTCCCCATTTACCATGTTTTGTATCTGTTGGATTCCAATGTCCACCCGTACTTAAGCCATCATCAGATGAACAATCGCCAAATTCATGAATATGAATAGCTTTAGTTCCAGGATCTAATCCATATACATGAGCCTCTAAATAGACAGAATCGTTGACTTGAGATGAGGTTTGTAAAGATATTGTTCCAGATATATTAGAATTATTTATTGGTTTGATAGTTTTTTTGATTGAAATAACTTGATTATTAGTATTACAACTTATTGACATTATTAATACTAAAAATATATTTAATTTAGCTATTGATGATATTTTCATATTGTAAATTTATAATTAAATATGTTTAAAAGAAATTTATTAAAGGTTTATGTATTATTGTGGTTTGTCACTGGTTGTAAAATATCATATAAAACATATGATTTTGAAAATAGTCCTGAAATTTTAGAGCCAGATTATAGTAATAATGATAGTTGGGCTGTTTCGCCTGATAATATTCCAAATGAAATTTCTTTATTTATTAATGATAAAAATGAAAAAGAGGCAGATGTTTTTTTTATATACCCTACACTAATTGATGGTAAGAGTCAAAAAGAGTGGAATTCTAATATTTGGAATCAAGAAATTAGAAACGATGTGATAAATAGACCCGTTAAATATCAGGCCTCTGCATGGATAGATGCTGGTAATTTATATGTACCATATTATAGACAAGCTCATATTAGAGTTTTTAATAAAAAATTTAGAGAGGACGGTGAAAAGGCACTGGAATTAGCATACAAAGATATTAGAAAAGCATTTATATATTATTTAGATAACTTTAATAATGGAAAACCTTTTATAATTGCGTCACATAGTCAAGGTACTGTTCATGCAAAAAGACTCCTATCAGAATTCATTGATGATAAAGAACTTCAGAATAAATTAGTTGCAGCATATTTAATTGGCTGGGGAGTAGATAAAAATGAATTTAAAAAAATTAAACCCATGAATTCACCAGACGATATAGGAGGTTTTGTTTCATGGAATACATACAAGTTAAACAAGCTCCCAAGAAAAGATAATTATGAGGACTGGTTAAAAGAAGGAGATGTAACAACTAATCCTATAACGTGGGATAATAAAAAGGAAGCCAGTAAAGAATTACACAAGGGACTACTTTTCAGAAACCTTAAGATTTTTACTAATAATATTAATATTAAATTAACAGATGGCATTGTATGGTCTTCACTCCCAGACGTTCCAGGCAAAATACTTCTTAAACCTGTTCGAAGCTATCATTTTGCAGATATTAATTTATTCTGGGTTGATATTAAAGAAAATGCAATAAATAGAGTTGAACAGTGGTTGAAGAAAAATAAAAAATAATAATTATTTTTATTAAATTTAAAAAAACATAATTATGGCCTCAAAAAACAAATCAAGAAGAAATTTTATCAAAAATACCGCTTTAGCTTCATCGCTTTTTATTGTTCCCAGGCATGTGCTCGGTGGAAATGGGTATACCTCTCCTAGTGATCGCTTAAACCTTGCCGGAATTGGTCTACATGGGAAAGGTAATAGTGATATTCTTCATGCAAGTGTTTCTGGAAGGGAAAATATTGTTGCTTTATGTGATGTTCATCAGAATGCATATGGAGCTAAAGTTGCAGCTGAAAACTCTCCTAATGCTAAATTTTATACGAATTTTAGAGAGATGCTTGAAAAAGAGGATCTAGATGCAGTGACTATTTCAACTCCTGATCATACTCATGCAAACATTTCAAAAATTGCAATGGAAAAGGGAATTCATGTTTATGTTCAGAAACCTCTTACTCACAATATTAAAGAAGCAAGAATGCTAACTGAATTAGCAAGAAAAAATAAGATTGTTACCCAAATGGGTAATCAAGGTGCTTCAAACCCAGAACAATATATGATTCAGAAATGGATTAAAGATGGTAGGATTGGTAAAGTGAGTAGAGTTTATACATGGACTAATAGACCAGTTTGGCCTCAAGGAGTTTCAATGAAAAAACCGGATCCATCTCAAAAACCTGATGGAATGGACTGGGATTTATGGATTGGACCATCAAAAAATAATGGATATACACCTGGTCTTCATGCATTTGATTGGAGAGGCTTTTGGGAATATGGTACCGGTGCTTTAGGGGATATGGGCTGTCATATTATGGATGCTCCAATTAAATCTTTAGGTCTTTTTGAACCTTTTAGTGTAGAGGCTAGCAGTGCAAACCCTCAATATGAAAGTGCTTTTACACCTTCACCAATAATTGAAGAAGCTTGTCCAACTAGTTCATATGTTACTTATAAATTTAGACCATCTAAGATTAACGATAGTGAAGTGAAAATGACTTGGATGGATGGAGGTATTAGACCTTCAAAGCCTGAATTAATTTCTGATACAGATAGTCTAGGAGATTCTGGTTGCTTAATGATTGGAGAAAATGGTTTGATTTGGTGTGAGGATTATGGTGTTAATGCTAAACTCTATATAAACGGTCAAGATGGAGCTGTGGAGAAAGGAAAAATATCAGGAATAAATTCTGTTGAATTTGGTCATCAAAGTCATTGGATAGACGCAATTAAGGAAGGTTATGGAAGTGAAAAACATAAAATGTTAACTTCTAATTTTGATTTTGCAGGACCACTATCTGAAATTGTATTACTTGGAAATGTGGCTTTAAGAAGTAATTATCTCAAAAGATCTAAACGAAGTAATGTTTTTATTGGTAAAAAGCAACTTTTATACGACAATAAGAATATGATAATAACTAACTTAGATGAGGCAAATCAGTTTCTTACAAGGGACTATAGGACAGGCTGGGAATTATCTTAGTGATCTAAATTAATAGATATAACAGCTCTTCTGTTTTTTCTTCTTTCGCTTAAAGGCTTGTCTTGATATTTGGGTACTTCTTCTCCATATCCTCTTGCATTTATTCTTGAATAATCTATGCCGTAATCAATTAATGAATTTTTAATAGAGTTAGATCTTTTTTTTGACAATAACATATTATAAATTGAATCTCCCTCAAAAGAGGCATGTCCGTCAACATTAATTTTAACATATTTATACTGACTAAGAATTTTACTAAGGTTATATAATTTTTCTTTTTGTATTATAGATAATTTGTGACTATCAAATTTGAAAAAAAACTCTGAATGATTAGTTAAAAAAAATGATAATGATGGAGGAAATTTAGGGCACCCGTTATATTTTAATAAACCAGATTCATTAGGACAATTATCTTGTAAATTAGGAATACCATCTTTGTCCAAATCAGGTAATTTACATCCACCATTGGATTTTGATCCCCTTTCATTAGGACAGTTATCTAAATTATCATTAACACCATCTCCATCTGAATCTGGACATCCTTTTTGAGAACTTGAACCAGGAGAATTTGGACATATATCATTTAAATCATTTATACCATCTCCATCAGAGTCTGGACATCCATTAAGTTCATTTAAACCAGGATGATCAGGGCATTTATCTTTTTTATCAGGAACTCCATCTCCATCAGAATCTCCTTTTCCAAAATTAAATTTTATTCCTACAACATGCTGAAGGTTGCT
>SGZF01000021.1 GCA_004213645.1 Flavobacteriales bacterium | reverse complement strand
AAGTAATACATTCCAGTTTTCAATCCAGATTTCCATGCATAAAAGTGCATTGATGTAAGCTTAGACATTGTAGCTCCTTCCATAAATAAATTAAGTGATTGAGACTGGTCAATAAAGAATCCTCTATGCCTAGCCATATCAATTATATCCTTCATACTCATCTCCCATACAGTTTTGTATAACTCTTTAAGGTCATCAGGAATTCCATCAATATCTTGAATAGATCCATTTGCACCCATTAATTCATGTTTCATGTCCTCATTCCAAAGTCCTAATTCAACAAGATCATTTAATAAGTGTTTGTTTACAATTATAAATTCACCTGATAAAACTCTTCTAGTATAAATGTTTGAAGTATAAGGCTCAAAACATTCGTTGTTACCAAGAATTTGAGAAGTACTTGCGGTTGGCATTGGTGCAACAAGTAAAGAGTTCCTTACTCCATGTTTAAGGATACTTTTTCTTAAGACTTTCCAATCCCATCTTCCACTAAGATCTTCATCCTCAACACCCCACATGTTATGTTGCAACTCACCCTTTGAAATTGGTGAGCCTTTATAAGATTCATAAACACCATCTTTTTTTGCCTCCTCTACAGAAGCGGTAAGAGCTGCAAAGTAAATTGTCTCAAAAATTTCTTGATTTAATTCTTTTGCTTTATCAGAAGTGAAAGGAAGCCTTAGCAGTATAAATGCATCAGCTAGCCCCTGAACACCAAGTCCAACAGGTCTATGTCTAAAGTTTGAGTTTTCAGCCTCTTTTACTGGATAATAATTTCTATCAATAACTTTATTTAGGTTTTTAGTTACTCTAACTGTTACATCAAAAAGTTTTTGATGATTAAATTCCCCGTCTTCAACAAACATTGGTAGAGCAATAGATGCAAGATTACATACAGCTATCTCGTCTTTAGACGTGTACTCTAATATCTCAGTACAAAGATTAGAAGATCTTATCGTACCAAGATTTTTTTGATTTGATTTTCTATTACAAGAATCTTTGTAAAGCATGTAAGGAGTTCCTGTCTCAATTTGAGATTCAAGAATCTTTTCCCATAGCTCTCTTGCTTTTATTGATTTTCTGCCTTTAGATTGCTTTTCATATTTTAAGTATAATTTATCAAATTCATCTCCATGACAGTCATATAGTCCAGGACACTCGTTTGGACACATTAAAGTCCATTCTTCGTTATTTTCAACCCTCTTCATAAATAAGTCCGGCATCCACATTGCATAGAACAGGTCTCTAGCTCTCATTTCCTCTTTACCATGATTTTTCTTTAGGTCTAAGAAGTCATATATATCAGCGTGCCATGGCTCAATATAAATAGCAAAAGAACCTTTTCTTTTTCCACCACCTTGATCAACGTATCTAGCAGTATCATTAAAAACTCTTAACATAGGAACAATACCATTAGATGTTCCGTTAGTTCCTGATATGTATGATCCAGTAGATCTAATATTATGAATTGAAAGACCTATACCTCCTGCTGACTGAGATATTTTAGCAGTTTGTTTTAAAGTATCATATATTCCGTCAATACTATCATCTTGCATAGTCAAGAGGAAACATGAAGACATCTGAGGTTTTGGTGTACCTGCATTAAAAAGGGTTGGTGTAGCATGAGTAAAATATTTCTTTGACATCAACTCATAAGTATCAATCACCGCATCAATATCATCCAGATGAATTCCAACCGAAACTCTCATTAACATGTGTTGTGGTCTTTCTACAATTTTACCATTGATCTTTAAAAGATAGGATCTTTCAAGAGTTTTAAAACCAAAATAATCATATCCAAAATCTCTATTATAAATAATTTTTGAATCTAACAGCTCTGCATTTTTCTTAATTACTTTATATACTTCATCTGAAAGAAGAGGAGCTTTTTTTCCTGTGATCGGATTTACATAAGTATGTAAATCATTCATAGTGGATGAAAAAGACTTATTAGTGTTTTTGTGTAAGTTGGAGACAGAGATTCTAGCTGCAAGTGAAGCATATTCTGGATGAGTTGTTGTCATTGTTGCAGCAATTTCAGCAGCAAGATTATCCAACTCAGATGTAGTAACACCATCGTAAAGACCTTCAATAACCCTCATGGCTACCCTAACAGGATCAACAAGCTCGTTGAAACCATAGCAAAGCTTTTTAATCCTTGCGGTTATTTTATCAAACATTATGGGCTCTTTCTTCCCGTCTCTTTTAATTACATACATACTCATTCCATTACAATATTATATTATCTAAAAAATTATTTAATTGATTATTTTAAAAATCGTCGTCAAGACCAAAGTTTGACTCGTCTTTTTTATCATTATTTAAAACACCTGCTTTCTGATATTCAGCAACCCTTTTCTCAAAGAAGTTGGTTTTACCTTGAAGGTTAATCATATCCATAAAATCAAATGGATTAGAAACATTAAATTCTTTCTCACATCCAAATTGATCAAGAAGTCTGTCAGTAACAAACTCTAGATATTGAGTCATTAATTTGGCGTTCATTCCAATAAGACTTACTGGTAAAGATTCAGTAATAAACTCTCTTTCTATATTAAGTGCATCAAGAAGTATTTCCTTAATTCTTTCCTTTGGAACCTTATTAATCATGTGATTATTGTGCAGGTGAACTGCAAAATCACAATGAACTCCTTCATCACGAGAGATTAACTCATTTGAGAATGTTAGACCTGGCATAAGACCTCTTTTCTTGAGCCAGAATATTGAACAAAATGAACCTGAGAAAAACACTCCTTCAACACCTGCAAAAGCAATAAGCCTTTCAGCAAAAGAATCTGACTCAATCCATTTTAGTGCCCAATCTGCTTTTTTCTTTATTGCTGGAAAATTTTCGATAGCCTTAAAAAGTGTGTCTTTCTCTTTATCATCTTTAACATAAGTGTCAATTAACAGTGAATATGTTTCTGAATGAATATTCTCCATCATAATTTGAAAGCCATAGAAAAATTTAGCTTCAGAATATTGAACCTCGTTTACAAAGTTTTCTGCTAGGTTTTCGTTTACTATCCCATCAGAAGCTGCAAAAAAGGCAAGAATATGTTTAATAAAATATCTCTCATCATCATTTAATTTTGTACTCCAATCATTTAAATCTTGGTGTAAATCAATCTCTTCGGCAGTCCAAAAACTTGCTTCACATTTTTTATACCATTCCCATATATCGTGATGCTTTATTGGAAAGATTACAAATCTGTCTTTATTTTCTTGTAATAATGGCTCTTGCTGCATAATAATTTTTTTTTATGATTGATAATTTTTTTACTCTAACAAATATTTAAAATTCTTATCAAAATTGAAAGACCTATTTTAAAGATTAACATAAAGTTTTTAACATTGGCTTGGAATAACTTTTTTTATTTTTTTTTAAAAAATATTTTTTGATTAATTCAATTGATTAATCTGAAATATTCCTAACATATTTGGGCATTAAATTGATTAATCATTATTAGAAATTCTATATTATTTGACTTAAGTTTGCAGTGAAAAGATGAAAACATTTCAAAAAATTTTATTGTTTTTAACAATTTTAATAGTAGTATTTAATTTAACACAATTAAATGTCTATAATTTTTTGGAAGATGAAAACAGAATTGCTTTAATATGTTTTGTACTATCATTATGCGCTCTTATCCTTATTTTAATTATGATGGTTTCAAAAAGAATTAAAGACAAATATGATAGTTAGATTTGAATAAAATCAACCTCTACGCCAGACTTTAATAAAAATTCAATTCCCGATAGATCCTTATACTTTTTTGAGTAAACAACTCTTTTTATACCAGATTGAAAGATCAGTTTGCTGCACTCCCTACAAGGCGACAGTGTAATGTAAAGAGTAGCTCCAATTGTAGACTGAGTAGAACCAGATATTTTAGCTATGGCATTTGCCTCTGCGTGAAGAACATACCATTTAGTATAACCGTCCTCATCTTCACAAGGGTTTTCAAATCCAGTTGGCGTACCATTATAACCATCTGAAATAATCATTTTATCTTTTACAATTAATGCTCCAACTTGTTTTCTTTTACAATGAGAAAGTTTTGACCATTCCTCTGCCATTTTAAGATAGGCAATGTCATATTTAAGTTGTTTCTTGTCCAATTCAAAGATTAATAATTGATTGCTAAATATAAGTTAATCTAGATTTATTTTTTAAGTTTCTTTATATATTTGTAAAAAAAAATAATGTACCCAGAAGAAATAGTTAAACCTATGAAACTTGAATTGACTAACTCAGGTTTCTCAGAACTTACATCATCAGAAGAAGTCAAGTCAGCTTTATCAAAAGAGGGTACTACCCTTATAGTTGTTAACTCGGTTTGTGGTTGTGCTGCAAGAAATGCTAGACCAGGAGTAATTTTATCATTATCAAATGAAACTAAACCTGATAATCTATGTACTGTTTTTGCAGGATTTGACATAGATGCAACTAACACCGCAAGAGAAGAAATGTTACCTTTTCCCCCATCATCTCCATCTATTGCACTATTCAAAAATGGTGAATTGGTTCACATGATCGAAAGACATCATATTGAGGGAAGAGAAGCAAATATGATTTCTGAAAATTTAGTTCTGGCCTACAATGAGTTTTGTTAATTATTTTGGTAAAGAAATAGTAAAGTCAGTACCCTTTTTATTTTTAGACTTGTAAGAAATATTTCCTCTGTGAGAATTTATTATGTTTTTAACTATTCCAAGTCCAAGACCCATGCCGTCTGACTTGGTTGTAAATTTTGGTTCAAATATTTTTTCTTTATTCTTTTTTGATACACCCATACCATTATCAGAAACAATAATCTTTACAATTTTAGCTGACTCAATAATTTTGACATGAATACTTGGCTCTCTATCATGAGGGATTGCCTGTATACTATTTTTTATCAGATTTGTCATCACCCTTATCCATTGGGCCTTATCCAATTTAACAAAGATATTTTCACTTGAAGTTTCTAATTTTATATTATTCTGTTCAAAAATTTCAACTACTTTTTTTGTAGCGCCAACTATATCAGTTTTCTCAAGTTGTGTTTTTGGAAGAGTCGCAAAATCAGAAAATGAAGTGGCTACATTACTCATTGTATCTATCTGTTCAATTAAAGAATCACAAAAGTCATTTAGTTTAGGTTTATCATCACCCAATTTTAACCCACTATTTTTTTGAAAACTTTGAATAGTTAATCTCATAGGGGTTAATGGGTTTTTAATTTCATGTGCAACTTGCTTAGCCATCTCTTGCCATGCTTGTTCCCTTTCAGTCTTTGCTAATTTTTCAGCACTATCCTCCAAATCATCAATCATCTTATTGTATGAGTTTACTAAACTATCAATTTCCTTTGTAGCGTTATTTAAATATATTTTTTCGTTTTTTTTCAGTAAACCAGTTTGGCCAATCTTTAATCTAATTGTTTCAATTGATCTTGTTACAAATCTTGAAATAAAATAGGCAAGAACAATTGCAACCACCAACATTATAAAGTATATCTGATATAAAGTTGATAAGAAAACATTCAATTCACTTTCAGCAAATGAAACATCTTGAAAATATGGAAAAAATAGTATTGCATATTTTTCACCAAGATTATTTTTTAAAACACTGTAGGATGCTTGAAATTTTCCAACATCAGTTGTATTCTCAGAAGTAAACTTTCCCTCTTCATTTGAAACTAGCATTTTTGCAAAATCAGTATCTAATGAATAATTGTTTGAGATTACATCAAGAGGTAAATAGGAATAAAATAAAGGTTTTCCTTCTAGGGTGAAAATAGAATATTCAACACTGTGTATCTTTGTAATTTCAACAAAATCGTTATTGAAACTATCCCATTCAAGATAATTATTTGAAAGCTCATACTTATCAACAATATAATTTATTTGTTTCTTTAATTGATTTTCTTTTCTTTCTTGTCTATATGAGTTGTACTGGTCTGACTCTGTTCTGTATTGATAATATGTGGATCCAAGAACAAGAAGTGTAGCAGTAAAAACTAGCAAAATCATCGAGATAAAAATTCTTAATCTCAATGACATCTTATTTTTAAACATAATTGCTAACTCTTTAAAAAGTAAATATATTAAAGTTTTTACCAATCAATTTAACCTACAGGATTAAATGCAAAGGTTTTATAAAATAAGACTATAGAAAAAGTCTAAAAAGCTTGAAAAGAAGTTGAGGTGTTTAATGTGATTATTGATGAAATCTATGCTTTGATTTCGTGATCACCACAAACGTTGTTTGCTACAACCTCAACATTATGTTTAGCACAAACTAATGAATCCATCATCATATTTGTACAATTTACACAAGTATTAACTGTCTGAATCATTTTTTAATTTTTTATAAAATTACATTAAATAAGGTTTAGAATGATTATAAATTACTCATTTACAGTAATTTATAATGAATATAAATAAGCCTACTAAATTGGTTCAGTAAAAAAGTTACTACATCTTTTATCAAATTCAAGAAGATCACTCTTGTTAAAGTCAATAAATAATTCTTTTGAATCATTAATTGGATTTGAATTAAAGAAATAAATTTCATCTTTATTAAGCTTCCCTGTTATTTTATACTCTTTGCCTACAAAGGATGTTTTATCAACTTTAAATTTATATTCTGATTTATTCACGATTTTAATCTTTTCAGGCCTTATATATAGCTCTTTTTCATCTATATGTATTTTATTTAAATCTCCTAAAATTTTTGCACAATAACAGTTTACTGGATTACAATACATCTGTTCAGGTTGATCAAATTGCTGAACAATTCCTGCTTTAAAAACAAGTATTTTATCAGATATATCAAATGTGTCCTTAATATCATGAGTAACAAGAATAGTAGTAGTATTTGTTTTTTTTAAAATTTTATAGACTTCATTTTGAATTTTTGATTTGATACTTGAATCAAGGTTACTAAAAGGCTCGTCCATTAAAAGAAGATCTGGTTCTCGAATTAAAGCTCTAGCAATACAAACTCTTTGTTGTTCTCCTCCAGATAACTCATGTGGATATCTGTTTAAAAAATTGCTCAATCCCGTCAATTCTGTATAATAATCTACGTTAGCTTCATATTTTACGTCAAGATTGATCTTTAGATTTTCTAAAACACTCAGATGAGGAAAAAGTGGGTAATCTTGAAAGATAAAGCCAATCTTTCTTAGATTAGGTTTTATGAAAGTATTTTCATCATTTAATACTCTGGTATTGAGAGTAATTTTTCCAGAGTTAATTTTTTCTAATCCTGCAAGACATTTAAGAAAGGTTGTTTTTCCAGAACCACTCTCACCAACAAACGAGACAAACTCACCTTTGTTAATATTAAAGTTTAAATCTTTGATTAAGGAGTTTTCCTCGTTGTAATATTTAACAAGATTTTCAATATTAAGATACATCCAGACTCTTATTTATAATTCTTCTCAAAAATATTAATAAAACTGCACCTAGTAAAATAATTATTAGTGAGTATATAGAAGATTTTGCAATCATTTCCTCAATTGCATATTCATAAGTTTTTACTGCAAGAGTATCAAAATTAAAAGGTCTTAGAATTAAAGTTATTGGTAACTCTTTAATTATATCCACAAAACACAGAATAAATGCAATATAAATTGAAGTTTTATTAATGGGTAGATGTATTTTCTTGAATAGAGTGAAATTATTCATACCAAGATTTTTACCAGTGTCATCGAATGATTCTGGATGTTTTTCAAAACTTGATCTAAGTGGCGAGATACCAACAGCCATATACCTCATGACATATGCATAAATTAAGATTATTAGTGACCCAAAGACTATTGAGATTCCAGTTATTTTAGAAATAAAAGCTAACAACAGAATTAAAGATAATGCAATCACTGCTCCAGGCAAGGCGTATGTAAGTGATACTATTTCACTAAAGAAAAAAACTATTTTACTTTTTGATATTTTTTTAATGAACTGAAAAAGTATAGCTAAAAATACAATTACAATGGAAGAAATTGCAGCTAAGAAAAATGAGTTAAAGGACAAGGTTAGTAATTCTCTAAAGTCAATAATATTAATTGTTTTAAAAACATTATTAATTATGTATATAACTGGTATAAAGAATCCCAACAAAAAAGGGAAAAGACATATTATATAAATATATAAAGCAGAAAATTTGTTGGTAGTATAATTACCTGAAACACTATCATTGGATTTATAATTGTATCTGTATTTTGATGAGGTATATCTTTCTAGAATAAAAAACAGAGATACGATTGTAAGCAAGCAGACTGCCAAAATTGACGCTGTATTTATATCTTGCATTGAATACCATGATCTAAAAATTCCACTAGTAAAAGTGTTAACTCCAAAATATTTTACAGCACCATATTCATTAAGGACCTCCATAATTATAAGAAAAAGACCTGAAAATATAGATACTCTAGATATAGGTATTATAATCTTAAAAAAAGTTTGGAATTGTGACATCCCTAAATTTTTTGCAATGTTAATGTAGTTTGAGCCCAGAAGAGAAAAAGAAATTCTACAGGCTGTGTATAAATATGGGTATAACACAAGTGCCATTAAAAAACCTAGCAATTCAATTTGTAGATAATCCAGATTTACATACTTATAAAGTTCAGGATAATTATTTCTAAAGATGCTTTGAATAGGACCAGTGTAACTTAAAATATCACTATATGTAAAGGCTATAATATATGATGGAATTGCTAGTGGTAAAAAAAGAACAACATCAAAAAAACTTTTTCCTCTAAAATTTCTTGTTGATATAAACCAAGCTGGAACAATTCCTAATATCAGAGAAAAAAAAACCGTTAAAAAAATAAGATATAATGTATTAAAAGAATAACCCAATAGTAGATTATTCCACAGATAAGTAAAATTCTCAAAGTTTAGTCCAACTACACTATAAACAAGATATAAAAGAGGAACAATTAAAAATAGTGAAATTAGGGATGTTAATAATTTAACATTCATCTTTTGATGCTTTTAGAGACTACTTCCAACCTCCAGAATCAAATATACGAATTGCTTCATTTCTTTTGGAACCTAACATATTCAAATCAAGAGGGTCTTTTCTAAATGCACCCCATTCTTTTACAATATCATTTGGATCAATATTTGGTTTTACTGAATATTCGAATGTGTTATTTACATATATCTCTTGAGCCTCATCACTTGTGAGGTATTCAATCAATTTAAGTGCATTAGATTTGTTAGGAGCATTTTTTGCAAGAGCAACTCCTGAAACATTTATATGAGATCCTCTTTGTCCATCCCCTTGATTTGGAAAAAAAACTGATATTGATTTACCTGCATTTACTTCCTCTTCATTTTCTGATGATAGTAAAAGCCCAATATAATATGAGTTAACGATAGCAACATCTCCTTGACCAGCAGCAATTGCTTTTACTTGATCTCTATCATTTCCTTTTGGATCTCTTGCAAAGTTCGAGACTACTGCTTCAGTCCAATTTTGAGTAACTTCCTCTCCTAAGTTAGCAACAAGTGAAGATAGAAGAGCTTGATTATATGAGTTAGATGATGATCTGACTAAAAGTCTTCCTTTCCATTTTTCATTTGCAAGATCTTCATATGTAGATAGATCACTTTCTTGAACCCTTTCATTACTGTAAACAAGAATTCTTGATCTATAAGTTACTGGAACCCAAAATCCATTTGGGTCTGTTAAGCTTTTTGTGATTCCCTCTGTTAAACTTTCATCATTATACTTTTGAAGTAGATCCATTTCAGATGCCTGCCATAATTTACCAACATCAACTGTTATAAATAAATCTGCAGGACTATTCTCACCTTCATTTCTCATTCTTTGAATTAATTCATCAGCATTAGCCTTGATTACATTTACTTTAATACCTGTAATTTTTTCAAAATTGTCATATTGAAGTTGATCAACATCATAGTGTCTCTGACTATACATATTGACAATTTGTTCTGAATTATCATTAGAACAAGCTAAAATAAAAAGGGCAAAAAGAGGGAATAATTTTTTCATAACTGATTAATTAAAGCACAATATTAAAAAAATTATTTTTATTTAGACTAATTCTAAATAAATATTTAAATTAGCATCGAAAATAATTTAGAACGGTTCTAAATAATTTAGAAATCGAATAAGCATAAACCATTTAGGACCGTTCTAAATGTATTAACAAATACAATGAGAAATTTATTATATATCTCAATTATTTTATATGGTACTAATTTAATTTCACAAAATTTAGATCAAACCATAGTTAACGATAGCATTACCAATCTTGATGAAGTTATCATAAAATCAAATACAATTCTTGGAAATAAGTTTGTGGCAAGAAACAGGACAGGTGCTGCCTATTATCTTTCAACAGATGAGTTAGCAGATTTTAATTATACTGATATAAATAGAGCATTAAACAAAATATCAGGAGTTAATTTTTATGAAGAAGATGGATTTGGCTTACGACCCAATATAAGTATACGTGGGACATCTCCAGAAAGAAGCTCAAAAATTGCAATAATGGAAGATGGTATTTTAATTTCTCCCGCACCTTATAGTGCATCCTCTGCATATTATTTTCCATCAGTTGCAAGAATGCAAGCAGTTGAGGTTTTAAAAGGAAGCAGTCAAATTCAATATGGACCATATACAACTGGTGGTGCAATAAATTTTGTTTCTACTGAAATACC
>SGZF01000020.1 GCA_004213645.1 Flavobacteriales bacterium | reverse complement strand
TACTTATATCTCAAAATTTACTTAAGGCTAGAGAAATATTTGCTGCTGTTTATGGTCATCCTGATAAGGTTTATGAACGAATGTCAGGTGGAAGACAAATGGCTGGTCATTTTTTAACTAATACAATTGATGAAAATGATAAATGGTTAGATCAAACAAAACAAAAAAATCATATTTCTGATATTTCACCGACTGCAAGTCAAATGTCAAGACTTGTTGGACTGGGATTAGCCTCCAAAATATATAGAGATAATAAAGTCGTTAATTCAAACAATTTTTCAAAAAATGGTAATGAAATTGTGTGGGGAACAATTGGTAATGCTAGTACAAGCGAAGGAATATTTTTTGAAGCAGTAAATGCATGTGGTGTACTTCAAATTCCTGCTGTAATAAGTATTTGGGATGATGATTTTGGTATATCAGTTCATAATAAAGATCACACAACTAAAGAGAGTATTTCTAAAGTCCTTTCTGGTTTTAAAATATCACAAAAATCCTCTGGTATTGAAATTCTCGAAGTCAAAGGATGGGATTATCAATCACTTATGAAAACTTATTCTTATGCAGAAAGTATTGCAAGAAAACATCATATACCAGTAATTATTCATGTAACAGAATTAACTCAACCTCTTGGTCATTCTACATCTGGATCACACGAAAGATATAAAAGTGAAGAAAGACTTGAATGGGAATCAGACAACGATTGTAATAAGAAATTTGAGAAATGGATTTTAAAAAACAAACTTTGCTCAACAAAAAAGATAAAAAATATTAAAGATGAGATAAAAAAATATGTAAAGGAGGAAAAAAGATTAGCATGGGATTTATATAAAAGACCGATAAATCAAGCTAAAAAAAACCTAATTGATACAATAAATAATCTTGAAAAACCATTGAATGATAAATTCGTTAATGAATTATTTTTAAATATTGAGGATACAAATTTTTCTGAACTAATTAAAATTTGTAGAAAAATAATTTATCAATTAGAGGGTGGAGAATCAAATGATAAAAAAATTCTTATAAATTGGAAGAATAAATACTTGAACATTCTAACTGAAAAATATTCAACTAACTTATATTCTATAAATTTTGATATTTTAAAGGATATAGATATAAAGAAACCAAAATACTCCGATTCTAAAGAAATGGTAGATGGGAGAATAATTATAAGAGATAATTTTGACAAGCTACTTGAAAAAAACTCCAGGCTATTCATTTTTGGAGAAGATGTTGGAAAAATTGGAGATGTTAATCAAGGCTTAGAAGGTTTACAGAAAAAACACGGTAAAAATAGAGTTTTTGACACAGGCATTAGAGAATCAACAATAGTTGGTCAAGGAATTGGTATGTCTATCAGAGGCTTAAGACCAATTGCTGAAATTCAATATTTGGATTATATATTATATGCACTTCAAATTCTAAGTGATGATTTAGCTACATTAACCTACAGGACTCTTGGTGGACAAAAAGCACCACTAATTGTTAGAACAAGAGGACACAGACTTGAAGGAATATGGCATTCTGGATCTCCACTTGGAGGTATGCTTAGCTTCTTAAAAGGTATTTTTATTCTTACTCCAAGGAATATGACTCAAGCTGCAGGATTCTATAACTCTTTATTAGATATAGATCAACCTGCTATTGTTATTGAACCTTTAAATGGTTATAGGACAAAAGAACAACTTCCAATAAACTATGCTGAATTTAAAACACCTATAGGGTCTGTTGAAGTATTAAAAAGTGGAAAGGATATTACTATTATCTCTTACGGCTCAACCTTGAATATTGTTTATGAAGTTGCAAAAGAGTTAATTAATTATAATATTGATTGTGAAGTAATAGATATTCAAAGTTTAATTCCATTCGATATAGATATGAATATATCCAAGAGCATAATCAAAACAAATAGATTACTTATAATTGATGAAGATGTTCCTGGAGGAGGAAGTAGTTTTATTTTACAAGAGTTATTAAACAAACAAGATATATATAAACACCTTGATAGTGAGCCTACATTATTGACTGCAAATGATCACAGACCACCATATGGAACTGATGGTGATTATATAAGTAAGCCGTCATTTGAAGATATTTTTGAAAAAGTATATTTAATAATGAATGAAGCTAATCCAGATAAGTTTAAAAAATTAAATTAATTACTTTAATCTTTGTAATTATTTTCATGAAAATCTAAAACTTTAACAAAAGATTGAAAATTATCAAATTTTAGTTTTTCTGACTTAATGTATTTTTTAATTTCCTCAGATTTTCTAAAGTAATTAATCAATTCCTTTTTTGAGTTTTTTATATATCTTGGAACTGACCCATCATTACTTATGTATAGTTCAAAATCATCAACATATTTAGGAGAATGAGAAATATCTAAGGAGTTTTTAGCAATTTTTCCTTTTAAAAATTTCTTTCTTTTCTTTTGATATAATTGAATTTTACTTCCTTTAAAGAGATCAATAAGGTAACCATTTACTGTTCTATCTTTAGAATTCTTAAATGATAAATATTGATATTTATTACCATCAAATTTTATAATTATTTTTTTATCTTTTAATAAACCTCTTACTGTTTTTTTTCCATTAATTATATAAATAATTTCAATTTCATCATCATATGCATTATAACGCATTGTGGTTTCAAAAAATATATCTTTATTATAATTTTCAACAGTTCCCTCTTTGAAGTTTAGATCAAAATACTTTGATCCTTCAATATTTGATAAGTTTGATTTTGAGGTTTTCATTCTTCCTAGATCACTAAAGGCTCTTTGAGAAGACATATCCCATACTCTTTCATCAGTTTGAAAAGACTGAGAATTTAGGATTGATGGAATTATAATTAAGACTGTCAAAAATAGATTCTGATACATATAGTTATTTAGATTTAAAAATTTTATAAATTAAATCTTCAAGAATAGATAAATTATCATTATTATCAAAATCAATACCTTTAGATCTCTTATCAGCTTCGAGAAGAAACTCAAAAATTTTTGATACTCTTTTCATTGGATAAACAAGAGAAGCTTGTTTATATTCATCAATAAAATAGGGGTTTATTGCCAAAATTTTTGAAGCCTCTTTTTTGTTTTCAATAGAATGATAAATGAATATTTTATTAAAAAAAGAATATACAGTTGCAATTATCAATACCAACGGATATTTTTTACTATTTTTTGACATGTACGTAACTAACTCTATGGCTTTTTCAAAATTATCCTTACCAATTAACTTAGTTAATTCAAAGAAGTTGTATTGTTTACTAAAACCAATTATACTCTCAACTTCATCTGGTCTAATTATTTCATTTTCTTTTGAATTTAACTTTAACTTGTTAAGTTCATTATCAATTTGAGAAAGATCATTACCAGTAAAATCAGAAATTATTTTAATTGAATTTGGATGAAGATTTAATGGAATCTTCTTACACTGCTCTTCAATCCAACTGTATACCTGGTTTTCATAGATTTTTTTTGATTCAAAAACAATACCCTGTTTGGTTGAAACCTTATAAATTTTTTTTCTTTTGTCTACTGGGCCATTAAATGATAAAATTAAAATTGTTTTTGGATTAAAATTTTCTAAATACGAGATTATGTTCTTAAAATCATTTGATAAATTCTTTGAATCTTTAACTATAATTAGATTATAATCACCAATTAATGGGAACCTTTTAACAAAATCAATTACCTCATTTTCTTGATTTTCATCTGATTTTTTTGAATATATTTTTTTAAAATCAAAATCAACTGATGATTCATCAATTATTCTATCTGTAATGTGTTTGATAATTTTATCAGAAAAAAAACTTTCTTCACCATGAATTAAATATATCGGTAAAATAATACCTTTATTAATATCATCAATTAATTTATTATATTCTGTCATTGATTATATAATGAGAAAGCTTAATCTTCCTTTATTTGACTTTAAAATTAAAAAAGAAAAAGAGAAAAATGTCATTTTTGATGAAATAAGAAAAAAGTGGATTATTTTAACCCCTGAAGAATGGGTAAGACAAAATTTTATTAAATATATTTTATCAAAAAATTACCCTAAATCTTTAATTAATTGCGAAAAAGTCTTTTACATAAATAATATTCAAAAAAGATATGATATAGTTGTCTATAATTCTTCTGCAGGAACAGATATATTAGTTGAATGTAAATCTCCAAAAATTAAAATATGTAATGATCATTTTGATCAAGTGATGAGATATAATTTGGAATTACAAAGTAAAAATATTATTATCACCAATGGTCTTGATCACTTTTATTTTTATTACGATACTAATAACAAAAAATATTTACAACAAAAAGATTTATCAATTTATACAAAATGAAAATAGGAGTTGTTATAATTAATTGGAACGGATTAAATTTATTAAAGAGTCATCTTAAGACAGTTATTGATTATTCAGAAAATTGTACGATATATGTAATCGACAATTTTTCGTCAGATCAATCAATATCATATATAGAAGAAAATTATAGAGACGTAAAAGTAATTTCCTTAGATAAAAACTATGGTTTTGCTGAAGGTTATAATTTAGGCCTTAAAGAGGTCAAAGAAGAATATATCTGTATTCTAAATAATGATATTCAAGTTTCAAAGGATTGGTTAAAACCAATAAGACAAAAATTACATAAAGACCCTGAATCAATAATTCAACCAATTATACGAGATATTAATAATACTAACTATTTCGAATATGCAGGAGCTGCCGGTGGATTCATAGATAAATATGGATATCCCTTTTGCAGAGGACGAATATTTAATACAATAGAAAAAGATAAAAATCAATATGTCGATAGTGAGATTTTTTGGGCTTCAGGTGCATGCATGGTTCTTTCAAAAGATACTTTTAATAAAATTGGTGGTTTTGATGAAAAATTTTATGCACACATGGAAGAAATTGACATGTGTTGGAGAGGATTTAACCTCGGTTATAAGTGTTTTTTAGTATCTGAATCTAAAGTTTTTCACGTTGGAGCAGCAACTATTAAGAGAAACTCCAACAAAACGTATCTTAATTACAGAAATTCTCTAATAATGTTAACTAAGAACCTACCAATAGAAACTCTTATTATTACTATATTTTTTAGATTAATTTTAGATATGATTTCGTCTTTTAGGATGCTCTTAAGCGGTAACTTTTCTCACTTTATATCAATTTACAAAGCGCATGTAGATTATTTTATTATGCTGAAATCACTTTTAAGAAGTAGAGATAATAGTCATAAAAATGCTAATTATTTCAAAATCAATAGTATAGTGATAAATTATTTTCTTTTGGGTAAGAAAAAATTCTTTCAACTCTAGTACAATTTATTATTATAAAAATATTAAGTTTGTAGTTGACTAATTAATAAAATACTTTTGAAATGAAAAAGAATATAATAATTGTAGGGTTTTTAGGCTTATTACTCTCATCATGTGTTTCTCAAAAGAAATATTCTGATTTAGAAAGTCTTCAACAAAATACAAAAGAACTTCTAGATAGTGCTACTGCTAAGCTTGGAGCTGCTGAGACTGAGCTTTCTGCTACTTCAGAAAGATTATCAGCACTAACTGAACAAAACCGTTTTTTAAGAGCCAATAATCAAGATTTAATTGACAATATTGGAAATTTAACTACTCTAACTCAAAAAGGAGCAGATAATCTTGAAAGATCTCTTGAAAGCATAAAAGAAAAAGACTTAATTATAACTAGAATGCAAGATGCAGTAACCAAAAGAGATTCTGTAACACTAGCACTAGTTCAAAGTTTTAAAAGCTCACTAGGAACATTAAGTGACGACGATATTGAAATAAATGTTGAGAAAGGTGTTGTTTATGTATCTATTTCAGACAAATTACTTTTCAATAGTGGAAGTTTTACAGTAACAACTCGAGCAAGAGCTGTTTTAGAAAAAATTGCTAAAGTAATTGCTGATAAGCCAGATCTTGAATTTATGGTAGAAGGTCATACTGATAACTTACCAATTGATCAGGAGAAAGCTGCAGAAACTATTCCAGGTGTTGTTGATAATTGGGATTTGTCTGTTAAAAGAGCTACATCAGTAGTTAGAATTCTTCAAAATAGCTATGGTGTTGATCCTACTAAATTAGTAGCAGCTGGTAGAAGTTTTTATATGCCAATAGCTGATAATGATTCTTCAGTCACAAGAGCTGTTAACAGAAGAACTAGAATAGTTGTTCTTCCTAAGCTTGACCAATTTACTCAACTTATTGAGGAAGGAATGAGTATGAATGTTCCAGCAACTGGACCTAGTAATACTATAAGTTCTGATAATAAACCTGATTAAAAAATATTAATCATTTAAAAAAAAGCATAATTAATTTTATGCTTTTTTTTATGCTTTATTTAATTTAGCAAATCTAAGGAGTAGATTTTTTTCGCCAAATTTTTTAAACTTAACTATGGCTTTTGTATCATTTCCAAATCCTTCAATTTTAACAATTTTACCAGTTCCAAACTTTTCATGAGAGACATTCTCTCCCTCAGAAAAGTTTATTTTCAGATTTACATTAATTGGAGCATTTCTTGATAATCTCTTTAAATTTGGGTTAGGTTTATAAAAAACTTTTTTTAAAGGAGAGTCTGATATAGAATTTAAATTATTAGATTTTTTTAATTTTACAAATTCTTTATCAATTTCATTCAAAAACCTACTTTCTTCACAATAAATTAACTTGCCCCATCTGTACCTTGAATTTGCATATGAAAGATAAAGGTTTTCTTTTGCCCTTGTAATGCCAACATAAAATAGTCTTCTCTCTTCTTCTAATTCAGATCTTGTGTTATAACTAAGAGCTGAGGGAAAAAGATCTTCCTCTAGTCCAACTATAAATACATGTTTAAACTCAAGACCTTTTGATAAATGAAGTGTCATTAAGGAAACCTTATCTTCATCTAAATCTTTGGTATCAAAATCTGTTGATAATGCAACAGTAGATAAAAATTCAGATAAGTTATCGTTTGCATCGACTAACTCCTTTTGATCCTCTATAAAATCTCTTATACCATTTAATAATTCTTGAACATTTTCTAACCTTGATATGCCCTCTGGAGAATCATCTTTTTTTAACTCATCAACAATCCTTACCTTATTAATAAGCTCTTTTGTTAGATCAAAAGCGTTCAATTTCTGATTTTCAATTTTAAGTACATCTATTAATTCAATAAAGTTTTCAAGCTTAATCGAAACAGATGATGAAAAGCCAATTGAAAGTTCTTTATTTTTTTTTATGGTTTCATATAATGTTAAATTATATTTTTGAGCTGCTAAAATTATTTTATTAATAGTTACCTGCCCTATTCCTCTAGCAGGATAATTGATGACTCTCTTTAAGCTTTCTTCATCACTACTGTTTACAATAAGTCTTAAATAAGCAAGAACATCCTTAATCTCTTTCCTATTGTAAAATGAGACACCACCAAAAATTTGATATGGAATTTTATTTATTCTCAAAGAATCTTCTATTGGTCTTGACTGAGCATTTGTTCTATAAAGTATTGCTATATCAGAAAAACTTGTGTTATTAAGAGATATAACTTTTTGACATAAGCCTCTAGCCTCTCCTATGTCAGATTGATTAGACGAAATTTCAACTTTATCTCCAAAATCATTATCAGTCCAAACTTCTTTATCAATCTTATTTTTATTATGATCAATTACTGAATTAGCAGCATTTACAATATTTTTAGTAGATCGATAGTTTTGTTCTAATCTAAAAACCTCAACATTATCGTAATCATTTCTAAAATTTATAATATTATTAATGTTTGCACCTCTAAATGAGTAAATACTTTGAGCATCATCTCCTACTACACATATATTTTGATATTTATCAGAAAGAGACTTTACTATAAGATATTGAGAGTGATTTGTATCTTGATACTCATCAACTAAAATATATTTAAATTTTTCTTGATATTTTGCAAGAACTTCAGGATGATTATTTATTAACTCATTTGTTTTCATTAATAAGTCGTCAAAATCCATTGAATTAGACTTTACTAGTCTTTCGTTATATTCTTTATAAACATTTCCAGTTTCTGGTTTTCTAGATAAATTGTCTGATTCAACTAAATCATCGTTTGAAAAATATCCATTTACAGTAATAAAGCTGTTTTTTAAAGAGGATATTCTATTCCTAATAGATTTAGACTTGTATATATCTTTATCTAAATTTTTCTCTTTGATAATAGAAGATATAAGTCTTTCTGAGTCTTGAACATCATAAATTGTGAAATCTGACGTAAAACCTATTTTATGAGCCTCAAACCTAAGTATTTTTGCAAAAACAGAATGAAAAGTTCCCATCCAAATATTCTTAGATTCACTCTCCCCTATCATTGAAGAAATTCTTAACTTCATTTCCTTTGCAGCTTTATTTGTAAACGTTAATGCTAATATTTCAAATGGATCAACACTGTTGTTTATTAAGTGAACTATTTTGTATGTTAAAACCCTAGTTTTCCCCGATCCAGCTCCTGCAATAACCATTGAAGGACCATCAGTTTTGAGTACAGCATTTAATTGAGCTTCATTGAGATCTTTTAGATAAGATTTGTTATCTTCTAACATTGTTATAAATTTAAGTAATTAATAAAATTTAATTACCTATAAGTCATATATTAAATCAATACTTATGAAGAATTTGTCATTTATTTTTTTAATAATAATTTCTCAATCTTTATTTTCTCAATCTATAGATGTACAGATAACAGATATTGAGGAAAAATTAATTTCGTGGAGACACGATTTTCATAAATTTCCTGAAGTTTCTAACAGAGAATTCAAAACATCTGAAAAAATTGCAAAGCACCTTGAATCATTAGGAATAAAAGTAAAAAGAAATGTAGGCGTGAACGGTGTCGTAGGATTACTTGAAGGAAAATCTAAAGGTAAAGTTGTTGCATTAAGAGCCGATATGGATGCTCTTCCTATAACTGAAAATAATGGTTTAGCTTTTCAATCAGTAAATGATGGTGTTATGCATGCTTGTGGACATGACGGGCATATGTCAATTTTAATGGCTACAGCAGAAATTTTATCAAAAAATACTGATTTTAAAGGAACAGTTAAATTTATTTTTCAAGGTGCTGAGGAAGGCCCTCCTCCAGGGGAAGAAGGTGGAGCAAGAATGATGATAAAAGAGGGTGTTTTAAAGAATCCAGATGTAGATGCTATTTTTGGACTGCATATTGCTGCACAACTTCCCATGAATAAGATTTATTATAAACCAAAAGGTTTTTATGCATCATCATCAAGATTTACAATTAAAGTAATAGGAACTCAAGCTCATGGAGGAACCCCATGGTTATCAGTTGACCCTATTGTAATAACTGCTCAAATAATAAATTCAATTCAAACTATTATTTCGAGAGAATCTGAAATTACAAAAGAACCCGCTGTAATATCATTTGGAAAAGTTGAAGGAGGTAATAGGTTCAATATTATTCCCGGTGAAGTTAATTTGGTTGGAACTATTAGATCACTTGACTACGAAATGAGAGACTATATTAAAAAAAGAATTGTTGAGCTTTCTGAGGGTATTGCTAAATCATACGGCGGTAAAGCTATTGTTGAAATAGATGACGGAGCAGATATAACATATAATGATCCTTACATGATGAATAAAATGCTTCCATCACTAAAAAAATCTGCAGGTAGTGAAAATGTGATTTTAAGTAATGCAAAAACTTTAGCTGAAGATTATGCTTATTATCTAAATGAAGTTCCTGGATTTTTATTTGAACTTGGAGCTTATAATACAAATGAAATTAGAAAAGCTCCAGCTCATCACACCCCAGACTTTTTTATAGATGATAAATCTATGCTTCTAGGTGTAAAGGTTATGACAAATTTAGCATTAGATTTCTTGGATAGTGAATAATGATTTTATAAATCAATCGATTGAGTTTGTCAAGGGCATAGGTCCTTCTAGATCAAAGTTACTAACTGAGGAACTTAATATTAAAACAGTGAAGGATCTGATAGATTTTTATCCATATCGATATATCGATAGATCAAGATTTTTTAAAATTAATGAAATTCCTAAAAATCAATCAGAAGTTCAAATAATTGGCAAAATAAGATCTATACGAAGAACTAAAGTAAAATTCAGAGATAGATTAAATTGTGTATTTTATGATGATACGGGGAAAGTTGATTTAATATGGTATAGAGGTTTTAATTGGGTAGAAGAATCCTTAAAAGTAAATGAAGAATATGTTATTTATGGAAAAGTTAATTGGTTTGGCACAAATTGTTCAATAGCTCATCCAGAAATTAAAACTAGAAACAGTTTTAATAAAAATATACCCAGAAGATTACATGGTGTATATTCTTCAACAGAAAAGCTTGTAAATGAGGGTGTTACTCAAAAATATTTTGTTAAAATTATTTTTAATCTTTTAAATGTACTCCAAAATCAGATTAAAGAAAATCTTTCTTCATCAATTCTAAATGACTTTAAACTAATTGGCAGATACAAAGCAATTGTAAATATTCATTTACCGGAATCACAAGAATTACTTACAGAGTCAACTAGAAGACTAAAATTTGAGGAATTATTTTTTAACCAGCTTGGTTTTCAACTTACAAAGAATGATAGAATTCAAAAGTTGAGCGGATTTAAATTTGAAAAAGTAGGTGATAATTTAAATAAGTTTTATAAACACAATTTACCCTTTGAATTAACAGGAGATCAAAAGAAGGTTATTAAAGAAATTAGAAATGATTTTCGTGATGGAAAACAAATGAATAGACTTCTTCAAGGAGATGTTGGATCAGGTAAAACTATAGTATCACTTATGATAATGTTGATAGCTATTGACAATGGATTCCAATCCAGCATACTAGCTCCAACAGAGATATTAGCAAATCAGCATTACAAATCATTAAATGAACTATTAAGTGATTTTGATATAAAAGTAGAGTTATTGACTGGATCTGTAAAGGCAAAGGATAGAAAATCAATCCATAAAAATTTGTTGTCTGGTAAAACAAATATTCTAGTTGGAACACATGCAATATTAGAGGACATTGTTCAATTTAAAAATTTAGGGTTAAGTATAATTGATGAGCAACATAGATTTGGAGTTGCTCAAAGAGCTAAACTTTGGAAAAAAAATAATCCTCCGCCACATATACTTGTTATGACTGCTACTCCAATTCCTAGAACACTTGCAATGAGCCTTTATGGTGACCTAGATATATCCTCAATAAAAGAGTTGCCTCCAGGTAGGATAACTACTAAGACTGTACACAAATACGATAAGAATAGGCTAAGTGTATTTAAATTTATAAGAGGGCAAATAAAAAAAGGAAGACAAATTTATTTAGTATATCCCCTTATAAATGAATCTGAAAAACTAGATTATAAAGATTTAATGGATGGTTACGAAAGTGTTGTAAGAGAGTTTCCTCGTCCAGATTATCAGGTTAGCATCGTTCATGGTAAAATGAGTGGAAAGGATAAAGATTTTGAGATGAAAAGGTTTATTAATAAGGAGACTCAAATACTAGTATCTACTACTGTTATTGAAGTTGGAGTAAATGTTCCTAATGCCTCTGTAATGGTAATAGAGAGTGCGGAAAGATTTGGATTGTCTCAACTTCATCAATTAAGAGGAAGAGTTGGAAGGGGTAATGAAGAGAGTTATTGCATTTTAATGACCAAAGACAAATTATCAGAGGAATCAATGTTAAGAATAGATACTATGGTTAATGTTAGTGATGGCTTTAAGTTAGCAGAAGTTGATCTAAAGATCAGAGGACCAGGTGATATTTTGGGAACAAAACAGAGCGGCGTATTAAAGTTTAAATTAGCAGATATTATTTATGATACTAAAATTTTGAACAATGCCCGCTTATGTGCAATTAATATTCTTGAAAATGATCCAAGACTTATTAAAAAAGAAAATCTTCCCATTAGAAATGAACTATCATCATCTTCAAATTCAAAAAATTTGTGGCGATATATTAGTTGAATAAGTATATTTGTTATTTAAATCATTCCTGTGAAAATATCATTCAATTGGCTTAAAGATTATATAGAAACCGACTCTACACCTGATCAGATTTCTGAAATTTTAACCAATTTAGGCTTAGAAGTAGAAAAACTATCTCCTTTTGAATCAATTAAAGGAGGTCTAAAAGGAGTCATAGCAGGCAAAGTTCTTGAATGTACAAAACATCCAAATGCTGACAGATTAAAAGTCACTTCTATAGATCTCGGAAATAATAACATCTCTGAAATTGTTTGTGGTGCCCCCAATATAAAAAAGGGGCAAGTTGTTCCAGTAGCTCCTGTAGGATCAAAAATATATACAAATGAAGGAATAGAAATAAAAATTAAAAAATCAAAAATAAGAGGAGTGGTCAGTAATGGAATGGTATGTGCAGAGGATGAAATTGGATTGGGTGATTCACATGACGGTATAATGGTTCTTAATGATAATATTAAACCTGGAACTCCAATAAGTAATATATTTAATGTAGCAAATGATAACATTTTTGAAATTGGTTTAACACCAAATAGATGTGATGCTATGTCACATTATGGAGTAGCTAGAGATTTGAAAGCTTATTATGATTTAAATTCAATAAAAAGTAACCTTAAACTACCTTCAATAAGTAGTTTTGATTCGATAAACATTGATAAAGGATTTAAAATAAATATAGAGGATACTCAAAAGTGCCCTTTTTACTCAGGAGTTATAATTAAAGATATAAATGTTAAACAATCATCTATAGAATTACAAAACAAACTAAAATCAATTGGTCTAAAACCTATTAATAATATTGTTGATATAACTAATTTTTTAATGCATGAGATAGGTCAACCACTTCATGCATTTGATTTAGACAAAATTTCGAGTATAGATGTAAAATCCTTAAAAAATGTAACAAAGTTTAAAACACTTGATGAAAGAATTATTAATTTAAATAAAGATGATCTAATGATTTGTTCTAATGATACTCCACTTTGTTTAGCAGGAGTTTATGGGGGATTTCAGTCAGGGGTATCTAACACTACAAAAAACTTATTTTTAGAGTCTGCAATTTTTAATTCTGTTACAATTCGAAAATCATCAAAAAAACATCAACTTTTTACTGATGCTTCATATAGATATGAGAGAGGGGTTGACCCAGACAAAGTATTGTACGCACTTAAAAGAGCTGCAATTCTAATAAAAAAGGATAATCCTGAATCTTCTGTTTCTCAGGTTTATATCGAAGACAACCTTAAATTAGAAAAAAAAGATATTTATTTAAGATATAAGAAAATTAATGATGTCTCTGGAAAAAAAATTGATAAAGAAGATATAACTCAGATATTAAGTTCTTTGGATTTTAAGATTGAAGGGCATAGTGATGATGGATTAAATATTATTGCTCCTAACTACAGGCATGATGTGTATCGAGAAATAGATGTAATTGAAGAAATATTGCGTGTTTACGGGTTTGATAATATTGAAATAGAATCAAGAATATCATTATCATTACCAGAAACAGATAAAAATAAAATTACTGAATCTTTTATTAGTAAAAATTTAGCTGGAATTGGATTTAATGAAATTATTAATAATTCCATATGTTCGCCCGGAACTAATAGTAAGTTTAATTTAAAACCTGTAACGATTTTGAATCCTCAAGGGATAGAATTATCTAACCTTAGAGTTTCATTAATTCCTAATACACTTGAAACAATAAAACATAACATAAATAGACAGAATAAAAATCTAAAGTTATTTGAAATTGGAAATGTGTATTCAGATCAAAATGAGGGTTTTAATGAAAATAAACAAATAAATGCGACTGTTGTTGGAGACGTGTTTGAGGAAAATTGGATGGTAAATTACTCTAAAAGTAACTTTTACTATCTCAAAGGTATTATTGAAAATTTATTTAAAGAATTAAATATTTTAAATGTTAAATATCAGATTGAAGATGATGATCTATTTGAATATAAACTCTCTGTCATTAGCAACAATAATAATCTAGGTTTTATTGGCGAATTAGATAAAGAATACGCCAAAGAATTTTCAATAGACAGCAAAGTCCACGTTTTTAATCTAAATCTAGATTTAATTAAATTAAACACATTGAACATTAAGTATCAGGATCTATCTAAATTTCCATCATCAAGAAGAGATTTATCAATGATAATAGATGACAACATTACTTTTGACACAATTAGAAGTATTGCTTTTAAATCAGATAATAAAATTTTAAAAGATGTTAATCTTTTTGATGAATTTAAAGGGAAAAACTTTGAAAAAAATAAGAAATCTTTTGCAATAAGCTTTACTTTTAATGACTCTAAAAAGACACTAACTGATAAGTTAATTGATAAAATCATGAAGAAGATAGCAGACAAATATACTTCTGAACTTGGAGCTGAGATAAGAGATAAATAACCTATTTGTATAGTTTTTCTCTTAATGCTAAAACCTTTTCATCTAAAATATATTCACTAAAAGGAAGGTAGCTATCAATAACTCCATTTGGTGTAATTTCAATAATTCTATTAGCAACAGATTCTGCAAACGCTCTATCGTTAGTACTTAAAAGAACATTACCTTTAAAGTTTGTTAAAGAATTATTGAATGCTGTTATAGACTCTAAGTCTAAATGGTTAGTTGGCTCATCAATTATCAAAACGTTTGGCTTGCCCATCATAATTTTAGACAACATGCACCTTACTTTTTCTCCTCCAGAAAGCACACTACATGATTTTAAAGCCTCATCTCCACTAAATAACATTCTACCAAGAAAACTTCTAATAAACAACTCTTCCCTTTCCTCATCATTGTTTGACCATTGTCTTAACCAATCAACTAAAGAAATATTTTTTTCAAAAAAAGAATCGTTGTCCACTGGCAAATAACCATTTGAGGTTGTTACACCCCAACTGTATGTGCCCGAGGTTTGTTCAAGATTTCCAGAAATACAATCATAAAATAAATTGATTGATCTGGAATTTTTAGATACAACTAAAACTTTTTCACCTTTGTTTAAATTCAAACTAATATCTTTAAAATAAACTTCATCGTCTTTTTCATAAGATAAAGACTTAAGTTCAAGAATTTGATCACCTGCTTCTCTATCTTGTTCAAAAATTATTGCAGGATACCTTCTGCTTGAAGGCTTAATTTCCTCAATATTAAGTTTTTGAATCATCTTTTTTCTTGCAGTAGCCTGCTTTGATTTTGCGACATTGGCAGAGAATCTAGAAATAAATTCTTGCAACTCTTTTTTCTTTTCCTCAGCTTTCTTGTTTTGCTGTAATTTTTGTCTAGCTGCAAGTTGGCTAGATTGTTGCCAAAAAGTATAGTTACCTGAAAAATGGTTGATTTTACTAAAGTCAATATCAGAAGTGTGAGTACATACTGAATCCAAGAAAAATCTATCATGAGAAACAACTATTACTGTATTTTCAAATTCATTAATGAAAGTTGTAAGCCATTCTACAGTTGTATAGTCAAGATCATTAGTTGGTTCATCCATAATTAAAACATCTGGGTTCCCAAAAAGACATTGAGCTAAAAGAACTTTAACTTTTACCTTTTGATCAATATCACTCATAGAGTTCTGATGAAAGTCCTCAGTTATTCCTAAATTAGATAAAAGAAAAGCTGCATCAGCATCTGCGTTCCAACCATTCATTTCTTCAAAAGATGCTTGAAGCTCTCC
Source organism: Flavobacteriales bacterium (assembly GCA_004213645.1). Taxonomy (GTDB): domain Bacteria; phylum Bacteroidota; class Bacteroidia; order Flavobacteriales; family Flavobacteriaceae; genus Marisimplicoccus. The sequence continues at coordinate 2,311 of SGZF01000020.1, read as the reverse complement.
TACTCTATCTGCATCTTTATCTGAAAAGTTTTCTTTTGCATAAATTGAATCAATCTCACTTTTTAAATCAAATAGTTTCTGATTTCCAAGTATTACAGTTTCAAGAACAGTATTTTCATCATATCTATTATGATTTTGTTCTAAAACAGATAATCTTTTTCCAGGTTCAAGAAAAACTGAACCAGTATTTGGTTCTAAATCCTTTGAAAGAATTTTAAGAAAAGTTGACTTACCTGCACCATTGGCCCCAATAATACCATAACAATTTCCAGGAGAAAAAGTTATATTTACTTCATCAAATAATATTCTTTTTCCGAATTGTAACGATAAATTAGAGACAGATAACATAAATATGGGCAAAAATAGCAAGTTGAAATTTCTAAAACTAATTATACTTACTATAATTTTATTTTTTTCTAATTCCTGTAATAATGAGGTTTCAAATAGTGATTTTTTCTTAGGTGGAGAAATAATTAACCCTTCCTCAAGTTATGTTAATTTCTATTTTAACAATATTAAAATAGATTCAATTCAGCTAGATTCAGATAATAAGTTTTTTAAAAAAATTCAAAATATTCAACCAGGTATATATAGAATTGAACATTTACCTGAAAATCAAAATATAATAATTGAAAATGGAGATAGCTTATGGGTTAGAGTAAATGTTGAAGACTTTAAAGAATCAATAACTTTTACTGGAAAAGGGTCATCAAAAAATAATTTTTTAGTTGATATGTCTATTTTAGATGATTCAGAAACAGAGTTTATTTCTGAAATATATGCAGAGGATAGAAATATATTTAAAAATGCTATTGATTCGCTTATAAAAGAAAAAAATTATATCTGGAATTTATTTAACAATAGCAGTAATCATAAGAATCTTGCAAAAAATATAACTAAAGCTAGTATAAAATATAATTATTTTAATAAGCTAGAAAGATATGCTCTTCTAAGAGGCAAGGATTGGAATGAGGATCAAAGAAATGAATATTTCAACTATAGAAAAGATATAAACTTGAACGATACAGATCTTTCCCTTTTTGAACCATATGTAACATATTTAATGAATTACTTTAATCATAAAACACTTGATAGCGGGAAAGTATATTTTTATGAAAAAAATAACACTGACTTTAATATAAAAAAACTATTAATTATAGATTCACAAATTAGTGATCCTTATTTGAAAAATAATTTAGCTAGAGCAACAGCAATTGAAGAAATTTTAAATTTTAAAAACAATAACTTTCATGAAAAATTTATTGACTATTTTACTTATGTAAATTCGTCTACAATATATTTAAATGAGATTATTAAACTTTATGAAGATATTGGGAGAATGCAAGAAGGAAATCAATTACCAGAAATTGATATATTAAATTATAATGGAAATATAATTTCAAGTACTGATGAATTTATTGGAAATAAGACTTTCATATATTTTTGGTCTCAAACACAAATGAATCATTACAGAAGAACAATTAGAAGAATAGAAGCACTAAAACAGGAATTCCCTGATTATAGATTTGTAGGAATATGTATTCAACCATATACTGATATGGTAAGTCAAGCACAAAATATATTAAATTTAGATTTATCTAACCAGTTTTCTTTTAGAGATTTTGAGAGTTCAAGTAAAGACTGGGTATTAACTTTCCTAAATAAAACAATAGTAATAGATGAAAAGGTAAACATATTAGATGCATTCAGTAACCTATTTAGTAATGATATTAGGAAAATTTTAACCTCTAACTAGTTTCCTTTTTTGTAATCACTTAAAAACTTATGCAATCCACTTTCAGTAAGTGGATGTTTTAATAAGCCCTTAATTGCAGATAAAGGACTTGTAATTACATCTGCACCAATCTTTGCACAATCAATTATATGCATCGTATGTCTTATCGATGCAGCTAAAATCTGTGTTTCATATGCATAGTTATCATAAATATCTCTAATATCAGATATTAAATCTAAACCATCAGTAGAAATATCATCAAGTCTTCCAATAAATGGGGAAACATAAGTAGCGCCTGCTTTAGCTGCTAAAAGAGCTTGGCCAGAAGAAAAAACTAGTGTACAATTAGTTTTAAGTCCTTTATCGGTAAAATATCTTATTGCTTTTACACCCTCCTCTATCATCGGCACTTTTATTACAATTTGATCATGTAAAGATGCAAGCGCTTCTCCTTCTTTAATAATACCATTATAATCTACAGAAATAACTTCTGCTGAAACATCACCTTTAACAATTTCGCATATTTTTAAATAATGATTCATTATATTTTTACTTCCAGTAATTCCTTCCTTAGCC